>NZ_CP060084.1:4536666-4897500 GCF_014211975.1 Teredinibacter haidensis
AGGATGGATTGTTCCAGTCTCCGTGTGCATGACGGACGTTGACCATCCCGTATTTTGCCAGCTCTTCCAATACGCCCTCAATTGAATTATGACTGACATTGTCACAATCGATAAGAAGTGCTATTCGTTTGCGTTCTGTCACCGGGGTCTCCTTAATTTATTAATGTCTTTACAGTAGATTTATACTGCTTTTTAAATGGATTCTGCTGTGAATATTTGAATTGAAGTATCGGCAACAGGCAGTGTTAAAGCAGAGCTAATGAATTCGGGTTTGTTTGTTGATATGGGTTGTGCAGTGTAACATTTTTTAATGCCCCAAAACGCGATACTATCTTGGTCATGGAAGGTTACTCCCAGGCTGGAGTGTCTAGTCTTTCGCGCCCGACGGGGTGTACCAAAGTTTAGATGTGTTTAGAGGCGTTCGTGGTGGTAATAGAGGGTTGTTGATGCGTAAAATTCGTCGCTTACCAATATTTGATTTGGCTATATCTTCGCCAAAGGTTTCTAGGAAAAGCGCGTTAAAAGAACCATCGGCAATCGCCGCATGCAGCCCTTTTTCGATCATTTTTGCCTGCTCTGAATATTGCTTGCCAACAAAAAAATAGTAGGCTGCAGGGTATTGCAGCACAAGTGTATGCTCCACAGTAAGATTTTTGCTTTTTATTAATTCAGCTTCTTGCCAAATTTCAGTTAATGCGCGGGGGAAATAGTCGATCCGTTTTAAGTGGGTAAGTTCAATCATACTTTCCCATTGCGGCGACAGGCTGAGGCGAAAGCCGTTACTTTTTAATACCGGCGAGTCTGGCCAATCGGTGCCCTGCACCGCGCGATAGCGCTTGAGCTTTTCGACATTGTTTATACCCGCAAATGTCTTAATGGATTCTGGGTGGATAAAGAACAGTCTCCATCCTGCAAGGCCTTTGTAAAGAGGGATTCGAATGGGGATAAGTCGTGTTTCGTGAATGTTGTTGGTCATAAACCAGTGGATGGTATAGCGATTTTGTTGCAGATATATCGCACTGCGGCTTTCGCTCATGGTAGGCAGTGTTTTTTTTGAAAGAGTATAAGACGCCCCACTTTTTTCCAGCGCCAATGTCAGTAACTTTACAAAGTAGGCGTCCCGCTGCTGGTAGTTGAGGGTGAGCGATTCTGGGTAGATAATATTACTGGGCGGCGATGAGCCTTCTGCGCACGCGGTAACGCTCATAAGCAGCGCCAGTAGACAGTATAAATACTGTATACAGAAGGGTGGGTTTCTACGAGTTGCTAACGCAGTTGGCACTATAATGGTGTCCATTGATAAAGACGGGTGACTTTCGCCCAAGTATAGCTATTAAAACATTGGAGAACTCCTTATGCCCCAAGATCTTTCCGTAGAAAGCCAACTCGAACTTCTTCAGGTTGCCACTGGCGAGCGAAGGGTTATCTATCGCGCTGAGGTTGTGTTTGAAGCGCCTAACTGGCACCCAGCCGATGGCTTTCTGGTTTTTAACCAACAGGGGAGGCTGTATCGCTTTGATTTGTCGGGAACCAAGGCAGAACTGATCAATAGCGAATTTGCCGGTCGCTGTAACAATGACCACGGAATTTCTCCTGATGGTAAACATATTGTGATCAGCCACCATGCGGAGGACAGCGAGGGGCAATCGGTGATTTACATTTTGCCTATTGATGGTGGCGAACCGCGCCGTGTCACGGAACGGTATCCTTCTTATTGGCATGGCTGGTCGCCTGATGGAAAAACCTTGGCTTACGTGGCGGGGCGGCCAATAAGCACAGACTACGACATCTATAGTATTGCGGTCGAGGGCGGTGAAGAAACCCGGTTAACATCCACGTCCGGTTTGGATGATGGGCCTGATTACTCCACCGATGGCCAGCATATTTATTACAACTCCTATCAAAGCGGCATGATGCAGGTCTGGCGTATGGATGCTGACGGCTCGAATCCAAAGCAGATGGTTCAATCGCCCCATTCCGATTGGTTTCCCCACCCGTCGCCGGACGGCAAGAAGCTGGTGTTTATCCGTTACCTCGATGACCAGCAGCAGGATCATCCTTTTGGGAGAGATGTGAAGCTGGTATTACTGGATTTACAAACCGGCGAAGAGCGGGATCTTACAGAGGTCTTCTACGGTGGCCAGGGTAGCTTGAACGTCCCCAGCTGGTCTCCAGACAGCCGTCAGTTGGCTTTTGTCAGTTACCGTAAAATGTGAGCCTCGCATTTTGCTTAAAGCTGCGAAATAATGCGCGCCCCAATGCTTTTGTAGTTCTCTGCCATGCCTGAAACATCAAGCTCTTCTGCTGCCTATCGTCCGCCAAACAACAGCGGTATTTCTTTCTCTATGTGGCGAAAGCTGTTTTTCAATGCTTCGCCGAAGTACTGGCTATTGGGGGTGGTATTGTTGCTGTGTCGGCTGTTGGCGTTGCTACCCCATGCCATATTACTGCGAATGGGCCGAGGCCTGGGCTGGCTAATCGCGCGATTGGGTAAGCGGGTGCGCCATATTGCCGAGACGAATATCGGCCTGTGTTACCCCGAGCTTTCAGATAAGGAAAAGCAAGACCGCCTTGAGGCGAGCTTTAGTGAGCTTGGTATAAGCATTGCTGAAACATTAGAGGTCTGGTTTGGAAATCCCGCCAAACGGTTTTGGCCAAATATTGAGCTGAAGGGGGCTGATCACTGGCAGGCGGCGCTGGATTCCGGGCGCGGAATTATTATGCTGTCCTGCCATTATGGTAGTCTCGATTTAAACGCTGCGCTGGGAGGCTATTTGGCGCGTAAAGATCGCACTTTCGCCTTTACGTATCGTCAGCCTTCGGACCCTATTGTCGATGCCTTTTTGCGCGATGCCCGCCACCAGTATGGCAACCATTTTTTCTCAGTGAGCAATTTGGTCGGTATTACTCGAACGCTCAAGCGAAACGGAGTGGTCTGGTATGCGCCGGATATCGAGGTAAAGAATAAAAATACCGTTTTTGCCGATTTTTTAGCAGTACCGGCTTCCACAACAATTGCCCTTAGCCGTTTGGCCGCGGCGACCAACGCACTAGTTGTGCCCTATGGCCACTATCGTAGTGCCGACAATACCCGCTATTGTCTACAGATTTACGCCGCCATAGCGAGTTTCCCCAGTGGCGATGCGCAGTCGGATACCCGGCAAATCAACCGCGAAATAGAGCGTATCATTGCTCCCCATCCTGAGCGTTATTGGTGGAGTATTAAGCGCTTTAAAAATCGGCCTTCGGGAGAAAAACCAGTGTATTAGCCAGCAGAACCCCGCATTTTTGCCTAAACTGTAAACAATGACTGATATGCAAATTTGTGGGTTCTTGTGAGAATGTTAAGAATTTTGGTCTGTATATGTCTTATGGTTATTGCGTGTCCACTGGCTATAGCTCAGGCGTCTTCCCAGAAGGTCTTAACCGTCACCTTTCCCTATCAACTTTCCCAAGATATTAATCACGAAGATTATTATTTTTCTCAGTTGCTGCGTCTAGCGCTGGATAAAACTGTAGCTCAAGAGGGGCCCTGGACTTATCGTTCCCACTCGTATTGGATGCGTGACAAGCGTTTGCGTATAGGTTTAACCAGAGGCTTTGTGGATGTCATCTGGTCTCCCGCCAGCGACGATTTTGAACAGCAGTTGCTAGCGATTAAAGTACCGCTACTTAAGGGGCTGAGTCAGTACCGCTTGCTACTGATACACGAAGACGATCAGACGCGCTTCGATAAGATTGATTCGCTAGAACAGTTGGCGGCTTTGACCGGTGGCATGGGTTCCCAGTGGCCGGATGTTAGTGTGATGGAGGTGAATGGCTTAAAGTTACTGACTGTTCCCGGTTATGGCCGACTGTTTAAAATGCTGGCTGCTCGACGTTTTGATTATTTCTCGCGAGGTATTTATCAAATCCAGTCGGAAGTAGATTTTTACCCCTCATTGCCGCTGGCAATCGAAAAACATTTGCTACTTAAGCAGCCAGGCGCATACTACTTTTATGTGACGAAAGAAAATCACGCGCTGGCGGATCGTATAGAGCGTGGTTTAAAACTGGCTCATAAAGATGGTAGTTTTGACGAGTTGTTTAGTAGTATTCCGCGCTACCGCTGGGCCTACCATGAGCTTGAGCGCAGAGGCCGAACCTTGTTGGAGCTGAAAACTCCATAAAAAATACACAGGCCTATTCCTTGTTATGTATCAAAAGTTGAGCTCGTCTGGGTAGGGGGAAAGGTAATAAGAATTATCGATATAGCTATTTGGGTGTTTGCGAAAATGGTGCCGGAGCAGCGTACGGGGAATGGTTAACGGGCCGCTTTTAATTCTGCAGGTTTCAATCGCCCGTAAGATCTCTTTTTTATCGTCACCATCAATTTTATTTTTCAAATAGCCAAAAATATGCATTAACACATTAACATGATTCTTTCGGCTCGCGAGCTGCGTAAGGGCCGCCATAAGTTGAGTAATATAGCTTTCCCCAAAGGCGTCTAGATTTTCGCCAGGGATATTCGATAGGTAGCGACCGAGCTCGCGATAAGCTTTTTGAGAGTGGCTCATCAACAAATATTTATGGCGGGCGTGAAAGGTAATAAGCGCTTTAGCTGTAAGCCCCCCGGAAAGCAGTTGTTTCCAGCGGTGGTACACATAAACCCGCTCTATAAAATTCTCCCTCAGTGGCAAGTCGTGTAAACGACCTTCCTCTTCGCAGGGTAGTAACGGATTATTGCTCATAAGCTGTGAAGAGAATAGGCCTACGCCTTTTCGCGTGGGGTGTTCATTATGGTAGGCCTTTACACGCGCCATTCCGCAGCTAGGCGAATCCTTTTTGAAAATATAACCGCAAAGGTTGGCCACCCACTCTTGCTGTGCGTCCGCGCAATTCTTTAGCTCTTGAGTAAATTCTTTGCTGGTATCCTTAGTTCCCAGGACTCGTTGCACAGGAGAACTCAAATCGCCCTCCAGCACAATGCGTATGGGTTCGCGTGGAATGCCAAGTCCTATACTCACTTCTGGGCAAAAGTGCGAGAATTCGAAAAAGTTACCCAGGGTTTGCGTAATGTATTTATCGTGTTTATGCCCACCATCGTAGCGAACCCGATCACCTAGGAGACAGGCACTAATACCAACTCTTATTGTGATGGGGTGCGGGCTATCCATGGCGCAGTTCAGGGGGGCTGATGATTTTCATTATTATAGCAGCGTGTTAAGTTTCGGTGAAAGGAGGGATAAACTTAGGGCCGCATAAGAGCTGCTAGTCGGTGGTTGAAAAGCTATCTGCGTTGCCAGCGCGGAGTTAAATATGGGAGAGAGATGCTCATCTATTCGCTATACCCTCCGATTTTTCACCCATTTTTTAGGTCTAATATAGCCATACTTCCACGCGGCTGTTTTTACCGCTGCCGCTGCCGTTAGAATTGGCGACCAGTAAATCGGACCCATAGCCTAAAACTGGCTCAGATTTTATACCATTTCGGAAAAGAGCAATTTTTACTGCGGATGCGCGCAGGCGCGATAATACTTCTGCCCGGTTGTCTGAATCTTCTGAATCGCTAAATCCCACTAGCTGGATTTTTAGTTTGTCCAATTTGTTACTCTTCAAATAATTCGTCAGTCGTATAATATCCTTTTTCGCTTTGTTATCTAGGGAAGATGCACCCGCTTTAAAGCGGAAGTTAACGGATAAGCGTTCTGCATATCTGGCCAGTTGCTGGTACTCCTTTGGACCTTCAAGCTCCGCTACTTTCGATTTAATGGGGTTTTGTGAAATAAAGCCAATTTTTTCTACGATTGTCTGCCCGGCTTCGCCGTGGGCGTATTCAATGAAATCGGTAACGAAGGTGTTGCGTGGTTGTTCCGGCGTGTACATATAAAGCCGACGAGAGAGTGCGTAGTCTTCGGTGGCGACATAAATTACCTCTGGTTTTAGCGGTGTTGTATTGTTTTCGTTGATGGCCATTGCCTTGGATTTTCGTACTGAGGCTAAACCAACAAAGCCGATACCACCCGCATCTGAACTTACGCTGTCGGAAAGCTCATCGTTTGATTCAAATCGCTGTGCTTTCTCCGATAGGGTATAGGTTTTCGCTAATACCAAATTTTTAAAGGTATCCCATGTACCCGATTCACTGTCACGGGCATAGATACTAATGGCTCTGTTTGCGCCACCGACATCGGCCCAGTTGTTAATCTCGCCAGAAAAAATTCGAGCAATTTGGCTAACCGAAAGGCTATCAACCGGGTTCTGGGAGTTTGCGATAATGGCTAAACCATCGATCGCAACCACATGCTCCGCAGACAGGCTATGCATATCGCCATAAGTGGCGCTGAGCGCGCTGACTTCGCTACTTTTAATGCCTCGAGAGGCCATCGCAATGTCTGCAGTGCCCACTAGCAGACCTTTAAAGCCAGTTGTGGATCCGTGGGCATGAAGATCAACATAAATGGATCCATTCTTTAGAGTACCGCTCACGCGATACTCATTTGGATTCTTTTGTGGCTCAACGGAAACATTGGTTGCACCCTTAGCCTCCATCCAAGATTTGACCCAGCTTGGTGCCAGCTTGGCGCCTACGGTATTAGAGCCTTCTACAGTGAAGAGTTTGCCGTCGGTACCTGAAGGAAAAGGTTCGATTGCGGCAACAGAAAAAGAGGAAAGAAGAATAAGAACAAAGAGGACGTGGCGTAACTTCACCAAAGTGTTCATAGCGATTCGCTTTTGTAAGTAAGGACTAAAGTTAGGGTTCATTTTGACTGCTTGGTACCCAGCGCAGCACTTTTATAACTAAAACGCCGTCCTTGTCGCGCGCACAACATACTGTTGAAATATTACAGATATATGACAACTTCAGTGTAGGTAATTTACGCATGTCCGTGTGGCGGTAATACAGTTTTACGTGACATTTTTTGCACGTAGACCAATATCTAAACAATGCCACTTTTGCGGCAATTTTTGCTGTCAATAAAAATTAATAAACTCTTGTTATGTTACTTCCCCATATTCTTTCGTACTTCGTCCTGACAAGTTAACAGCGGCTTTCTCGGACGTGCCAGTGCGAGTGGCAATGCTGGAAAAATGATCGCAAAGGGCATTCCATTTATGCTTTTTTGTCATTCAACCATCACATCTTTGTCATCCAGTTGTCACAAAAAAGCGGAAGTATATGCGCGCCAGATCAATGATTTATGGCGACGGCTTTTTGTACGGGCGGGGCGGGGCTTTCAGCTTTTGCGTGTAGTTGCTTACTTAGAGCCTTGATCAAAAATTTTAGAAAATGCATTTCGTGTTGTGGATAGAGCAGCGGGAGGTGGATTTTTATCAATTTCACATTACGTAACTTCTTAGAGAGAGTTAACACTATGAAAATTAAGAGCTTAGTTGGCATTTGCGCGGTTTCCGCAAGCCTGGTTGCTTGTGGTGGTGGAGATATTAAAATCGATGCAGCGAATAATTCACCCATCGATAACTCCGTTGCTGGTGACCAAATTGTAAATAGTAATAACCAAGCTGGTGACGGCGAACCAAGTACGGGTTCGAATCCATGCGCCTCCTATATTGACAGCAGTGTTACTCGTCAAGGTAGCTACGATGCAGCTACTGGCCACTGTACTTACGGTACAGACTTTGTTTCTCTGAGCAAGCCCTACGATCAGGAAGAAGACCTTACTTTAAACGACCTACCAAACGATGGTGTACATGTTTTCAACGGTAGCTTGGTTATTGGTAAGAACTATAGCTCTAATGCTGACCTGTCGGCTGCTGGTATTGCTCAGGGTGGTGACGGTTCTGTTCTTCGCATTGAAGCTGGCGCAACTTTAGCGTTCCGCTCTTCCGACGATTATTTCGTGATTAACCGCGGTTCACAGATGTTTGCTGAAGGTGCCGCAGATGCTCCCATTACCGTTACTTCTACTAGTGATGCCGTAGATGGCTCTGTAGCTGCTGAAGCTGACGGCGAGTGGGGCGGTATGCTTATCAACGGTTTCGGTATCACCAATAAATGTGAATATACCGGTACCATGGGTGTCGATATTGCCTTGGCAACTGGTGAGGAATGTCACGTAGAGGCTGAAGGTAAAGCCGGTGCTGGTCAGACTCATTACGGCGGTGACAATAATGCGGACAACTCCGGTATTTTGAACTACTTCATTGTTAAGCACACCGGTGCAGAAGTCGCCCCAGAAAACGAGCTAAATGGTATTTCCTTCAATACCGTAGGTTCTGGTACGACTGTTGATTATCTGCAGGCCTATTCAACTCTGGACGATGGCGTTGAAATGTTCGGTGGCGCAGTAAATATCTCTCACTATGTTGCGCTGTATGTTCGTGACGACTCTATTGATATTGACGAAGGCTACCAGGGTACGTTTGATTATGCGCTGGTAATTCAAAGTGAAACTTTCGGTAACCAGTGCGTGGAGTCGGATGGTATTGGTAGCTATAGCAAGAAAGACGCGGTTGTTATTGATGATTATATTGCTCGTGGCTTAAACAGCCGTGCAACCATCCGCAATCTGACTTGCATTATATCGCCATCTGATCAGGGTACTCGAGGTAACGGTGCTGGATTACGTGTTCGAGAAGCTCATTTCCCAACGATTGAAAACGCCATCGTAACGACTGCATACGGTGCCGATGCCGTGGTTGACCCAACTAAAAATGAACATTCCTGTGTACGTATTGAAAATGCCGGCGCGACGGATCTGGCGATAGTTGAATCTGTATTCGGTTGTTCTGACGTGACTAAAGGCGATCTGGATGGTGCTTCCACTCTGGATTGGCTGAACGCTAACAGCAATGACACTATGGCGACTAATGAAACCGGTGAGAATCCAAGTTTTGATGACACCGATGTAAATATTGCTTTGTTCGAAGCGAATAGTTTCTACTCACTGGCTTTGGGTGACATGGTTGTTAACGGTGGTGCAGTGACTGTAACGCCAACAGAAAGTCGTACTTTCATTGGTGCTGTGACTTCAGGTGATGACTGGACTGCTGGCTGGGCTTATGGCCTGGATCCAAGCAACCGTGGTCAGGCACTTTGGTTCGAATAATTATTCAGTGAGCCCTACTCACGAATAAGCAACGGTTTAGGGCGCCAATCGGCGCCCTATCTGTTGTACAACGAACAAAACATCAGTGAAACTACAGGTCGGTTCAGATGAAAACGAAATACTTTAAGGGCCGCGTTGCGCTGGCCGCATTTCCGCTGAGCATTCTCAGTGTTGCGATAAGTGCAGTGGTGCATGCCCAGGACCAAACTGAAGCACCGGTTCCTCCCGCTCATACAGCTCACCAGCTTGAAGAAACGATTGTATTGGGCCGCTTAAAAAGTGCCGCTAACGATGTAATTGTTGAGCGCATGGAGCAGTCGGTTGCTGTCGATATTATAACTTCCGATATGATTGGTCGTGTTGCTGACTCAACAGTTGCAGAAGCACTGCGACGTTTACCCGGCGTCACTACCGTCGATGATAAATATGTTTACGTACGTGGTTTGGGTGAGCGATACCTGAGCACTACACTGAATGGCGCAGTTGTTCCGTCGCCAGATTTAACACGTAATGTTATTCCTTTAGATATTTTTCCAACCTCTATTGTAGAAAATCTTTCGGTACAGAAAGTGGCTTCTGCTGACATGCCTGCTGCATTTGGTAGTGGTCATGTGGATATACGCACCACCGGTATTCCCGATGGATTTGTCTTTACCTTGGAGCTCTCAACGGGTTCCAATTCGGAATCGGATGGTGATTTCCTGACTTACGCTGGCGGTGATGATGACAGCTTGGGCGAGGACGACGGAACACGTGAGCTGAGCGCTGCTTTGCGATCGGGACTGGCTCAGTATCGAGGGAATTTTGATCCTTCCAATATACAATCCCTGTCTTCAGGTGAGCTATCTTTGGATGACGCAGAAGCTATTAATCGAAGTTTAGCCTCTGAGCTCTATCGAGATGTTTCAGTGAAAAAAGATTCCGGCGAGCCAGATGTCGGTATCGATTTGAACATCGGTAATGTGTGGGCATTTGACAATGGTATTGAGCTTGGATTTTTAGCCGGTGGTTCGTACGGTAGCAAATGGCGTAATGAAACCATTTACGAGCGCAGCTTTAGCGATCCAGAAGAGTTGCGGGGTTTTATTGAGCGTAGTACTTTCTCTGTTGATATAACGGGGAACCTGAGCTTGGGGATGGTGCTCAACAGTGAGAACCGTATTGATGCCACGAATTTATTTATTCGAAATACCGATGATCAAGTTCAGTACGATAACTTCCATAATGCCAATGACCAATACTCCAGTGGCAACGGCCGTCGCTATACCGAGTATGAATTTGAGCAGAGGGAAGCTGTTATTAATCAAATTCATGGTCAACACGAACTCGGCTATGAAACGCTGGAAGTTCTTGACCTGAGCGTTTTGAATTTCCTTGAGGGGCTTTCGCTGGATTGGTATTACTCCGATAGCGAAGCGACAACCGATATTCCGAGTAGCTTACGTGTAATTTCATTTACCGAGACTGATCCGAATAACGGTGGTGCAGTGCTAGAGAGCCGGGTAGGTTCCCAGGATAGAAGTTCTGCCCAATACCGGTTTTCTGACTTGAACGATTACTTGGAGAGCTCAGGCTGGGAAATGAAATTCCCTATCGAAACGGGTGATTTCCGCATTGAGTTAATCGGTGGTAGTGAGAGTTGGAAAAAAACACGCTACTTTGAACAGTTGCGTTTTAACTTAGGGGCAACGGCACAAGATTCGGAAGTTTTTATAGGGCCTTTAGGCGAGCTGTATAGTGATGCAAATGTTGTAAACCCCGATTACGGATTTGAAATTAGTGTGCAGGATGCAAGCAGTAGCTATCTAGCGGCAAATAAAGTGAATGCTGCCTATAGTAAACTGGACATTACTTGGAATGATGCTTGGCGTTTTGCTGGCGGTATTCGTTGGGAGGACTATCAGCAAGTAAACCTAGGGTGGAACCCTAATGAGTTTGACGCTAGTCCCATATCCGGTTTGTCGCAAGCGTTCGACAGCCTAGCTGGTTGGGTGGAGGGTGACCCCAACCCTGTGGCGGAATTTTTTGACGAAGCAACCTACGTTGAATCGGACTATTTTGGCTCTGCAGCATTTACATTTATGGCTCAGAACTTCTGGGCTGAAGACTTTCAGCTTCGTTTGAGTTACGCGGAAACGACAGTACGCCCGGATCTTCGTGATATTGCGAACTCTAGTTTCTTGGATCCAATTACGGATGTGTCTGTAAATGGTAATCCAAATGTGCGTCCTTCCATGTTGGATAATCTCGACCTGCGAGCGGAGTGGTATTTCAGCTCTGGCGATAACTTAACCGTAAGTCTTTTCTATAAAGATATTACTGATCCTATTGAACTGTTTGAGTCCGCCGCAACAGATGAGAATGTTGCAGCAGAAGTATTAAACGGTGAAAGTGCTGAAGTTTCTGGTCTAGAGTTTGAATACTATTTCTTGCTGTCTCATATTACGGATGTGCTAAGCCCATTTTTTACGCAGGGTAATGTGACCTTGCTGGAACATGAACTTATTGTTGGCGACGAGGCTGATTCTCCTACTAACGATGTTCGTGGCTTGCAAGGCGCTTCCGATTATTCGGCTAACTTCCTCATTGGTTTCGATGCCGATGATGGCATGCACTCAGCGACGTTAGCGTACAACGTGTTTGGTGAGCGACTATTCTTTGCGGGTCGTAATGGTTCGCCCGATACTTTTGAACAGCCGTTCAATTCGCTAAATTTCACCTATTCGTTCTATCCGACTGATTATTTTACTCTGAAATTTGAAGCGGAAAATTTGCTTGATGAAAGTTTGGTTATACAGCGAACATTTACTGAAACTGACGGCAGTGAAAGGGGTGTGGATGTTATTGAGACTAAGCCGGGATTGGGTTTGTCGTTAAAAGCCAAGCTGAAGTTCTAGTGTGAAAAACATTAAAAGAAGCACTTCAAGTGCGGCGATCATTTGATCGCCGTTTCATTTTGTGCTTTTTGATTGTGGATTTTTATATGAAAAGTGTTGGGAGTTGAGGGCCAGTGTCATTGGGTACAATGTTGTCTTCTCTGGCCGTTGCGGAGTATCTATCGTTAATTTTATTATCGATAAGTTCACCTAATTATTGTGAGTTCTGAATGATTTATCTGTTTTAAATTATTTCAGCTTGTCATATGTTTTTCAAAATCACACAATACAATAACGGCTATAAAAAAACGGAGTTTCAATAATCAAAAACAAACAATAACGATAGTGATACAGTTCGCAGGTATCCCTTATCTGGCATGGATGGTAGAACGAAGGGAATGGAAGAGTCTCTTCAATGTTTAGGACGAACGGAAAGGATTCATTGTTGGTTGTTACATTAGAATCGAAGATCGATTCTTCAGGCATACTTTTCCCGGCCCCTAAAAAGGCCGGGTTTTTTATGTCCAGTGATGGGCGGCAGGCATGTGGATGCTTAAGAGCGGTGTCTACCAGAATAAGTAGATCGCACGTTGAGCTTAAATAGGTGTGCGGCGAAGGGGCAAAGCCGGTTTGGCAGGGGAGCGGCGGTCTAGCCGCCCTCTTGAGCGTACGCAGTGGGACGCTACTGGAACCGTGAAACGAAGGCCGTAAGCAGGATAGGTTTCTGTCAGTGAAGCGCGTCAGAATCCAGCAGCTCACTCAGCCGCGAGCGGTTAAGCCGCATTTAAATCAGCCGCTTCGGGTTTCTGCGCAGGTTCTCTCCACTCTACTTTGTCTACAAAATGGAGTAAGCGCATTTTGCCGGAGTAGTCTTCGGTGAGCGCTGTACAGCTTTCAATCCAGTCGCCGGTGTTGGCGTAGGTAAAACCGTTGCTGGTGTCTAAATCGGAGCTGTGAATATGCCCGCAGATAACGCCGTCGTAGCCTTTCTTGCGGGCTTCGTCTATACACTGTTTTTTATAGCGTTGAATCGCGGCGCGTGCGCCGTGTACATTTTCTTTAATCTGGCCGGCGAGGGAAAAATATTGCATGCCGCATAGTCGACGAAAGCGGTTGCCCCAGCGATTCAAGAAAAGCAGAAAGGTGTAGGCAATATCGCCCGTTACTTTTGTCAGCCAATCGTATTTCATATAGGCGTCCATAGCATCGCCGTGAAGTATCCAGAATTTTTTACCTGCCACGGTTTCGTATTCGTGTTCGTGAAGTATTTCGATAGGGCCAAATTTTTGCCCATCGAAGCGACGCATGGGGTCGTCGTGATTTCCGGGTATATAAATAACGCGTGTGCCTTTGTCGGCCAGTTCATACAGCTTCAATAAAATATGGTAGTGCTCTTGCGGCCAAAAGAGGCGCTTTTTTAATGACCATAAGTCAACAATATCGCCAACCAAATACAGCGTGTCACAATTGAGCGAGCACAAAAATTTGTAGAGGTAATCGGCTTTACAATCTTTAAATCCCAAATGGACATCTGAAATCCAAACAGTTCGAGCATTGATATGGTTGGCAACGGTCATAGCGATCTCCCGAGTTATTTGCGCCAGTTTCGTAAAGGTCGGTGACGTTTTGTTAACAGCCATATGAAGCTTTGGTTAAAACAAGACCTTTTGTTGACGGTTGGATTTCAATTTAATGAAAAGCGCATTAGTTGCGCCGGGGCATTTTTTCTATTTATTGTGCTCAAGGGGCCCGACACGATTTAATAGTCAGAACCTATTACGGTCATTCTCCTGATTAACTATCGGCGGATGCAAATGAGAAGTATTATTGTTAGCATGTTTGGACACAGCAGGAGATCGAGCAAATGATTAAGTCACTTACTTTTACGGCCATGCACTTCGTTATCGCGTTTTCGGTTGCATGGGCGCTCACGGGCGATTGGGCTGTGGGCGGCATTATCGCGCTGGTGGAGCCCGCAGTTAATAGTGTGGGTTACTTTTTTCACGAGAAGGTTTGGGAGAAAATTAAGCGCGGGGAAGATTGGCGGGGTGTACCGCTTTCAGTGTGATGGTGGTATGTGGGTTCGTCTTGCTAAGTACCAATTGACACAAGAGCGTCGGGTGGTATTTAGCAAGACGAAACCCTGTAAAGCTTATTTCAACTCAACCACAACAACGGATTTTGCGGGTAAATCAAGTATCAAGCTACCGTCTTTAGCCTTGGCTTTGTATTCTTTAGGTTGCACAGATTCGGGTGAATCGAAGGTGTTATGGGCATCCATGGCGGCAGAGGTTAATAACTGACCTTTGGCTGTTCTCAGCTTGCCTGCGGTGGCAATGGAAACCGATTTTGCTTCTGAGGGGTGAGTGTTTACTAACGCCAGCCACAGCTTGCCATCTTTGCTCTTGGCTGCAGATGCGCTGATGCCTGGAATGCTTTCTTCCCCAAAGCGGTAGCCCTTGTCACCGGAAATGGAAACTGGGTAGGCGGTGGCATCCTGAAACGGAATATACATTTTGAATACGTGGTAGGTGGGTGTGAGCAGCATCTTTTCCTTATCCGTAAGAATCATTGCCTGCAGCACATTTACCATTTGGGCTATGTTGGTCATCTGTACCCGTTCAGCATACTGATGGAAGATGTTCAGGTTCATGCCTGTTAGCACCGCATCTCGAATCGTGTTTTGCTGATAGAGGAAACCTGGGTTGTCGCCGGGCTCTACATCGTACCAAGTGCCCCACTCATCGACGTAGAAGCCCACTTTTTTCTCCGGATCCAGCTTGTCCATAATAGCGATATTGGCTTTGATAAATTCTTCGATACGCAGGGTGTTTTTCAGGGTGGAGAACCACTCGTTCTCACCAAAGGCTAGCGCGCGGCCGTGCTTGTCCCAGTCGCCGGTCGGCAGGGTGTAATAATGGTGGCTAATGGCGTTCATGCGCAGGCTCCAGGTATTTGGCACCTGCTCCAGTAATGTTTGGGTCCATTCGGTCTGTTCTGTGTGGCCGCCACTGGCGATCATTATCGGGCGATTATTTTCGGGTGTTTTGGCAAAGGTAGCATAGTGTTTGTATAGGTTGGCGTAGTAGTCGGGCGTCATGGTGCCGCCACAGCCCCAGGCTTCGTTGCCAATGGCGAAGTAGTCAACCTTCCAGGGTTTGTCGCGGCCGTTGGCTCGACGTAGGTTGGCGAGGGTGGATTCGCCTTCAGCGGTCATATATTCGAGCCAGGCGGCCATCTCACGTGGGGTGCCGGTGCCGAGGTTGCCGTTGATATACACTTCTGCATCCAACATTTCTGCCAGTTCAAAAAACTCGTGTGTGCCGAAGGCGTTGTCGTCTGAAACACCGCCCCAAGTGGTGTTGATGGTGACCGGTCGTTGGTCCCGTGGGCCAACACCGTCACGCCAGTGGTATTCGTCGGCAAAGCAGCCGCCCGGCCACCTCAGCAGGGGAACCTCAAGGGCTTTTAAGGCTTTAACCACATCTTTGCGGTAGCCATTTTTATTGGGGATTTTTGAATCTTCTCCGACCCAAACGCCCTCATAAATGCCACGGCCCAAATGCTCCATAAACTGGCCATAGATATTGCGATGAATGGTGGCGCCGGGCTGGTCACTGTGAACCTCGACGGTAATGGTTGTCTCTGCGATGGCAGCGCTTGTAAACAGTACAAAGCCAACATATACAAGGAGGGAAAAAAGAGAGGGTCTTACGTTCATTAGGGCAACCTGTAGTTATTAAAATAACATGAATTATAACGTATGAAAGCCGTGAATGCGGGAGGGGGCGAAAGCTTTCGTCTGTGCCTATACTAACAATCCCAAGGTTCAACAATAAATTGGCGTATGTGTTGCGACGCTGGACACACAAACGGTTTGCGGGAGAGCTCCAACACAGCTTCCGGCCCCTACTAACTCAGAATGAATGATTATTTGAGGTTCTTTGATGCGCTATCAGCTTGGCTACCTGTTAAATGGAATCGTACGCTCTCTGGGAATCAAAACGATTGATGGTCAGTTTACGGTGTCTTTTATGCTAATTGTTCTTTTGGCATCTGTTTCTTCACTATCGCTCTACATTAGCATGTCGGTGAGCGCGAATACGGTCGATATCGCTGGCAGGCAGCGAATGCTAAGCCAGCGCCTGGCAAAAGAAGCCTTTTTGGTTGTGAACGGCGCCGAGCAGATGGAAGCTGTTCGCAGCACGATTGGTTTATTTGAAAACTCCCATAGGGATTTGTTGGCAGGTAACCGCAATGCTGATATTCAACCGCCTGCGACGAAGGCGATTGAGTCTCAGTTAAAAAAAGTTGAAGGTGTTTGGAATGGTTACCAGCAGTCCGTGACCCGTTACATCAATTCGCAGCAGCGACCGGATTTGGAACAGATTAAAAACCAAAGTTCGGCTGTTTTAAAAGAAATGAATATTGCCGTTGGGCTCATGACGGCTGAATCTACCAAGAATATGAAAAATCAGCAGTTTGTGGCGATGGTGGCAGCTATGTTGATTATTTTGATTGCACTGCTGGCAAAATTTCTCGGTCTTTATTGGTTAATGAATCAAGTGCGGCTGCTTCGAGAGCGCCTGCTAGGTGTTGCCGGCGGCGATTTTTCCAGCAAAATTGAGGAAGAGTCTAGCCAGAATGAAGTGGGCGATATGTTTCAAGCCTATAATTGTATGATCGATCAAGTGGGTAAAGTCGTAAGTGGTGTGCAGGCGCTTTCGCATAATATTTCGGGCCAAACCTCCTCTCTTAGTGCGGCGGCGCGAGATTCAGAGAACCATGTTGCTAATCAACATCGTGAGCTGGAGCAGGTGGCTACGGCGATGAACGAAATGTCTGCCACTGTAAATGAGGTGGCAAATCACGCGGCAGAGGCTGCTTCCAGTGCGGATCAGGCGAATCAGGATGCGGCTAGCGGCTACAAGATCATGAAGAAATCTTCCAACAGTATTGTTTTAATGTCTGATAATCTTGAAAGCGCCGTGAGTGTTATGCAGCAGTTGGATCTCGACAGCCAGGAAATTGGCAAGGTGTTAACGGTGATTACCGGCATCGCAGAACAAACTAACTTGCTCGCGCTCAACGCTGCGATTGAAGCCGCGCGTGCAGGTGAACAGGGCCGGGGCTTTGCCGTTGTCGCTGATGAGGTGAGAACCCTTGCGCAAAAAACGCAAAGCTCTACCGAGGAAATTCAGAAGATCATTGAACGCTTACAGAATCAAACCACAAAAGCTGTAAGTGTTGTCGAGTCCAGTACCAGTGCGGTGCAGAAAGGCGCTAGAGAAATGGATGGCGCAAATACAGAATTGCAGAAAATTGTTGAGGCCGTTGGTAATATTCAGCAGATGACAACGTTAATTGCTACGGCTGCGCAAGAGCAATCACACGTAGCTCATGAAATCGATAACAAGGTGACCTCTATTTCTGATGCCACCAGCGAAACCTCGCGAGTAGCTTCCATTGTAAAGGGCTTTTCACAAACTATTAATGACGAAGTGAATCAATTAAACAACGTTGTTCGAGAGTTGCGTGTTTAGTTCTTCTGCATGCAACATGTGTTACCGCGTTTTTTTCTGTGCAAAGGAACTCCATGCTAATTGACAGTCACTGCCATTTTGATTTCGACGCTTTTACACCTCAGCGTGATGCTCTATGGGAGAAATGCTTATTGCTGGGTGTAAAAAATATCGTTATTCCAGGGGTTGAGCCGCGACAGTGGCCGGCGCTGATTCCTTTGTGTGAGCGCTATTCGGGTGTTTATTTTTCTGTGGGTGTTCACCCCTGGTGGTTCGCTTCCGTTTTTACCGATTCAGCCAATGAATCGTCTGCTCTGGATGCGTATAGAGAGAAAATAGTACCTTACCTTCAGCACAAAAAATGCGTTGCCATGGGTGAGTGTGGTATTGACCTTTCGAGAAATTTTCCGCTGGAGAAACAAATACATATTTTAGAGTGGCACTGTGCACTTGCTGAAGATATGGGGTTACCCATTATTTTGCATTGCATAAAAGCTCACAACGAAACCCTGCAGTGCCTGAATAAGTTTAAGCGCTTAACCGGCGTGCTCCATGGTTTTAGCGGTAGCCCGGAATTAGCTGAGAGCTACTGGAAGCGGGGTTTCTATTTGGGGGTGGGTGGAACGATTACTTATCCCAGAGCCAGTAAAACGCGAAATGCGATTGCGGGCATGCCGCTGGAAAGCTTATTGCTGGAAACCGATGCGCCGGATATGCCCTTGAATGGCCGTCAGGGCGAAGCGAATAGCCCAGAGTATTTGCCGGAGATTGCTCAACATCTGGCAGAGTTGCGAAATGACAGTGTGGAGACCATTAAAAAAGTAACCACCGCCAATGCTTTCCGCTTATTCCACCGAATCGGCTAAGAAGCCCCTATTCACGCCAGTGCTCTGGCTTATCGAAAGCCCTGCAACAGGCTAGCCTAGCGCTATGGTGTTGCTGAATATCGTTTCCCAAGGTATGAACCATCCAGGCATCGCGCACTTCCTCTGCGATGGGGTAGGGCGGGTCCACGCTTATTTGGTACGCGGGAAAGAAGCCGGCTTTGGGGTAGTACGTAATATGGCCAAGCACAAAAACCCACTCTACCCTTTGCTGCCTGAGAATATCCAGCCCCTTGCGAACTAATTGAAGGCCGATACCTTGTTTCTGGTGGCTGGGAATGACTGCAAGTGGTGCCAGTAGGCGGAAGTTTTTTTGCGGGAGAGTTGCCAGTGTTGCCTTGGTAAAAAGGATATGACCCACGGCCAGCTTTTGATCGAATGCGAGGAGAGATAGATAGGGCTCGGCTGATGAGTCTTGGAATAGGTCCTTACACAGCTGCGCTTCAGATTCGCTCGCAAATGCTGCTTTTTCGACTTCCAGGGCAAACTCGATTTCGGTGGGAGACATTTCCTTTATTTCGATGGACGAAGACATTTGAAGTTTCCTTTTGGATTTGCTCCGAAGTCTTAACCTCTCGCTAGGTAACGTTCAATCGCTTTGGTTGCCGCGTTAAAACCAAAACTGCCCGTCACCATCACGGATGAGCCAAAGCCTCCTGCACAGTCTAGCTTCACTCCATCCTGCAAATATTGTTTACTACTACAAACTGAGCCGTCGGCCTTTGGGTAAACCATTTGTTCATCGGAATACACGGCATCAATACGGAAGCGGCGGTTTTTGCTACGCGCAAAATTATGCTTGTGGTATAGAAGGTTGCGCATTTTGGCCAGTAGGGGGTCACACTTGGTGCAGCCGAGGTCATCGACCATAATGCGGGCAGGGTTCAATTTTCCACCAGAGGAGCCGCAGGTAACCAGGCGAATTTTCTGTCGGCTGCAATAGGCTGCGAGCGCGGCCTTAACATGCACGGAATCAATGGCATCAATAATAACGTGGTGTTGCTCACCGATGTACTGCTCAAGATTGGTCTGAGTCAGGAAATCGTGGACGACGCGTAGCGTAATTTCCGGGTTTATGGCTTTAAGGCGATCGGCCATTACCTGATTTTTTGATTGACCAATATGGGGCTTTAGGGCATGAATCTGACGGTTGGTGTTGGTTACACAAACATCGTCCAGTTCAATAAGAGTTAGCTCTCCAACCCCCGAGCGGGCCAGCGCCTCTGCGGCCCAGGTACCAACCCCTCCGAGCCCGATAACGGCAAAATGTGCTTTTGCTAGGGCCGCCATTGCATCCGTTCCGTAGAGGCGTCCAATGCCTGCGAAGCGCGCGATATAGTCTGGAGAAAGTTCGGCAGTCATATAGAATCTTGATAACACGTGATGACGGACATTCTACCCTATAATGCTCTCGTTCTATTAAAGGAAATAATCATGGAAGCCAGTTTGCACTCTCTCCTCTCTTTACTCACCTTTATATTTGTTTTGGCTGTTGGCTTGGGCGCGGCTTATGCGTTGATTCTATTTTTTGTGGATATTAATCAATCCAAGTCTGCGATACGTCGAAACTATCCCGTCATTGGTCGTTTTCGTTATTTGTTTGAACATTTGGGCGAGTTTTTTCGTCAGTATTTTTTTGCCCTGGACAGGGAGGAAATGCCGTTTAACCGGGCGGTGCGTACTTGGGTGTACCGTGCAGCTAAAGACGTTTCAACTGAGCTGGCATTTGGCTCCACTCGTAATGACACCAATGTGGGCGATCATCATTTTGTGAATTCGGTATTCCCAGTGTTGGAAGAGGAAAAATCCTGTTCCACACCTATCGAGTTTGGGCCCTACTGTAAAACTCCCTATAGAGCGAAGAGCTTTTTCAATATTTCAGGTATGAGTTTTGGTGCGTTATCAAAACCTGCGGTGAGGGCGCTTGCAGGGGGGGCTGCTTCAGCGGGTTGCTGGATTAATACAGGAGAGGGCGGTGTTTCACCCTACCATCTGGAGGGTGGAGCTGATGTTGTTGTGCAAATTGGTACGGCGAAATACGGTGTGCGCAACGAGCGGGGCGAACTCAGCGTAAGCAAGCTAAAAGCGCTGGCGGAAAAGCCGAATATTCGCATGTTTGAAATTAAGCTCAGCCAGGGCGCGAAACCCGGAAAAGGAGGAATTTTACCCGCAGAAAAGGTTACCGCAGAAATTGCGGCGATTCGTGGGATACCGGAAGGCGAGGCCTCTATTAGCCCAAATCGACACCCGGAAATCAATAACACTCAGCAATTATTGGATATGGTTAATCGTGTACGTGACCTTACCGGTAAGCCTACGGGTATAAAACTGGTAATGGGTGATCCTGCGTGGTTAATTGAATTGTGTGATGTCATTCATGCGCGTGGCATAGAGCAGGCGCCGGATTTTATTACGCTCGATAGTTCCGATGGTGGCAGTGGTGCTGCACCTCAGCCTTTGATGGATTATGTGGGTTTGCCTCTGCGAGAAAGCCTGCCCCTGCTAGTGGATATTTTGAACGAGCACAACTTAAAGCAGCGCATTCGAGTGATTGCTTCGGGAAAACTGGTGACGCCTGGTTATGCGGCTGAGGCATTGGCTACGGGTGCAGATGCAATTGTGTCTGCACGCGGGTTTATGTTTGCGCTCGGCTGCATTCAGGCAATGCAGTGCAACAAAAACACCTGCCCTACCGGCATTACCACACACGATACAAGGTTACAGCGTGGGCTTAATGTTGAAGATAAAGCCTGGCGCGTGGCGAATTACCAGAAAAAAATAGTGCACGATGTGGAAATGATCGCGCATTCCTGTGGCGTGAATCAACCTTCTGATCTGGAGCGTAAACATGTGAGACTGGTGACGGAAAATGGTCGCTCTGTTAGCATGGCAGAACTTTACGAGCGTCGATAAGTTAGCACGTTAGCTTTTTCTGCTCGCCTGCAGAAGGCGCCGCTGTTTAATCGATCTTTCATCATTGGTTTAAAACGGAGTTTATTATGACTAAGTTAATCCTATCCCTAGACGGTGGTGGTATTCGCGGTGCAGCTACGACACAATTTCTGACCCGCCTGGAAGAAAAGTTGGTACGTGAACATAGCGCCTCGTCCATTCGTGACTATGTAGATTTCTATGCAGGAACCAGCACCGGTAGTATTATTGCGCTCGCCCTGGCGACAACAGATATGTCGATGAGTGATATCAACGCACTGTACAGCTATCCGAACGCTAAAAAAATATTTTCCGAAAATAAAGGATTTTTTGAGTTCGATGGTGTTAACGCACCGAAATATGATGGGGAAGGAAAAACAAAATTATTAAAAGAGAAAATGGGTGACGCCAAATTAAGTGATGTGCCGATTGACAAACATGTGCTTGCTGTTGCCTACGGAGTAGAGAGTCGCAAGCCTGTTGTTTTTAAGTCGACACACGATGGTCACTGCAAAATACCGTCTTATCGAGTCGCTGATGCTTCCAGTGCGGCGCCTACGTATTTTCCGACAAAAGAAATGGAAAGCCCTACGGGCTGTGAGGACCTATGGTTGGTCGATGGTGGCGTAACGGCGAATAACCCGACAATGTGCGCTATCGCCGAGGCGAGGAAAGCCTGGTCGGAAATCCCTATTGATAAGCTTCGTGTGTTATCCATCGGTACGGGTTACAGAACACGAAAAATTAATGGCCGGGCTTCCAGTAAATGGGGTGCGTTGCAGTGGTTTACCAAGGGTGAAATTCTCGATGTATTGACCGATGAGCGCGTCGTTGCATACCAGGTGTTGACGATCACCAACCCAGGCAGTTGTATTCGCGTAAATGCAGAAATGACAGTTCAGCCAGGTATGACAGATGTGCCCGACGATGCAATGGATGACATCAGCAAGGAAAACATCCGGCGCTTGAAAAAGATGGGCGATTTTTGGTTTGAGAGATACGGTGAAGCGGCAGCGGCGTTATTGCTGAATAGTTATGAGGGGCCGTCTTTGGATAGGATTGACCCTAAAACCGGAGAGCCAATCGAAAAATAACGCTAATAAAAGCGGTTCACAATATCGTGAGCCGCTTTTGCTTACTAATCTAACAAGGGTGAATTCAGCAACAGATTCGCCCAGGTATATTCATCATAAAGCGTTGTGTCACTATTGGCGGCTTTAGCTAAGTATTCCTTGGTTCGTACCATATCCCCCTGTAGCCAGTATTTGTAGGCGTCATAAAAGTAGGCTTCGGTCATTTCACATTGGTTCTCGGCTTGCGTAACCAATGATGGCGGCAGCTGGCCCTTCTCTGTCGAGAACTGAGTAAGTACCGTATTGACCCAGTTTTGTTCGTCATTTTTTAGAGAAACTGCCGGGGCATTTTTTTTTGAACTTAACAGTGAGTATAGCCACTCTTTATGTAACGCCTGAAGCGGGTATTGATTTCCTCTTGGATTTTCGGCCCAATAATTTTCCAGAGCATCTAGCGATTGTATGGCCTTGGCAAAGCTGCCCTGGCCAACATAAGCCTGTGCTTGCAAAATAAAGCCGGTAACGGCATCGTTGTTTTCGATAGAAAAACGTGCTGCTTCAAGCGCTTCATTGTAATGATTTAAATGTAATGACGCTTCACCGTAGTGGTATGCTGTCCACTTGTTTTTTTCTGCTTCCCAGGCTTTCTTACCCTGATGATAAGCCATCGGGAATAAACCGAGCCGCAGGTACTGGAGGCTGGCGTTATCCAAGTAAAGCTGGTTGGGTTCTTTTGCTGCTGCTTTTGCGATGTAAGAGACTGCGCGTTTTGCATACTCTTTTTGTTCGTAGACACAATCACTTTGCTGGATAACATCGTTAATACTGTCGCCCAGTTGATACAGTATGTTGATATTGTCCGGCTCCAATTGGTTGGCCTGTTTCGCTGCTGCGAGCGCCAGCCAATAGTTTTGGCGATTTTCGTAATACGTGGATAACGAATTCCAGCTACTTGCATTGATGGGTTGCTCGCGAATCATTTCGTGAATCAGGCTTTCAAATTCTTCGTCGCTGATGTTTTTATCTTCTTTTGCATCGAAATACAGCAGGCGTGTTGGTGGTGGCACTTCTTTTTGAATTGCGGGATGTAATGCGTAAAAAATATTGCGTAAAGGCGCAATGCTGTCGCCTCCAAAATAAGCTGTTTGCATATAGTGGCTGAGGTAATGATTTTTTTGCACCATGACTTTTTGTGGGTGCTCGAGCAAAGCCCTATTTAGGTAATAAACGGCTGCACTAATCTGCTCACTGGAGCCGCTGTTCAAAAAAGCTGTGTAGGCTTCTGTACCCATTGCAAAGGCGGTCTGATTTTGCGGTGCCTGTGGTTTTACTTGTGTTGTGTTACACCCACTTAGTAACGCGAGTAGAGCGCCTAGCAGGCTGATTTTGATTATCCCTTTCATTGTATTTCCTTAAGGTAGATAACCCAGAGATTTGGCTTTTTTGAAAGAGGCGTTGGCTTGATCGATCAAGGTGTTAAAGCCTTGGGCCGTACCCAGTACGAACCAGGCTTCAGCGCTATTGGGGTTCAAGCGAACGGCTTCTTCTGCCGGAATGAGCGCTTCAGGAAATTCACCCGCATCCAGGTATTTGCGAGCCAGTGCTAATTGATACTCCACACTTTCGAGACCGTGTTTTTGCTTAAGGTTGTCGGTTACGGCCAGACGCTGTTTTTTTGGGTCTTTCTGCATGCTTACAACCCAATTCTGCAATTCACCCAATTTCAGTAGTGCAGTAAAGTATCGCTGGTACTCGTCGACCGAGAGTTTCAAGGGCGGTTTGATAAAACTGATTTCTACGACGTAGTTATTGCCTTCTACTTTTCCGCTTTGCATCAATTCAAAGTAAGGGGTTTTAGTGAGGTCGGAGCTGCTTATCAACGCAGGAACCACGCCAGTATCGCCGTGCAGTAGACTCTTCAGACGGTATTCTAGCGGGTAGGGGTCATACCAGATATTTTTACGGCTTTCCGGAATCTGCATACTCTTGGCTTCGCCGACAAGGTTGTATAGTTGGCCAAAAGAAGTGCCGTAGGTAGGTATCTCCTGCGGCGATTTAAACACGAACTCCGCATGAAGTGCTGTGGGCTCAAAGAGATTCTCTGCATTGCGCACTTCACTGGTAACGGTGTATTGGCCTTTGTTCTCAAAAATGCCACCGAGGAATTGAGCTACGCTGGTGTCACGATTGGTGTCGTGCTTCCACCATTGGCGTAAGCTCTGTTCGAAACTTCCACTGCCAGAATACACGGCGTTCACAACCGTTAAGCCGTTGGTCTCTCGATAATCGAGGTTCAGTGTTGCGATATTGGCGGGCATCTCGGCGTCTACCGCTTTGAATATACCGCCGTTACCGTTCACAATCAGTGCGGGTTGGTCGGCGAGATAATTCGACATCCCAGGGTAAAGCGCCCGGTCTGCTGTGGTGTCCAGCCACAGCGCAGGTTCTTCTCCCTCAGGTGGAATCCAGACCAGCATATGGTCAAAAATCAGGTGTACCAGCGTGGTATCTGACTTGCCTGAACCGGGTGTTTCGACAAGTACCGGTAGAGCTTCGACTCCCAGTATTCGTAGCAGGGCAATGGTAAGCACTGTTTGATCTTTGCAATCGCCATAACCGTTTTTCAGTGCTTCATCCGGGTAGTGCGGCTCGTAGCCCCCGCGGCCCAGATGCGCAAATACATATCGAATATTGTGTTGCATAAACTGATAAACCGCGCGAATTTTTGTTTCGCGGCTGGCGTTATCTGGCAGCTTCAGTTGTTTTATTACTTTTTCCAGTGCCGGTGTTTTATTCAACTTGTCGGCAACTTTCTCCCATGTCCAGGCGTCTACCTGCGACCAGTCACGACTGGTTGAGACGCGAACGCTGGGCAGAATGTTATGCATGGGCAAGAGGTGGGATTCAAGTGGCGTGGAGGGAATGTCCTTCCAGCGCCATCGGCTTACCCTGCGGTCGCCCTGAGCAGAGACCTTGGGCTCTTTTTTAAAACTTCCGTTTGTCTTGGTGAGGAATTTCAGGCCGCGGGGGCTGCTGAGGGTGTATTGGAAATTGCGTACGGCGTCCGCTCTCCAACCATCGTGGCCAACCCTGCGCTGGAACCAGTGGGGGCCCGCGACGTCACTAGAAACCGTGGTGATGGCGCGTCGTTTAGTGGTGTTGACGTACTGGAACTCAATGGTGGAGCCGGGTGCAATATTAGGTAGAGAGAATACGATTTCGCTTCGGTCGTTATAAAAATCTTGCCCGCCGCCCGTCACCCGCAGTTGAACGGCATCTTCTGCCACAGCGGTAACCTTGCCATTCGGGGTTACAACATTGGCAAATTCCAGCAGGGCTTCCGAGTAGTAGTGGTTGTAGGTGATAGCAATACGACCGTAGTCGCGCGCGGCTTCCTGGTCGTTGATACGGATCGAGATATAGTCGCGCCTGGACCAGAAACCCTTTTCATCCAGGTTGGCCTCTGCGATGGAATGGAGCACTTCGGCACCGTCCGTACTGGAGCGCATTTTGGCTTGTTTTGACAGCTCTGGGCCAATGCTGGCGGAGGGTGAGTCCGACAGTGGGCTGGCGACCACGGAGTTGAAAACGGCGAGGGCGAAAAAAAAGAAAAGGCCAAAAAATGTGGCGGTTAGCGATAATGTTTTCTTCATAGCGGCTCCAGATGCTCCCTGAAATGGCTTATCCGTAGAATAAACATGCTAACACTATTTACTTGGTTTGAGGATTCCGGTGCCGTTATGGCAAGGGTATTTGTGTTGCTCTTAAGCTTTGTCGGTTTGCGGCAAAACATAGGGCTCTTTTGATCTGGATTGAGCTATAAGTCGAGAAGAACTCGTAAAACTGTCTAGAATGAAAAGATAATTACGATAACTAACAACCCTTTGTTCCTGAGGCGGCATTTTTTACGTCTTGGTTAACGGGGGCTAACCATTTTGGACGGTAGGCTTAGGGAGCAGTTATGCAATTTGAGCATATAGACGTTTTTCCTTGGAATCAGAACTTTGAAACAGGTATCAAGCAGATTGATGAGCAGCATCAAATACTGGTTGCGCTTATCAATACGCTAGCGAATAGCCTGGTTCATGAAGATCAGATTGAAATGATAAGCGTTTTTGAAGAGCTTGCAGATTACGCGTCCTATCACTTCGAAACGGAAGAGAATATTTGGAAGGAGTCTTTCGTTAGTGACCCTTGGTTCGAGACGCATATGGCGAGCCACACCTCTTTTTTACCCCGGTTGATGAAACTACAGGAAGATAAGAGCGAATCTCCGCAGGTGATTATCGAAAAGGTTGTACGTTTCCTGATTCGCTGGCTGGCCTTGCATATTATCGATGATGATAAAAAAATGAGCTATGTGGTCGACGGTGTGAACAAAGGCTTAAGTTTGGAAGAGGCCAAGCTGCGATCCAGTAAAAAAATGGGTGGCGCTACTCGTGTTCTAATCGATACTGTGATCAATATGTATGACGATCTGTCCTTGTGCGCGATGGAATTACTGCGCGAACGTCTCAAACGTAAAAACGCAGAACAGCAACTGCTTGAGGCGAAAAAGGGGTTTGATAAGCTATCGATAACGGATCAACTCACAGGCCTGTATAGTCGTGGCCATTTTAATGAAGTCTTTCAACGGGAATTTCGTCGGGCGAGAAGAAATTCGACGTATATAAGCCTCGTTTCGTTGGATATTGATTCTTTTAGAAACTTGAACGATGCTTATGGTCGTAAGCGGGGCGACGAAGTACTGAAAAGGGTTGGTGAAGCGATAGGTGGCGCTTGTTGTCGTTCAGATGATTTTGCTTTCCGGGTAGGTGGCGAGGAGTTTATGATTTTGTCGGTGAACGCCAATCATGACGATACTTTCTCCTTTGCGGAAAAAGTTAGAACTACCATTTCCGATCTAAAAATCCCTAATGCGGGCAGCGCTGCGGACGATTTCTTGAGTGTGTCACTCGGTGTAACCGCAAAAATTCCCGGCGACACTGATTCCACTGAGACCTTTCTGGTGCTTGTGGAGAAAAATTTGCACCGAGCTAAGTCCGAAGGTCGAAACCGAATAAACGGGTAAAATTTAGGGAATCTCTGATCAAGTTCAAATAAGTTTTGGTGTCCCGTTTAAACAGGACTGCTGTGCGTTGAGTGTCGCCAGCACAATAGTCGCGAAAAACAGCTAGAATAAATGAATAATGAAACCTGCATTCCCGGTGTATGGAGGTGTGAAATGGATATGGTGAACGATGGAGCTTGAGCATATAGAAGTTTTCCCCTGGAGCAGTAATCTAGAAATGGGGATTCCGCATCTCGATGAACAACATAAAACTTTGGTTGTGTTGCTGAACAGGTTGGCGGATACGCTTGTGCGTGAGGATAAGCTGGAAATTGAGTCGGTTTTCGAAGATCTAGCGGCTTACGCCGCCTATCACTTCAAAGATGAAGAAAAGGTTTGGAGTGAATACTTGGACGGTGATGAGTGGTGTGAATCTCACTTGTACAGCCATCAATCTTTCCTACCTAGGGTGAGAGAGATAAAGGAACAGGGTGAACACAAGCCTTTTCGTGAAGTAATAGAGGACGTTGTACGTTTCCTTATTCGCTGGCTTGCCATTCATATTCTCGATGACGACCGGAAGCTGGCTTTAGTGGTGAAAGGGATTCAGCAAGGGTTGGATATAGAGGCCGCTAAGCAACAAGCGGAGGAAAAGATGGAGGATTCCATCAATGTGTTCACGGATACGGTCTTGGGCGTGTGCAACAGCCTGTCCAGTAGAGCGCTTGAGCTTATGCGCGAAAGGTTACGGCGGCAGGAAGTTGAAAATGAATTGAAACAGGCGAATGCCGAACTGGAAAAACTCACGATTACCGATCAATTAACGGGGCTGCATAATCGACGTCATTTCGACGAGGTTTTACGTTTGGAGCTTCAGCGCGGAAGGCGAAATGCCAGCAGTGTTAGCTTGATCGCCGTGGATATCGATTTCTTTAAAAAATTGAATGATCGTTACGGGCATTCTTCTGGAGATGAGGCCTTAAAAAAAGTGGCCGATATGGTCGGGAAAGCGTGCCGTCGATCTGGCGATTTTTGTTTTCGGGTAGGGGGTGAAGAGTTTTACATCGTATCCTCGAGTCTAGCGCCTGAGGATGCATTAGCGTTTGCAGAAAACGTTCGGTTATCGGTTGAAGCACTAAAAATACCCAATGAGAGGAGTGATGTGAGTAATTATGTCACTATCTCTATTGGCGTTTTGACCAAAATACCGACTAAAGAGGATACCAAAGATGCTTACCTGATTAGTGTCGATAGAAATTTGTATAAAGCAAAAGGCGATGGTCGAAATTGCGTTGTCAGTACAATCACCTAGTCGTTTAGCGAACCTCCACTCTAACTTTATCCACATTTCCCCTGCTATCACTTACCACAATCTGGTACTCCCCAGCTTTGTCTATAATCGCCGTTCCGGCGGCTGAGGCGTGCGACTGGTGGTGAAAGTGGCCGTTAATATACCAACTGTGAATACCTTCCCCGCCACTGGCCTGTAGTGGAATAGCCAGCGCCCGATTAAGGTTTACGGGTGCCTGAAAAATACTGCCTGTTTCCAGACGACCAATTTTTATATCTACACCACTATCAACTGCTTGAGGGCATTCGGGAGAAAGAGGAGGTAGCTGCCGTCGCTGTCGATAGGCGGGCTTAATCCAGGGCTCCAATGACAACGGCCAGAGCGCGACGCTTTGCTGTTGGATGTTTTCGTTGCTACAACCACTGTGTACGCGATCCCCTGTTTTTGTGTCGGTACTGTAGAGTAGTGGGTTTTTTCTAAAGGGTTGTAGTTTGTCTGGCCAAGTAGGGGGCACGGTATCGTTTATTATCCAGGCGAGGTGGGTTGCATGACAATGTTTGAGCTCCTGCTCGTTCTTTAAGGTTCCCAGCGGCCAGCAAATTTCTTGCTGCTTAATCTTTTGAGGTTTTGCTATAGGTTGACGTGAATTTTCTAAATGATCGGCAATCGCGTGCAATAGTGGCCCTGCGTGTGATCGACCACTAGCGCCCGGGCTGGGAGTGCCGTCTGGTCGGCCAACCCATACACCGATGGTGTAATTGCGATCTAAGCCAATGGCCCAGGAGTCGCGAAAACCGTAGCTTGTACCCGTTTTCCAGGCAAGTTTATCGCGGCTCGCCAGCGCCGATATACGGTGAATGGCATCGGGCCTGTCGACGCCACTTAAAATGTGTTGTGTGGTCCATGCCGCCTGTTCACTAAAGAAAAATCTTTCTTGCTCGGGCAGAGATTTTTTTAAGTATTTGAGTGGGCGGGTTCGCCCCTTGTTGGCGAAGGCGCTGTAACCTATAACAAGATCCTCAAGCGTAATACCAACGCCGCCAAGAATTACCGCGAGGTTACCATTTTTATCCGTAGAAATTAATTGAAGGCCAGCATTCTGTAAACGCGCAGAAAAATTGGCGGGCCCAAATTTTTCCATCAGTGATACGGCTGGAATATTTAGAGATCGTTGTAGTGCCTCGGCGACACTTACCGGGCCGGAAAAGCCGCCGCTGAAATTTCCCGGTCGGTAGTCATGCCAGTTCTGTGGTGTATCGTTGAGCAGGGAATGTGAGTGAATAAATCCCTTGTCCATCGCCATGGCATATAAAAAGGGCTTAAGAGTGCTGCCGGGTGAGCGTATGGCTTGCACCATGTCCACGTGGCCAAAGCGTGTGGGGTTGCCGAAGTCTGCGGTTCCAATGTAGGCGAGCACGCTGTTGTCGGTATTATCCAGTACCAGTGCCGCGGCGGATGTTTTTTCCGCTTGGCCTTCCACGTAATAGTGCAGGTAGTCTTCCAGCGCTCTTTGTAGTTCGCCATCCACGGTGGTTTGAATGGTGTGGGTAATCCCTTGTTGTTGAGTGATAAGCCTGCGTGATAAAAGCGGTGCATATTGTGGTGGCGCATGGCGATAGGCTATCACCGGTTCCAGTTTCGCGCTGTCGACTTCATCTGTACTCCACTTGCCGAAGGCGTTTAAACGGTCGAGGACTTTATCTCTCGCGTTTTGCGCCGCCTGTGGGTGAAGGTCCGGGCGGAAGCGCGTGGGGGATTGAGGTAGTACGGCAAGCAGTGCGGCTTCTGCGCGTGTAAGTTCTGAAGCCGGTTTGTTTAGGTAGGTAAAACTCGCCGCCTGCACGCCTTCGACGGTTCCTCCGAAAGGGGCAATATTGCAATAGAGCGTAAGAATCTGCTTTTTACTTAAATGCCATTCCAATTGCAGTGTGCGCAATATTTGATACAACTTGCCGGAAATGCTACGCGAATGCGGATGCAGTAGCCTTGCGACCTGCATAGATAATGTTGATCCTCCGGAAATAATGGTTTTGTGGCGTATATTGCTGATGGTTGCTCGGGCCAAGGCGAGAGGATCGATGCCGGGATGTTGCCAGAATCGTCGATCTTCATAATTCAACAGCGCTTCGAGATAGAGAGGAGAGATGTCTTCCAGTGTGATCGCGTAACGCCAAACGCCTTTACTATCGGGAAATGCTCTAAGGGGGCGCCCGTCTTTATCGACAACAACACGCGTAAATAAATCGTCGGGGCTTGGTAGCTTTAAAGGGAATAGAAAATCGAGCAAGATTGTTGAACATAGTAGCGCGGTAATCACCATCGCTGCTGTGATTACCCGGGAGTATTTTTTTGCGTAGCGGTGTAGCATTGGATATAACTTAACGCTCGTATATAGGCTGACAGCGATGTTCGTGTTTTCGCACTCAATGTTTAGTCGCTAATGTGCGGGTTAATTATCGAACATCGTGCCAGCTGTGGTTTCGGGTATAGTTTTGGGTTTATTCCGCCACAATGGTCATACTTTCCAGTGAGTTTCCTATTGCGCGAATCTCCGGTCGGTACATATCCTCAATGATGGGTGGTGGCACAATGTATGTGCCGGGTGTAACCGCGCGCGCCATAAAAAAGATATGACTGGTACGGTAGTTGTGTTGGGTCAATGCGGCTACGAATCTATCGTCGCGGTATTCGCGGGTCTTAAATTCCGTTTCCTCTTCGAGTTTCGATACTGTCTGCCCGTCAATAATAAAATTATCCATTGGGGTAGCGTTATCAAGGTTTTGATTTTCTAATTCAAGCCCTGCAGGTAGCAGGTTAACTACCAGTGCATCGGGCACACGCCTGTTCGAGGTAACGATCAAATGCCCGAGTAAAAGGTCACCCGCTTTTACAGTGCTAGGCGTTATCGCCTCTCCCTTGCTGTTGTACCAGCGGCGCTCGATATCAATGTCGTGGCTTTGCGGCTTTGGGGCCACCTTGCTATAGCCATTTATTAAGGTACTGAGGTAAAGCGGCTTATCGTGTTGCGAGTGAAGACTAAAGCCTTGTTGAATGTGTTCTGCACTTAAGTTGCGGGACCAGGCTTGGGTTTGGTGCAGCGTTTCCGGTGATTCTCCGGTCAGTTGCCATTGAGCCTTCCAGGGTGTTTGCAGGTTTTGTTCCAGTGCGATACCAGCCATAAATAGGGATATTCGCTCTTGTGTACTTAGCCATTGTCGTGATCGAACGGACTGTTGCAATTGAATGGCAAGTTCCAGAGTGGCATCGGATTGATACTTGTTTTCTATTAAGAGATAAATACTCATACCGAGATCACGAATATTGCTGCCATAGTCGCCCCAGTAACGGTACTCCTCATCAAAATTATCGAGAGCTCTTTCTAGAGCCTGATTACCGCTTTGTTTATCACCCATTTTCAACAATGCCAAGCCGAGCTGAATTTGTGAAAAGCCCGAGTTGGCATCGTCAAAATCGCGAGTATAGAGATTGCGTAGTGCACCCAGCGGCGCTCGATTTAATTGGCTGAGTACGTAACCTGCATAGGCACGCGTGGCAAAGGCGTAGTGCTCTGGTGAATGGGACCAGCGCTGGTGAATGAAAGTACGGGAACTGTGTAAATACTGGTTGAGCCTATCCAATGCTTTTTTCAGAGGTTTGCTCGGTACATCCATGCCCATCTGTTTAGCGTTTAATAAAAAATCGGTTGCGTATACCGTTAGCCAATGTTCCTCTGGTGAATCTTTACTCCATAAACCGAAAGAACCGTTACTGCGCTGGAAGCTCAATATGCGGTCGATACCTTTTTGAATCATATCTCGCCGCGAGGCTTCTGCAATGGGGTTTAAATTGAATCGTGTCTGATTCTCCGGAGTAGCGAAGGTTAGTGGCCAAGCGCGACTAGAGGTTTGCTCAAGGCAGCCATAGGGGTAGGCCAGAAGATTGTTTAACTGATCATTAATATGCAAATTTATGGCCGGCGAGAGTGTCGCGCTGGCTTGTAGGGTACCGGGTAAGGCGTCGGCGAGTAGAGATGGAGAAATATCGAAGGGTTCTCCGGGTTTTAAAATACGGTGAATACTTTGGGTAATCGCCGGGTAAGCGGGTCTTGTGCCCAATTTCCAACTGCGGGAAAAATTTTCGATATCGTCACCGCTGATTTCGGCCCGAATGGTGGCCAGACCTTCATGCCCTACGGCGTGAACGTCGTAATGAAACGTTGTTTTCTCCTTTGGTTTAAGTGTAATGGCGCGATCGCTTGAAGCTAAGTCTAGCGGCCATTCGCTACTTAGATTAACCGTCAGGGCTTGGGGTTCTTCTGTTAGGTTTTGTACATCCAGGGCAATACTGCTGTGATCACCTGCGGCTAAAAATCGCGGCATAGCAATTTCTGCCACAATGGGGGCGGCCACAGTGACTTCTCTGTCACCGCTCCCGTAAGCATTGTCATTAAAGGCCAGCGCCATTAATTTCAGCCGCCCGTTAAAGTCGGGAATGTCGAGTTTAACTTCGGCTTTACCGTTGCTATCAAACTTCACCGGCCCGCGAAACAACGAGATTATTTGTACTTCACTTTGCGGATTCTTCCCTCCGCGAACCAGATCGGCATCGCCGCCGAAGCGGTACTGGGCGACGTTAGATTGATTCGCTTCAATAACATCGGCATAGATATCTTTTGAATCCACGCTGTAGCGGCGTTTACCGAAAAAAAACTCGAAGGGGTCGGGTGTTTTGAAGTCGGTAATATTGAGAACACCAACATCCACCGCTGCAAGTGTTACGTGGGTGTTCGTTTGCGTAAGCCTGTCGAGTGTGAGGGTCGCTGTAAGTGTGGATTCGGGCAGTAATTTTTCTGGGCTATCGATATCGAGTGTCAATTTTCGCGCTTCGCGATCCAAAGGCAAATGAATTAACCCCAATGCACGCTTGGGTGTGGTTTTGACTTTTTTCTCAATTGGTTGAAGCAGTAACGCCGAGATATACAGGTTGTGGCTGTCCCAGTTTTTATTGATGGGGATGTCAACAATAGTACCTTCCGTACTCACGGAGATTTTCTTGCTCCATAGTGGTATATCGGATTCCACCAAAATTAATACCTGACCATCGGCGGGAGGTAAAATTTTAAGTTGGGCGACGACGTCGCTTTTATAGGCATTTTTGTCTAATGCAAGGTTGATTTTATCGGGCCTTGCGGCTGCGGCTGCGGCAGTTTTCGCATTTTTCCAGTCATAGTACCAATCGCGACCAGCGAAAAATCGAACGCTCGTTAGCGTATTGCCATCACTGTTTCGGGCTTCGAGCCGGTAGCGTCCCCATTCAACAGGATAAGAAATGGTTTGCGCCTGTTTTTCATCAAGAGAAAGGGTTTCGCTAACAACGGCAAACTCTTTTTCCGTGTAGTTCCAGTGCCAGCCGCGGTGCTGGTTATATTCCCAAAAATACTGGCGATCTTCACGGATAAGCTTTACGTCCACGTTACTTACGGCTTTTAATTCGCCTGTGCTGCTTGCGTTAATTAAATCAAATTTTGCGTGGCTGCCGGGTTTGGGGTTTTTATTGCCAAAGTGTGGACGTATGCCGATCAGATGTTTTTCCGGCCAAATCAAGATGGGGTGTGCTCGGGTAATGGGACGACCACCGGATTCGAATAAATTGGCGATTAGGTTTACTTTTAGGGGCGAGACGGTTTTTTTCCATGAAGAGGGTATTTTGAGCGTGGTCTGACCATTTTTGTCGAGCAAGATATCGTCGAGTTTTTGCTGTTTTGAAAAGCTGCTATCGTTAAGGTTACCAAAGCTGAAGCCTTTGAACATTTCCAATGGTTCACGCCAGTGAGAAACCTGTACCATGCTACCAAGCTTATTTCCCGCAGCGGGCGCGCCGTAAAGGTATTCACCCAGTATTGGCAATTCAATGTTGGCAAGCTTGTTTGTTATCACGCTGCGCTCGTCACCATTAGCTAGTGTGAGCTTCATCCGCTCCGGCAGGAACTCTTCCACATTGAAGCTGTAACTCACTGGCTTCTCCATAATGCCGGAGACAACCAATTGCCATCTTCCTGTAGGTGCGGTGGAGGGTATTGCCCAGTTGTATTCGAAATAGCCTTGCTTATCCGGTTGCCACTTAAAGCTTTTTACATTGCTGCCAGCGGGGTTGCGGATATCGGCGCTCAGTACTGCAGTTTGCGCCAACCTGCCATCGTGATCGCGTAACAGGCCGCTAAATTGAGCGGCTTCCCCTGGGCGGTAGAGGTCGCGTGGGCTGTAAATAAATAGTTCGTTAGGTAGTTGTGGCCGGGAGCCTAAATCGAATTCGGACAGGTCTAGAGCCGGCTGCTGGAGGTTCAGCAGCGTGTATTGTTTGTTTGTTTTTGCAATCAGCAAGCGCGCGTTAGGAAAGTGCCCGCTAAAACTAGCGAGACCTTTTTGGGTGGTTGTATTGTTGGCGATTACTTGGTTTTGATTATCGATTAGTTGTAGTTCAATATCGCGCAAAGGTTTGCCGGTTGCCAGGGACGCTGCGTGGACATCCATCTGGTTTTTATACTGGCGAATATGCAGGCCAATATCAGTAATGGAGAACCAGGTAATTTCTTTTTCTTCATAGTTTCCCGCCTGGCGCATTATCGCGAGATATAATCCAGGTTTTTGTAATTGTTCGAACTGCTGAATATCGAGATTGCGTTTGACGCGGGTATTTTTCGGTGGGTTGAGGTGGAAGCGCGCACTGTAGATCAGTTCGCCAAAAGAGGACATACGCTCAGCGTACCAGCCCTTGCGACCGTAGTGTTTGGCGTGATCGGTAAAATCACTGATGTGCTTATCTTTTATACGAAAGAAATCCACATCAATTTCTGCAATATTAACACTAACGACGGGCAGTCCCGAAGTGTAGCCTAAGGGCAGAATTGCACCATCGGAATCGAAGTTAACACTGGGTTTAAGTGCGCGGGTGCTAATCATTTCGCTGCGGCTGTAAAACAGTTCGCTTTTGTTCTGTGCGGGTAGGCCAGGGTTTATGGTTACCTTGTAAGAACGTTGTGGCTCGGTATTAAGAAACCACACCTTGCGGGTGTCTTTACCAACAATCCAGCTGCCGTCTACCGGGCTACCGTTGCCTTGGTGAATAACAAAATAGCTTTGAATGTCATTACTCGTATCGACGGCTGTATTAAAGGTAACCGCAATGGCATTTTTCCCTTCGCGGTTGCTTTCGGATATATCCAGAACTTGTATGGGGATCTGGTTGCCTATATTGGCAGATAAATCATCTTCCTGATCGGAGAGTTCTTCGTCCGCGACGGCCGTTTCCGGAGCGCCAGCGGTGCCTTCGGAGGAAGCTTCTTTGGTTCGAGGTAGTGACGGTAATACCGCTGGTTCTACCGTGGGAGTTGGTATTGATACCCGTGCTTGGTCGGGCTCTTGTGGTGCATCGTTACATGCGGAAAGCAGCAGCGTTATAAGTAGGCACGGAAGCAGGCGTAAGTTCATATCGGATTCCCTCGAATGTTGTTCTTTAAATCCTACCTGGATGATGTGGCGTAACCTTGTCACAATTGTGATGAATTGTGGAGATTCTTCTGAGTAAAACGCTACGATAATATGATCGGGGATGATCGAAATTAATTATGGAGAGATTGAATGAAACTTAAAGAATGGAAATGTATTGCTGTTTCGCTGTTGTTTTCTATTGCTGTAGAGTCTCTTGCCACTATTCCGAAGATTGTGAGCACGGAAGGCCCGCTGGCCCACGGGGAAATAATTACGGTAAATGGATTGAGCTTTGGAACAAAGGCTTCTGTAAAGCCACTGCTTTATTGGTGCGCCGATGACGGAATGGAGCCTTCGAGGTTGGGAAGAAAAACAGAGTGGGATTCCACGTTTAACGGTGAGCGCCTAACGCTATCTGATCACGGTGCGATTGTCGCAGAGGGCTCATCTGCCGTAGTAAGGACGGACTTTGGCTTAAATAGTGGCGCCATTCTTGGTCGAGTAAGTTTCGTTTCCGATCGCGCCTATCTTTGGCGTAAACGCTATGACGATTTTGATGTTTCTAAACATTATGCGATCAGAACCCGATATGTTGATTTACTTCCTTTAGGGGAAGAGGCAGATCTGGCCACAGGCATGCTGATGGCCACGGAGGATCGCAACGTGGTTGGCAAAATAATACAATTGAAAGTTGATAGCTCTGTGAAAGGAACGGCTTACTATTCCAATGATTACGGCAATATTCATGACGCATCCGCGATTGAATCCGTCGTTACAGGAGACATATTACACCTCTATCAAAAAGAGGATACGGAACTGCTCTAGCCAATATTTTCTGCGAAAAGTAATGAAGGCGCAGGTATTTTTCATACCTTCAACCATAAGGTTTTAAGCTTTTGGGGAGATTTTGCTGGAGGGCAAATGAACAACTCCTACGTTGGATTAGGTGATGGTTCCTGGTTGCAGGATATGTTTGTTAGCGAATATACCCAGGTTTCCACTCTGTGGTCTAAAAACTGGGCGAATGTCATTGATGGTGCTAAATACCGCTGGGTTATTGAGGAAGCTCAGTATCAGGCAGGCTCGATAGACCAAGTCGATGGGCAATTTTATTTCTGGCAAAACCGCGTTAAGGGGTGGTCGAGTGATAAACGCTTTCGCTTTCGAACAACGGAATACCCCGAAAAATATGGTGATATCTACCAAAATCAAGTTTCAAACGGTGCCCAGCCTGGTTCCTATGAATACTTTGATACACTCTATGTTGACGATTCATGGCATAGAATCTTGATCTGCAGTCAAGCACAGTGGGAATCCTGCACCGATCCAGAGATCCAAATACCGATCGCGTGGTCGGACTCAAGCCTTAAATTTGCGACCAGGATGAATGGATTGCAGTCAAAGGGGGGCGGAGGCTTGTATCTATATGTTGTAAACAACGAGGGGGAAGTGAATGCACAGGGTTTTGCTTTGTGCCCCCGTTGTCCGTCGACAGTGGAAAACCTTTTATTTGAACCAATTAATAAAAATTAGAGGCCGTTGTATGGCAAAAATATTAGTGCTTTATCATTCTTTATCCGATTGTACTTCTGAAATGGCAGCGTTGGTTGCAGAGGGAGCTAAATCCACTGGCGATATGGATGTTCGTCTGGTGAGTGTTGCTGAGGCAACAGCAGAGGATATGCTTTGGTGTGACGGTGTGGCCGTCGGGTCGCCTACCCATATTGGAACGGTTTCTTGGCAGCTTAAAAAGTATTTCGATCAAGACCTTATCGATCACTGGGGGAAAATAGACGGCAAATTTGGTTGTGCATTCAGTACTTCCGGTGGCTGGGGAGGCGGCGCTGAACTAACCTGCCAGACCATTACTAATATGCTGATGAATTACGGCTTTCTGGTGTTTGGTGTGGTGGACTATGTTTCAAGAAATCACACCCTACATTACGGCGCGATTAATGCGAAAGCTCCTCGTGAGAGCTATGCTAAAAAGGCGAGTCACCGTTTGGGCCAAAGGTTGGCAGAGTGGTTGGCCGTTTATGTCGATGGCAAAAAGGAATCTCATCCATTGATTACCCGAACTGAAATCGTCCCAGCGGAATAAAATTTGTGGATATTCGACCCTGTGATTCGAGTGATTATCAGGAATTCTGCACTATCTATAATCACTACATTGAAAATACGGTCATCACGTTTGAAGAGGTACCGATAACCGTGTCGGATATGGCTGGTCGTGTTGAAAAAGTCACGGGGCAAGGCCAGCCCTGGTTAGTTGCTGAGCTGAACGGGGCTGTTATTGGCTATGCTTACGCCAGTCAATGGCACGAGCGCAGTGCCTTCCGTAATACCGTGGAAACGGCGGTTTATTTAAAGCCCGGCATTACGGGTAAAGGTTATGGGCGAGCCTTGTACGGAGAGCTGTTGTCTCAGAGTCGCTGCCACGTAGCCGTTGCCACTATCGTAGCGCCAAATGTGGCAAGTGAACGTCTGCAGGAGGCCTGTGGGTTTCGTCAGGTAGGGTACCTTCATGAAGTCGGTTTTAAATTTGGACGCTGGTTGGATGTGACGTACTGGCAAAAAACATACGTATAAAAATAATAGTCTGGAGGACGGTCGGGTGCGAGCTATTGTCTTTTCCTTTTTATTCCTCGTTTCGCTATTCATTTACGCCGAGCCCTGGGTTTCTGATCTGGGCAATGGTGAATATAAAAATCCGGTTTTATTTGCCGATTACTCGGATCCAGACTTAGTTAAAGTTGGCGATGACTTTTATATGGTTGCCTCCAGTTTTAATGCTATGCCGGGGATACCCGTATTGCATTCCAAAGACTTAGTAAATTGGGAAATTATCGGTCATGTCTATGAACGCCTACCCTTCGAAAAATTCGAACGACCTGCTCACGGTGATGGCTCCTGGGCCCCGTCCATTCGCTTCCATAACAGTGTTTTTTATGTGTATTTCTGCACACCGAATCGAGGCCTGTTTGTTGCAACCGCCAAACACCCTAGTGGCCCCTGGACGCTTGAACATATGGTGGATGTGGCGCTGTGGGAAGACCCCTCCCCGCTGTGGGACGATGATGGCAATGCTTATCTAGTGCGCTCCAAGGTGCGCGCCGATAATCTCTACTTACATCGAATGAGCCCGGATGGCAAAAAGCTATTGGATGATGGTGTGCTGATCTATCGTAATCTCGATGAGCAGCCGGTAATAGAAGGCCCCAAAATAATGAAGAAGGATGGCTGGTACTACATCCTTGCTCCCGCAGGCGGAGTACCCACGGGCTGGCAAGCGGTGTTGCGGTCAAAAAAACTTTACGGCCCCTACGAAACGAAAGTGGTATTACATAAAGGCAGCACGGAGATTAACGGCCCGCACCAGGGCGGACTTGTGCAGCTGGATTCTGGCGAGTGGTGGTTTATGCATTTTCAGGATCGCGATATATATGGCCGAATTGCACATCTGCAACCGGTTCATTGGCAAGATGGTTGGCCCTTAATGGGAGAGGATATTAACGGCGATGGCATTGGCGAGCCGGTAGCGAAATGGAAAAAGCCGGACGTAGGTAAAACCTGGCCTATTCAAGTGCCGCAAGCATCCGACGAATTTAATGTAAGTAAATTGGGTCTACAATGGCAGTGGCATGCCAATCCAAAAAAGGAGTGGTATTCATTAAACGATGCCGCCAGAGGGAAAATGCGTTTGTATGCGGTAAAAAACGTAACTCAGTTTGGTAACTTGCGTTTTGTGCCTAATCTTCTTCTGCAAAAAATCGCAGCGCCAAGCCTTTCCTTCACCACCAAAATCACCTTTGCTCCAGACAGCCTCAACGATAAAAGTGGATTGACGATTATGGGCCGCAGTTGGGGCTATATTGGACTTTATAAAGGTAAGGACGGCGTGAAGCTCGGGGTGTTTGAAGGGAAGTATGAACAGTATGACGATGCAACCGTAGAGGTGGCATCTTTGATGGCAAAGCCTTCAGGTAAAAATACCTATACTTACTACCTGAAAGTGGATGTTGCCGCGGGTGGAGAGTATCAGTTTTCATATAGTCTGGAGGGAAAAACGTTTAATTCGCTGGGAAACAAGATTCAGGCAACGGCCGGGGTTTGGATTGGAGCCAAAGTGGGGTTGTTTAGTGTGAGCCCCAATATTAACCCGAGCAAGGGCTATGCGGATTTCGACTGGTTTCGTACACAGTAAAACGTTGTTTTAGCGCTGGCGGGTTTGTTAGAATCCTGTCGCACTCCTCCATGCAGTAACATTCCATGTTCGATCACGTGTTTGCTCAGGCGCTGGGCTTCGTCAGCTTTGCGCTCGGGATTATGTGTTTCTATCAAAAAGACGATAAACGCCTGAAAATGGTAATGGTGATTATGAGTTTGAATAACATCATTCACTTTGGGCTTCTCGGCGCGCCGACCGCCAGCTTTGGGGCGGCGCTTTCAATGATAAGAGCCTGGATTTCGCTATATACATCTTCGCGCTGGATCGCTTTGGTTTTTATTGTTATCACGCTGGTTCTTGGTTTGTTTCTGTCTGAATCCATTGGTGACATGTTTCCTATTATTGGTACCTGTATTGGTACTTATGCGCTTTTTTGTTTAAAGGGCATAAAAATGAGGATTGCATTTTTATGCGGGGCGCTATGTTGGTTGGCAAATAATATTTTAGTGGGATCGATTGGTGGAACTCTGTTGGAGTTGACTTTACTTGCCGTGAATTTAAACACCATTCGCCGGCTGTGGTTTGGGCGTAAATTAGAATCTTCAGTTGCGAATTGAATGTTTGATGGCATAGATTTTATGTTCACAGTCGCGCTCGCGCAGTAAAAGAAAAAGGGGGCCCATTAACGTGGCCCTCAATGCTCAATACCAACTCTACTTTGGTCTTAGGCCATAGTGGTGTTGTGTAAAAAGGAGGTTGAACATGCCCATTAAAATTTTTACCACTGGAGGCACAATTGATAAGACCTACTTCGATCAAAAAAGTAGTTATCACGTCGGGGAGCCACAGGCGTCTGGCGTGCTCGAAAGAGCAAATGTGGTTGTCGGCTACGAAGTCGTCTCCTTAATGAAAAAGGATAGTCTGGATCTGGATGATTCTGATAGAGAAGTGATTAGAAATGCCATCGTATCGGCGCCGGAGGACAGGATAATCGTCACGCACGGTACAGATACAATGATCATTACTGCTGAATATTTGCAACAAACACCCAATAAGACCATTGTATTAACGGGCTCTATGTATCCCGCGCAGTATCGAGATAGCGATGCTGTTTTCAATTTAGGCGGGGCTATGATTGGGGTCCAGGTTCTGGATCCTGGAGTGTACATAGCAATGAATGGGCGTATTTTTGATCCACTAGCAGCCGTAAAAAATGTGCCGCTTAACCGGTTTGAAGAAAGGAGCCCCTGACTTCAATCTTGCCCCAAATTACGTTCACTGGTTACATTCTTCCCTTTACTTCTTGCTGAGCGGATGGGCAGGTGCCGTTACGCAGGCAGCACAAACGCCACGAACGGATAGGGTGAAAGGAAAGTCCTATATTGAACAAGCAGGGATTGAGGGTGATAGATGACTGAAAAATTAGCTGTGTGGCGTGCATGTGGAAATTAGGTCGCACTTTACGCGAGGATTCTGTACTTCAGGAATATTTGGTTAATAAAAAACCCCCGCCAATAAAATTGACGGAGGTTTTCATATCAACTTGCTAAATAATTAAAGCGGCTTACTTCTTGGCTGCTTCAGCTTTAGCTTTTTCAGCCGCAATAACCTCTTCCGCTACATTCGCAGGGCAAGGCATATAGTGTGAGAACTCCATAGAGAACTGACCGCGACCAGAAGTCATGGTACGCAGTTGTCCGATGTAGCCGAACATTTCTGCCAGTGGTACGTCGGCTTTAATGCGCACGCCGGTAACGCCAGCTTCCTGATCCTTGATCATGCCACGACGACGGTTGAGGTCACCAATAACATCACCTACGTGATCTTCCGGTGTAAATACGTCTACCTTCATAATAGGCTCAAGCAGTTGCGCGCCAGCTTTGGGAATGGACTGACGGAAAGCGCCACGAGCAGCGATTTCAAAGGCAACCGCTGAGGAGTCAACGGCGTGGAAGCCACCATCGTAGAGTTCAACTTCTACATCCAATACAGGGAATCCAGCCAAGGTACCAGCGTTCATCATGCTGGCGAAACCTTTCTCAATAGCAGGGAAGAATTCCTTAGGTACGTTACCACCCACAACAGTGGACTTGAATAAGAATCCAGAAGCCGGCTCCCCTGGGCGGATGCGGTAGTCGATTTTACCGAACTGGCCAGAACCACCGGACTGTTTCTTGTGCGTGTAGGTATCGTCGATTTCTTTTGTAATGGTTTCTCTGTAGGCAACCTGTGGCTTACCGACTTCCAGTTCAACGCCATAGGTACGCTTAAGGATGTCGACTTTAATATCCAGGTGAAGTTCGCCCATACCTTTCAGGATGGTTTCGCCAGAGTCTTCATCGGTTTCGACACGGAAAGAAGGATCTTCTGCAACCATTTTACCAATGGCGATACCCATTTTTTCGGAGCCGCCTTTATCTTTAGGCTTAACCGCAATTGAAATAACGGGCTCAGGGAACACCATAGGCTCAAGCGTACAAGGGTGCTTAGGATCACATAGGGTGTGACCGGTTTGTACGTTCTTCATGCCTACGATTGCAATAATGTCGCCGGCTTGTGCGCGGTCGATTTCGTTGCGATCGTCTGCGTGCATTTCAACCATACGGCCGATACGCTCGGTTTTGCCGGTGAAGGAGTTCAGAATGGTCGTGCCTTTTTCCAAAACGCCTGAGTAGATACGGATAAAGGTCAGAGCGCCGAAACGGTCATCCATAATCTTGAATGCCAGTGCGCGAAGCGGCTCTTCTTCAGATACTATAGCTCTCTCGCCGGTATCGTTACCTTCTTCGTCGGTTAGTGGCTGAGGCTCAACTTCTGTCGGACAAGGCAGGTAATCAATAACCGCATCCAATACCAGTTGAACACCTTTGTTTTTAAAGGCAGAGCCACAGTAGGTTGGGAAGAAGTCCAGAGCGATGGTGCCCTTGCGGATACACTTTTTAATATCTTCAATGGAGGGTATTTCACCTTCCATATAAGCCATCATTATGTCGTCGTCCTGCTCTACGGCTGTTTCAATCAGTTGCTCGTGGTACATATCCACATCGTCAACCATATCGGCAGGAACATCTGTAATTTCGTAATTTTCTGGTAGGCCAGTATCGTCCCAAATGTAGGCTTTCTTGGTGAGTACGTCGACAACGCCCGAGAAGTCCTCTTCGATACCGATTGGCAGGGTCATAATCAGAGCGTTGGCACCCAATACCTTTTTAACCTGTTCGGTAACACGGTAGAAGTCGGCACCCATGCGATCCATTTTGTTAACAAAGATGATACGAGCGACTTCAGATTCGTTAGCGTAGCGCCAGTTGGTTTCAGACTGGGGCTCAACACCACCGGAACCACAGAATACGCCCACGCCGCCATCGAGAACCTTCAGGGAGCGATACACTTCTACGGTGAAGTCCACGTGTCCTGGGGTGTCGATGATATTCATGCGGTGATCCTTCCAGAAACAGGTCGTCGCCGCCGACTGAATGGTAATACCGCGCTCTTGTTCCTGTTCCATAAAGTCGGTAGTCGCTGCACCGTCGTGTACTTCACCTGTGCGGTGAATTTTACCGGTGAGCTTCAGGATACGCTCGGTAGTAGTGGTTTTACCGGCATCAACGTGGGCGAAGATGCCTATGTTTCTGTAATGGGATAAGTCGGTCATAACGCTACTCTATATATATGCTTGGGCTAAAAATGTGCGCAAAGATACACGATTTCGACAAAGATTTTTACTAAAAATTGAACAGATTTTGTCTTAAGGAGGGGTTTTTTTTCGTAAGCCATGCTTAAGAGGGAGAAATGCGGGATTTGGGGGCCAACTCAAGTTACTTTCTACGTGAGAGCTCGTTAATAAAACCCGTCGCTGAAGCTGTGGGAGGGGAGCAGTTATTGCTGGATATTACAGGAGAGGTTCCGAGAGGTACGTCACAAAAATGTCAGATATGTTTACATTTTCGCGCCATTTTACCTGTGGCGCGGTAATTAAGTGGCTGAATTGTAAGGCACTTCTGTTTGTTGGCGCGGGTTTTGCTTTGTGGCGGGTGTTCCATTATTTCCAGTGTAGAAGATTAAGGAGGTTTAAGGTGGTTTACCGGAGAGGTGAAGATCAAAAAGTGTGGTATCGCGTGGATCGATGTTTTCGTATCGGTCTGGATTGGTATGTTTCTACTCGTGAGGAGGGCGATATTGGTCCGTTTAAGTCGCGTGTCGAGGCAGAGAATTCTGTGCCGCGTTATATCAGCGTTATGAAAGCCGACACTGAATACGGCAGTTTTGCACGCAAGCTTGCCATTCAGGGTATTTGGGCCTCAACGCATTATTCCTGAGCCCCACTGCAGTATTAACTTAATGTCTGTTACAGCAGCTCGAATGGTGGTGGGAGGGTTCTATGGTGGGCTCTTCTGAAAACGCTCGCTCCCTGAAGGGTTCCAGTTCTATTCGCTTTAGGCGTTTTCCAAGCATGGTTATCTGCCCGCGATAGCGCACATCACCAACGGACGAAAATTCAAAGCTGTAGTTGCGCTTAAATGCAAACAGTGAGTGGCTGGACCGGCATAGCGCGATTTTTCTCAACACAATGCTCTGATCTAGGAGCGTTACCCCGTTTTTTTCCGTATGGCTTTTGGCGACTCGAAAGGCGCGTTGGCTGATACCCAGGTGCTGCCAGAAAGCGATGCCGAGCAATAAGGCGATGAGTGTAATGGCGAGATCGTAAAGAGTCATGGGGAGTACCCTAGCTTAAACTTCCTGCTACAGCCAGCCCTTTTGCCGCGCTATGCGCGCGGCAATGTCGACGGTGATACTTGACGTTGTTTGCTAGGCGCGGAAGGGGGAATGTACCAGTGCCTTGAGGCTGCTTTTCACTAGGGCGATGTCGCTGATGTTTTCGCACTACCGCCGCTGAGTGCAGTGTATACGTCGTGTTATCGTCTGGTTAGTCTCGATGGGTGCTCGAGGCAAGGCTGGCGTTTTCGTACCAGCAGGGTTTAATATGACTGCACTGTAGAGTAATGATAACCCTATAAAAATCTACGCCAAGACCGGAAAATTAGTCGATAGGATGCCCACTCCTTTTCTCCCCGATAGCCGCAACTTCTGGCTGTACCACTGTTTTGGCTTGCTTGCGCTTGCCGTTATTGAGGTGGCCACTATTTTGTTTGCTCCCCACGCTGTGGGCTTCAAAATATGGGGTAGTCTCGTGTTGTGGCCGGTGTTATTTACGTTTTCAGTATTAGGTTTTCGCTGGCTCTATAAATTCAACCGCTTTTTTCAGGTGGGTGTGGGGCAGTTAATTCCTCTGATTGTGCTCTACTCATTGATCACTGCGACCGTTTCAGCAACGGCCATGACCTTTACTCTTTTACCCTTTTATCTGCCCGATTTTGTTTCTCCAGAGCAGTTGGCCGCCAACAGCTTTAACCTTTTGGATGTTGCTCTACCTATTATTATTGGTGGTTCGCTCTCCGGGCATTTATTTGTTATGGCTTGGGCTTTTATCTATGTGTTCGCCGCTGAGAACCGTCGTGCAAAACAGTCCGAGTTGCGTAATTTAAGGCTTCAAAATAACCTGAAAGAAATGCAACTAAGCCATTTGGCCAGCCAGCTGAATCCGCATTTTTTATTTAATGCACTGAATAATATTCGCTTTTTGATTCACGAAAACCCACAAAAGGCGGACGGTATGATTACCGTGTTATCTGAAATACTGCGCTATTCACTTGCCTGCGGTAGCCGGGAACAAGTTACGCTTGAGGAAGAGTTGGCCGTTACCCGTCAGTATGTTGATGTGGTAGCAGTGCAATACGAAGATAAGCTGACGTTTTCTTGCAGCGTGCCCGATGTACTCAATAAAATTCAAGTGCCGCCAATGTGTATTCAAATGCTGGTTGAAAATGCGGTAAAACACGGTTTGGAGCATTTGCGCGAGGGCGGCTGTATTGCTATACAGGGAGAGCTGGAAGCTCTGGGAGTGAAAGTTACCGTCACCAACCCGGTACCCGATACCGTTAAGTTAGATGGCGAGCGCAATACTGGAACCGGGTTAAAAAATATACGCGATCGCCTTCAGTTGTTGTATCAAGAAAATGCTGTCCTTAATACACGTTACGCGGGTCGTCAGTTTATCGCTGAGCTGTTTTTACCACGGGAGCAATAAGTGCGCGCAATTGTTATTGAAGATTCTCGCCTGGCTCGGCGTGGCTTGATTCGGATGTTAAGTAAGCACCCCTCCATTTCTGTCGTGGGGGAGGCAGAGCATCCTTCGGACGCCAGAGAGTTGATCGCAGTTGAGACGCCCGATTTACTCTTTTTGGATATCCACATGCCGGGCGAGTCCGGCTTGGAGTTGCTGGCATCCTTGGATTACTCGCCTAAAGTTATTTTTACAACAGCCTACCCAGATTACGCAATTCGCTCGTTTGAGCATGACACTGTTGATTATTTACTCAAGCCTGTTAGTGAGGATCGGCTTGAAGCAGCTATTGCCAAACTGAGATCGGATCAAACTGTTGTTAAACCCGTTCCGCTGGAGGCCGCTTTAACGTTGGATAGTAGGATTTTTGTTCAGGACGGTGATGCTTGCCATCTGGTGGTCTTGAATACCATTGAGTACATTGAAAGTTGTAAGAATTACGTGCGCATATTTTTCGAGGGCAAGAAGGCCTTCGTAAAAAAATCCATGACACAGGTCGAGCAGCGCCTGCCTTCCAATGTTTTCTTTCGGGCTAACCGGCAAATGATTGTTAACCTACAGGCTATCGCGGGTATCGAAGAATCTGTAGGTGAAGGCTATGATCTGAGAATGAAAGACGGAACAGTTGTAGAAACCTCTCGTCGCAATACGGCCCGGCTCAAGGAATTGCTAAGCCTTTAACCCCGCCGGGTATTATTTGTCCCTGTATTTTTCCATTCATACCTCTCTATCGCCATTCGGCACCCAATTCACTGCTTAGGGTGTTGTCGCGGGATACTGGGCTCCTCAAAAGATGGAGTCATAGCAATGAAAGCCCAATATAAGAAACTACTGATTGTTTTTACCCTGTTTATCGTTTTACCAATGTCGCTTGCCCAGGCGAGCCCCGCTAACCTTGCTGATCTCAAGCTAGAGATCACACGAATCTTGGTGGAAACAAACGTACCGGCCATAGGGATTGCACTGGTTGAAGATGGAAAACCTGTTTGGGTTGAAGGCCTAGGGACGGCCGACCTTGAAAAGCAGGTTCCAGCCGACAAGGACACAATCTTCCGCATGGGGTCGGTGTCGAAAATGTTCGCCGGTGTAGCGGTGATGCAGTTGGTGGATCACCGGCGCTTGTCACTGGACGACAAGCTGGCCGATATCCTGCCCGAATTTGTATTCGAAAACCCCTGGGAAGATACTCACCCTGTCCGCATTGCTCATTTACTCGAGCATACGACGGGTTGGGATGTTCACATGGGTGAATATTCGGGAGAGGCGCCAGACACCTTATCGTTGGAGGATGGGCTCAATTCGCATACGGATTCCAGGGTCTCCCGCTGGATACCGGGCACTCGTCAGACCTACAGCAATACCGGCCCGGTAGTGGCGGCCCTCGCGGTGGAAAAAATTACCGGAATGTCTTTTGAAGCCTACACACAAAAATATATTTTTGACCCGCTGAATATGCCATCAACGTCATTTTTCAAAACCCAGGCCTATGAGCAGAGGGGCGCCACGAATTACACCCCGAAGGGGCCGGCAGAGTATCTACATATCTTTTCCAGACCCTCTTCATCATTGAATACATCACCCAGCGATTTTGTTAATTTTTTAGCAATGTTTGTTAATCGTGGGCAGTCAGTTGATCAAACGATTCTCAGTGGCGGGGCGGTGGATCGAATGGAAAAATCAGAAACAACGCTGGGATTTAAGGCGGGTATTGAAGCCGGTTATGGTTTAACGGTAGACGCATTCGGATTCGAAAACTGGAACATGCCGTTTTATGGTCACACGGGGGGATTGCCGGGGGCTGTTTCCGAGTTGATTTATCAGCCCGAGCTAAATGCGGGATATGTCTTTATGATCAATCAGGAAAACCGTGCAGCGTTTGACCGCCTCTCCAGAACCTTAAAAGAATACCTGTTAAGAAACAGTGTAAAAGACAAGGCTGAAGTGCAAGTGATTTCCACGGAATTTAGGGGCATCAACGGCTTCTATACGCCTGTTAATCCAATATTCGAGTTGGGCAGAATTCAGTTTGATATTGCCAACGTAATGCGGATGTCCAGTGATGATATGTACTTGCACCGCAGTCCGTTTTGGGGGGGGTGGACAAGCAACGACTACGCACCGAAGAATTCCAGTGGGGAGTATCTTGTATCAGACTGGACAGGTCTCCCGTCAATTGCCATTGTGCATGATCCTCTTGTTGGTGAGGCTGTTCAGGTGGAAGGTGTGTTGTATAAGAAAACGTCGGCTATATTGGTTTACGGGCGATTGTTGGGGCTTCTTGTGAGCGTTACGATGATACTGTCGAGCTTGATCTACGCTCTTTATTGGTTCCCCAAGTCGGTATTCACCAAAAAGATTTTTTCCACAGAAAATCTCGTTCGGATGCCGACGCTACTGTTAAGCGTTACCTTGCTGGCCATCCCTGTCTGGTTGGGGGTGTCGGGAGTTGACCCAAAATTAATTATGCAATCACAAACCGTGATGTTCGCAATATTTGGAATAAGCAGCCTGTACCCTGTAATGGTTGCTTTAAGTCTTTATCCGTTAGTTCTGTATAGACGCTCGATAAAATCCGGAGTGCTATTCTATTACGTCGCTTTGTTGGTATTGACTCATGTGTTTATTGCGATCTATTTGGGTTACTACGGTCTGTTGGGTTTTAAAGTCTGGGCGTAGTTGATAATTTTCACGCAGCTATCAACCGAATCATCTGTCGGGGGCATATAGAAGCTCCCTTTGTCGCTCCCCTGTGTAGGGGAGTTTATTTGGCTGACAGGAACCTTTAAGAACGGTGCAACGTCAGTGACAAGTGTGTATTAGGAGTGCTGCTGCAAAGCTTACAGCCAGCCCTTTTGCTGGGCGATGCGTGCGGCATCGATACGGTTAGTGGCATTGAGTTTAGCAATGGCTTCCGATAAATAATTGCGCACGGTTCCCTCCGACAAAAACAGACTGGACGAAATATCGGAGGTGGACTTGCCTTCTCCGGCCAGGCGTAAGGCTTTACGTTCTTTATCTGTTAGTGGGTCGCAGTCATCCAGCGCGGCAATTGCCAGCTCCGGGTCAATCACTTTGCGCCCGGCCATTACTTTGCGGAGTGCCTGGGCGAGTTGCGCGGAGGGGGCGTCCTTTAACAGAAAACCATCCACTCCTGCGCTGAGGGCGCGTTTGATATAGCCCGCGCGACCAAAGGTGGTAACCACTACCGTTTTTAGATGAGGGAGCTGCTCACGGCATTTTTCGATAAGCTCGATACCGGTCATTTCCGGCATTTCAATATCGGTAAGCAATATATCGGTAGGGGTGTTTTTCAGCAGTGCCAGTGCCTTGCGACCATTTTCTGCCTGCCCGCTAATTTCCAGATCACCTTCCAGTTGTAACAGTGCGCAGAGCGCGCCGCGCACCAGTGCCTGATCTTCTGCTATCAGTACTTTAATCATAGGTTTTCCATCGGGAGGTTAAGGGCTAGGCGAAAGCCGTTGCTGTTGTCTGCAGTGTAATGTCCACCAAAGCTTTGCAGTCTTTCTTGAATGCCCACCAAACCGTTGCCAGGATAAAAACGCTCAACCTGACCATTGTCGTTAATGTGTATTTGGATAAACCCTTCACTGTTCTTCAGGGTAATGTTTACCTCGTTACCGCGGCAGTGACGGATAATATTGGTAACCGCTTCGGTTACCATCAGGATAATAGCGGCTTCTCTCTGGGCATCGGTTTGGTCTAATTGATTCGTGATTGTAGCTTTAAAATTGGCGGCCTCCAGTCGTGTTTGCAGGTGGGACAGTCGCTCGCCCAACCCCCGGTGGCGATAGCCGCTAATCGCCTGCCGCACATTACTCAGAGTTTCGCTGGCGAGTTTTGCGACCTCATCAATTTCAGCTAACGCTTTTTCCGTTTCGCCTCTATCGCCGAGTTTTTTGGCCAACTGTGCTTTCAGGGCAATGCTGGAAAGTGTATGGCCAAGGGTGTCATGCAGGTCGCGGGCAATGCGCTCGCGTTCTGCGACGGTGGCCAGTTGACGCTTCTCTTCTCCGCTTTGTCGTTCGCGCTCTTCGTAGCGTATGTTTTGTTGAATATAGGCGCCCATCAGCGCCATGGCAACAAGGGGCACGAGGCCGGGAAAAATATAGTAAGAGACCCACAGGTTATATACAGTGGCCGAGAAAAAAAGATTAGCGGTAATAATAAGCGAGGCAATAAGTACTTGTTGTCTGGTTAAGTAAAAGCCGGCAAAAAATGCGGCATAGCCATAAAATATACTGGAAGAGGGGTTTTGGCCGGAGCCGATAGTGCCGAGCACTGTCATGGCGACAATATAGAAAACGACATGTTTTTTGCTGCAGCGTGTGAGGCGAATAAAGAGCCCGACAAAGGTAAAGTATAGGGTTAGCGAGATTGTGATAAAGCCGAGTGTTAATGGGGTAAAAAAAAACGAGAAGAAATAAAAGGCGCTGAACATTAGCGATATCCAGCTCCAGGGTTGCTCCATGTGGGCGTTAGTTGTGTGATTGGGTGATGGCATAAATCTATCCAACAAAGGGTTTGGGAGCTTTTTAGTTGTGATTGTTCGTCTATTTTTGCTTGCGTGCAACAGGTAAATCGTTCGCGATGCTAAATCCGGGTGCAAACTAGTTCTCTACCGCAAGTGATTCCTTTATAAGCGAAAGCGCCCCAATAGTGAGGCGCCTTAGTTATGGGTTGGTGTCGAGAAGAGTGCTGGCCCAGTCGTTTTCGGGATTGACCGCCAGGGCTTTTTCCCAGTAGTAACGGGCCATTTGTTTATCGCCCAGTTCAAGGTAGGTGAGGCCTAGCCATACATGAGTTTCGCTAAAGCCCCAATGTTTGCCCGAGTTGTGATCACGGGAAAAGGCGTCGAGTGCTAAGGTAAATGCTGTCTTAGCGCTTTCTTTGCTGCCCCCAAACATGGCTGGCGTGTTGTAATCCAGAATGCCTTTAAACATCAGTACGCGCGGGTTTTCTTTGTCGATCGATAGTGCTGCATCGATTCGATTGTGCGATTTCGGCCCGTAGGTCATGCCCATAAAGGGATTTAAACCGATACTGTAGCCATAAATATTGGCTAACAGTGCCAGGCTCTCTTCATCTTTTGGATGGGATTTAAAGTGGCTTTCCATTTCCTGAATAAGCTTATCCAGTGTCTGCTTCGCTTTTTTTTCGTCCTGGGTAAAACTGTATTTTAAGGCCAGCCGATAGCTTGCGAGAAAGTGCTCGTAGCCCTGGGTGGAGTTACTTATCTCTCGCAATTGACCGATTTTGTTTGAGTAAAAGGCCTGCTCAATCGCATCGATATCACTTTGTGTGGCAATCGCGGTATGGGTGAACAGTAAAATGGCTGCGGTAAAAAGGCGGGTGTTTAGGGTTTTGATCGATTTCATTTGTAGATCCTCCATGGGCAGAATTACCGGTTCCGATATGGATGGTTTGTTTCTGCGATGGGTGTAGTTTCCGCTTTTAGGTCTTGCGGAATAATGGAGGTTTGTCATTGATACGGATGACAAATGTCATGATATAAAAGTGCTTCGGCGAAACTCGACAAAGTCGCAACGCAACAGATTGTGGGTGTGAGATTGCGGCAGGTTTTGTTAAGCCTGCCGCAATCTTTCAGTAGAAACTTGGTTATTGAGAGCTGCAGGTGCTAGCCGAAATACAGCTCTGATTGCTCTCCCAACCCCAGCCACTTTGTAAATTTACGCACAGGGGGAATTCTGTCCCGTACCAGTTGCAGGTTCCGCCGCTGGTACTGCTTTGCGACGAGGTAGAGCTGCTGGAGCTACTGTATGAGCTGCTCGAACTACTAGAGGTTGTGTTACCCTCTAGAAATGCATCCAGAGTAGTGGTCGGTCGTTGAGTGTCGGGATTCCAGGCGCCGAGGGTATAGCCCTTCCAGTTGTAACCCTGTGGCTCCCAGTAAAAAACGCCCAGGCCGCGACCGCCAGGTACTTGTCGTACTTTGTCTATCACATCGGCCACGATAGCTTTGCCTTCACTATGGTCCCAGGGAACTCCCACCTCAACGACCATGACCTCGGTGTTGTAGCGGTTTGCCATATCGTTCAGGTTGCTCTGGCACTGGCTGTTGGCAGTGCGCCAGTCCATGCCTTCTGCGTTGGTGGGGTAGTTGGAGGCTCCGATCACATCCCATTTACCACCGTTATCATTCAATCCATCGAATATCCAGCGAAATAGGCCGTTATCGTGGCAGTTGGAAATATGCACAATAACCTTGGCGGCGGGGAAGATTTCTTTTGTCGCGTTGTAGCCACTGTTTACCAGCCAGGTGAAGTTGCGCATATTTTCAGATGCGCGACCATCGCTCCACAGCATGCCGTTATTAGTTTCGTTCCCCACCTGCACCCACTCCGGGTTGATACCTGCATTTTTTAGTGCGCTAAGAGAGTCGTGGGTGTGCTGCCAAACGGCGGCCATCAAATCATCGAACGACAGGTTATTCCATGCCGAGGGCTTGTACTGCTTGCCTGGGTCGGCCCAGCTATCGCTGTAGTGGAAATCGATCATGATACGCATCCCTGCACTTTTGGCTCGGCGCGCCTTGGCAATCGTGTCCTCGATATTGTTCCAGCCGCCGTCTGGGTCAACCCACACGCGCAGCCGTATGGCGTCCATGCCGTGGTCTTTCAGTATTTGAAACAGGTCTTGTTGGTTACCGCTATCGTTATAAAAAGCGTAGCTGGAGGCTTCCATCTCGGTAATCCAGCTAACGTCGGCTCCTTTAGTAAAGGCATGCGAGAGCGGGGAGCTCAGGGCGGCCAGCAGGCTGACCATTAGTAGGGTACATCGTTTTTTTATTGTTGGAATCATGATGATTTTCCTCGGTGTGTTGAAAGGGCAGGCGAGGACGGCGGGGGTGTTAGCTGCCGAAATGCCATGCTAAAAATTAGCTCTTTACTAAATTAGGGAAAACGTTTACCTTGTTGTTTCGGCGGAGTATACACATAATTATGGGTGTTAATAAGGTAAACGTATAAGTTTGTGTGTTAACGCCTTTGCAAGAGTCGGGAAATCTGTCGCGATGCAGTACGTCTTATGGCTGAAACAGGTGATGAGGGCGGGGCAGGTTTAGAGAGAAGAGTGGTTACAGTACACCAAATAATAGAAATAAATGGGGTAAACCAAGATGAGATTAATTCCGTTCACGACAAGTGCCAGCCTTGGCGCATTAACTATGTTGCTCGGCATGGCTGCACCTGGAGTTTTAGCTCAGGAGGCTGCAGAAGAGGAATACGTAGAGGAAGTTTTTGTTCAGGGCACTTTCCAGAGGAGCCTTCAGTCGGCTCTGGATCAAAAGCGCGATTCTGCCAGTGTTATTGAAGCAATTTCAGCAGAAGATATCGGCCAGCTGCCAGATATTTCCATTACAGAAAGCCTTTCGCGCCTGCCAGGTGTAGCTCAGGACCGGGACCGGGGTAATGGTAGCCAGATTTCCATTCGCGGTATGGGTGGCCAGCTGGGCTTAACCACCTTGAATGGCCGCGAAGTCTCCACGGTCGAAGAGGATCGCAATGTTCGTTACGATCAATTTCCTGCAGAACTCATTAATGCAGCGCAGGTGTACAAAACACCACAGGCGAAAATTATTGAAGGCGGAGTGTCTGGCACGGTTAACCTGCAGACCGTGACACCATTGGACCACGACGAGCGTGTAATCGCCTTCAATGCTCGAGCATCCATGTACGAACTGGGTCGCGATATCGACGATGCTGCCAACGATGGCTTAGGTACGCGTTACAGCGTTTCCTATATCGATAAATTTGCGCAAGATACTCTGGGGGTTGCGATTGGTTTAGCCGGTCAGAGCCAGCCCATTGCGACTCAGCGTTCAGAACTGTGGAACTACGGTGACACCTGGCACAACACCCAGCAGGATGGTGAATCTGGCCCAAGTTACAACGCTCCATGGGGTGGGTCTTCGCTGGTGCGTGGCGGTGAGGATTCCCGCGTTGGAGGCATGGCGGTTATTCAGTGGAAGCCCAGTGAGGTTTTCAGCCTAAACTACGATTTGTTCTACTCACAGCTTGAGATTTCTGAAGAGCAGCGTGGTTTCGACTTTAATGTGGATTCCAGCGCCGAGCGGCAATGGGTGGTGGGCGAGTCTGTTCCAACGAAATTTACCAATTCCGATGAGGGATCTCGGGATGTGCTGTCCGCCAATGTTGGCTTAAGTTCGCTGCGAAACCTGAACGAACAGTTCACCCAAACCGATGACATGTTGGTTCAGGGTTTGAATATGGCCTGGAATCTCGATAAATTGACGCTGAGTGCTGATATTTCCCACTCCGCCACCAACCGTGACCGCTTGTGGCACACCGTGCGCACTGAAACCACGCATGCCGATCCGCGAGCAACGTTTGATGCGACAGGCGATCGGCGTATGACCTTTGAGCTAGCCGGTGGTGTATCACTGACCGACCCCAGCCAAAACCAGATTAATGGTATTCAAGTTCAGCCTTTAGCCGAAGGGAAAGATGCACTGACGGCGATTGATGTGAATGCCGAGTATTTTGTAGAAAACGACTGGATTTACTCCTTTGTTGTGGGGGCACGCGTATCAGAACGTGAAAAGTCGCTGGATGCACAGATCTGGGAGCAGTGGGTAACTGCCGATAGCAGCGACATCGACAGTAATCTGATTATTGATTCGGGTTCTGATTCTTATTGGGGCGATCTGCCGAGCTATATGGCGCTCGACCGCGAAGCGGTAATCGATCAATACTTCGGTGCTTTGCAAACGCCAACACCGGGCGATAACGATGATCTTCTAGCCAGCTGGAGTGTTGACGAAAGAATATCTGCGGCCTATGTGCAATTGAACTTTACTTCGTCCTTGGCTGGTGTGCCGGTCACCGGTAATGTTGGTGTTCGTTATGTGACGACAGAGACCGATTCAAACGGCCACAGTCTTTTGGGATCCAGCAGCTGGGTTGAAGAGCCCGCCGGTTCGGGCACCTGGGTTGAAGTCGCTGCTGTGGCCGAAGAGGTTAGCGTTAGTCACAGCTACACCGATATTCTGCCCAGCTTGAACCTAGCATTTGAACTGAGCGACGATACCGTACTGCGTTTTGCTATGGCGAAAACCATTGCTCGTGCACCACTGGATTTTCTTAGCCCTGCGGTGGATATTGGTCAGGATCAGTGGGGCGCTAACCCCGGTGAATCGGGTTCTGGCAACCCCAAGCTCGAGCCCTTCCGTGCGACTCAAACCGATTTAACCTATGAGTGGTATTTTGGTGAAAGTGACTCGGTTGCAGCGACCATTTATTACAAGGATATGGATAGCTATATTGCCCGTCAGGCCGGTGCCGAAACGATAGAAGTTGACGGTACTGAATACAGCTTATCGCTGCCGGTCAACGGTAATGGCGGCTATATTCGCGGTTACGAACTGGTGTATCAACAAGCGTTCGAAAGCCTGCCCGGCTTTATGAAAGGCTTGGGGGTTTACGCCAACTACGCTTATGCCGAGTCTGATATTCGCCAGGGAACTCCCCTCAATGCAGATCCCTTCGGTTTAACTGGTTTGTCCAATCATGTCGGCACGGTAACGTTGTGGCACTATCTCAACGGTTTTGAAAGTCGTTTGTCTTACAATTACCGTAGCGAATTTCAGCGCGATATCAATCGCGTAATGGGCGAAGAGGGGGTGAATGCCTCCGAAGGTTATATGGATCTGGCATTCTCCTACGAGGTGTCTGAGGATGTAAAAGTGATGCTGCAAATCCAGAACCTAACGGATGAGCCTTACGAGGTTTACGGTTTGGAGTCTAACAACGCCGCACACATCAACAAGTATGAAGAATTTGGAAAGCGCTTTAACCTGGGTATCTCCTGGAAAATATAAGTCAGCGCATTGGCCGATTGTTCTGCAGTCGGCCGTTTTTTATACTGTTTTTTTCGATGCTGTCTGATTGCGGTTAATTTTTTAAACCCCAATCAACCGCGTACTGTTTCAAAGAGGCTGTAGGTCATATGCTGAAATCTCAATTACTATTTCCCATTTTGGGCGTCGCGGCTGTTGTTTCCCTCTGTAATTGCGGCGGCAGTACTTCACGCCAGTCAGATTCTATCACCACCGATATTGTTAGTACTCCCGAGCCGCAAGCACTGCAAATATCGGATCTTCAGCTGCCCCAATCGGGCCGGTTTTATCTAGGGGCCGATCTCTCCTATGTAAATGAGATGGAAGACTGTGGCGCCGAGTATCGAATCGATAATGAACAAAAAGATCCTTTTGATCTATTTTCCGAAGTGGGGAGTAATCTGGTGCGTGTGCGTCTATGGCACAACCCGAATTGGACCCGCTACTCCAACCTTGCGGATGTAACCAAAACAATTCGTCGGGCAAAAGAATCGGGGATGCAGGTGTTGCTAGATTTTCACTACTCCGATACCTGGGCCGATCCGGAAAAACAATATATTCCTGCTGGCTGGGTTGATTTGTATGACGATACCGATGCTCTTGGTCAGGCACTTTACGAATACACATATACGGTTTTAGCTGGATTACAACAGCAAAACCTGCTGCCGGAAATGGTACAGGTGGGCAACGAAACCAATAACGAAATTTTACAGCCGCAAGATACCATGAACGTAGAAAGCATTAACTGGCCACGCAATGCGGCGCTATTGAATAAGGGGTTGCAGGCGGTCGCAGATTTTAATGTGGCTAACGAAACCCAAATCGACAGAGTGTTACATATCGCCCAGCCGGAAAATGCTCTGTTATGGTTTGATCAGGCCTTAACTGCAGGCGTTACGGATTTTGACATAATTGGCCTAAGTTATTATGGCAAATGGTCTACCTACAAGGTGGGTTCTGTTGGTGAGGCGATAAGTGATTTACGGAATACCTATGGAAAAGATGTGATGATTGTTGAAACATCTTACCCCTGGACGCTGGAAAATTACGATCAGGCCAGTAATGTACTAGGTGAAGATAGTTTGTTGGCAGGGTACCCGGCTACGCCGCAGGGCCAGCTACAATATATAATTGACCTTACCGCGCAAACGATCAATGCCGGTGGCCTAGGGGTTATCTATTGGGAGCCAGCCTGGGTAAGTACCTCGTGCAACACTCTATGGGGAACAGGGTCCCATTGGGAGAATGCCACCTTTTTTAATGCAGGCGATAACAACAACGCATTGCCTGCGATCAAAATTTATTCCATTACACAGTAGTAAAAACCGTTATGAAAAAAATAGTATCTTCGCTACTTGTCGCAGTTTTTTTTGGCTCATTACTGTTTGGTTGTGAGCAAAAGAATAGTCGCGATACGGTCAATGATTCCGTCGTTGTTCAATCGATTCCGAGTGCGGTCATCCCGCCTGAGCTATTTAATAGCGGCTGGACTTTTTTTAAGAGCGATCAAGTTGTAAACCTCGATCAGGCCTTGGTAGCAGATAACTGGCTGCCAGTCTCTCTGCCGCACAGCGCGAACATAGAGCCGCGAATTGTTAACGATCAGTGGCAGGGCGATGCTTGGTATCAAAAAACATTTGTGGCGCCGACACACTGGCAAAATAAAAAAATATTTATCGATTTCGAAGCAGCGATGAATGCGGCAGAAATCTGGTTGAATGGCGAGGAGATCGGTGAGCATTTGGGTGGTTATCTACCCTTTTCTGTTGCATTAAATGCGCATCTTATAGCAGGTGAGAATACACTAACCGTTCGCCTGGATAACCGCGATAATGCTATCAGTGGCCCCAAACCTTTGGACGTTTTGGATTTTAATATGTACGGCGGGCTGTATCGTAACGTATGGCTGCGAGTGGAAAATCCCATCCACATTACCGATGCTGTCAATGCAGGGAAGGAGGCCTCTGGTGGAATATTTGTTCGCTACCCCAAAGTGACGGAAAGTGAAGCTCAGGTAGCGGTGCAGACGCATTTGGCGATGGGGCTGACGGAAGAAGATATTCATGTAAAGCAGCGTCTATTTTTTGCCGGAGATGAGGTGGCAGTTGCAGTGGCGAAAGTCACTGGCGAAACCAGTATTCAAACGCTCAGTATTTCTAAGCCCAAGTTATGGTCGCCCGACGCGCCAAATCTATATCAACTGGAAACCCAGGTGTTAGTCGACGGTGTGATTTTCGATAGTGAAATCACGACGATTGGTATTCGCGAATTTAAATTGGTTGATAACCAGTTGTGGATTAACGGCAAAAAAACTTTTTTGAGAGGGGTTAATCGTCATCAGGACTACCCTTATATTGGCTACGCCCTGTCGGATGCGGCACAGTTTCGCGATGCAGAAAAGATTAAGGCCGCTGGTTTTGACTACGTGCGCTTATCGCACTATCCCCACTCAAAAGCCTTTATGAAGGCCGCCGATAAATTGGGGCTTGTGCTGTTGGATGCGATTCTGGGTTGGCAGTATGCAGACAAAGAAAATCCCGCTTTTGTTGAGCACGCTCTGCAAACCTGTCGCGATTTGATTCGTCGCGATCGCAACCATGCCTCGGTGTTAGCGTGGGAGTGTTCGCTCAATGAATCGGATATGGGCGAAAAATTGGTGAACCAGTTTAATACAACGGTGCATAAAGAATTTCCTGGTAAGAATGTCTATTCAGCGGGATGGGTCGACAACGGCTACGATATATATCTGCAAGCGCGACAGCATCGTCTTGGTCACTATAAGGAGCCAGGGAAACCCTATGTGGTCTCGGAATATGGCGATTGGGAATACTACGCTATGAATGCCGGCCTGAATCAAGATAGTTGGGGTGGGTTGCTGCAAGAAGAGCGTTCCAGTCGCCAGCTGTTGAGTGCGGGTGAAAAACGTTTGCAGCAGCAGGCAGCCAATCTTCAGGAATCTCACGACGACAACTTTAATACCCCGGCGTTTGCCGATGGTTATTGGGTGATGTTCGATTACAACCGGGGTTATGCCGATGATATTGAAGCTTCCGGTATTATGAGTCTGGAACGGTTACCTAAGTTCAGCTATTACTTCTATCAAAGTCAGCGTGATGCCGACAGCTCGGGAGGGCCATTGGCAAACGATTATATGGTGCATATCGCCAGCCACTGGCAGCCCGAATCTAGCTCGACGTTCTATGTGTACAGCAATGCTGACGATGTTGAGTTACGTTTGAATGGGCAGATCCTGGAAAAAGGTGTTAGAGATACTGCTCGTTACCCGAACTTGAAAAATGCACCCTTCCTGTTTGATCTGAAAAAATTTGAACCTGGCGTGTTGGAGGCGGAAGCGCTCGTAGCAGGGAAAACGGTTGCGCGACATTCGGTGGCAACACCGGGTGAGGCAGAGTCACTGTTCCTTGCCGTGGATAAATCGTCCATCGCCCCACAAGCAGATGTGAACGATGTCGTTTTTATAAGAGCACAGCTGCTGGACAAAAAGGGCTTTAGTCTTCGTAGTAACAGTACGCAAGTTACCTTTGTGGTGAAAGGTGATGCGGAGCTTGTGTCGCCCGTCACGATTACAAGTGAAGATGGTATCGCTTCGGCATTAGTGCGATTGGGCGGCCAGCTGGAGACGGTTGTGATTCAGGCTAAAACTGCAGAGGGTTTGAGTGGCGAGCTAAAGCTCCGATAACGATTACATCGCTAAAGCGCCGAGCCTCGGCGCCACAGATTGCACCGGTCGGAGTGTTATAAATGACGGTTTTACCGCGGCAATTTGTGGGGCGGCAGTGTTTTTACCTATACTGCGGTAAACCTGATAACTGAATTATCCGCATGAGCAAGCCTGCCAACGTCACTGTAAGTTCTCGTAATCGTTTTGCGTTGGGTTTGGGCTTTTTTACCCTCTTTTTTACCGGGCAGGGTATTCATATTCTGGCTGTACCCTACTACCAGATGACATTAGGTGTTAACCCGCTCTTACTCAGTGTGGCGATGACCTTACCTATGCTATTGGGCAGCACGCTCGGACCCTGGGTAGGCCATTTGTCTGACAATTATTACCATAAGCGCTACGGTAGGCGGCGCCCCTTTATTTTTGTTGCCGCCTGGTGCTCGGGTCTTTTTTATGGTTTGGTCTGGATGGTGCCAGAACACTGGCCGGGTCACTACCAACTGCTGTACTTCGCACTAACCACCGCGCTGTTCTATGTGGCTGCCAGCTTCTTTACCGTACCGCTGAATGGTTTGGCCTACGAAATTACCGATGACTATTACCAGCGCACGCGGATTATGGGGTTTACCGCCTATTTTCTGAAGATGGGTTCACTATTGTACCAATGGGTTTTTCCCCTGGCACAGCTCAGCCTGTTTGCTAGCGTGGTGGTGGGGGTGCGCACGGTTGGTTGGGGTCTAGCCCTTTTGGTCTTCGGTATATTTGGTATGATGCCCGCGCTGCTAATTAAAGAACATGTTGCCAGCGACTTGGAGCGAGGGCATAACGGTATTATCGCTAGTCTGCAGCTGGTCTTAAAAAATCGCGCCATGGTATTGTTGATTCTGTTGATGTTTCTGCAAATGGGAGGTGCAGCATTTTCGGCAACGATGGATTACTATCTATTAGTGTACTTCGTACATGCCGGTGATATTGTCGAGGGTGCGGTTGCAAAAGGTATTTTATCTACTTCGTACGCGCTGGTGAGTATTGCCTGTGTGCCATTGGTGACGCGGCTCGCATGTGAAAATAGTAAATTAACAGTACTGAAAAGTATCTATTTGATTAATGCCATTGGTGGCGTGGCAAAGTGGTTTATCTTTACCCCTGGCGCGGGTTGGATTATTGTACTGGATGCCGTTTTGTGTGGTGCTATATGGACAGCAATGGTGGTGTTAATTCCCTCGATGATTGCGGATTTGAGCCAGCAGCACAGTGAAAAAGAACAGGTCAATCATGCGGGAATGTATGCTTCTGTTCATGCATGGGTCTTGAGTGTCAGTAGTGTGTTGGCGTTTTTATGCAGCGGACTAAGCTTGTCGTTAATGGGCTTTGATGCGCAGTTGGGCGGTAATCAGCCAGCTCATAGTATTAACACAATGCGAATAATTTTGGTGGGCGGCACAATTCTTTTTAGCTTATTGCCGCTGGCTCTTTTTTACGGTGTTAAAAAATATCAACAGCAGGTTTTAGTTCTCTGGAGTCATCGGTAAAGACGTTATGGTAACCATAAAAGATGTTGCGCGGGTAGCGGGTGTGTCGACTGCCACGGTTTCAAGGGTAGTACACGATGGTGGGCAGGTCGGAGACGCCTGTCGAGCACGCGTTAAAAAAGTGATAAAGCAGTTGGGTTATCGCCCCAACACTAATGCCCGTGCGCTAGTGAGTAAAACCAGTGACACCATTGGCGTTGTGACCCCGCGATTATCTATGACTTTTTTTGGTTGCCTAGCTGCTGGTGTAGAAAAAACAGCGAGAGAGAAAAACCTTAAGCTCTTAATGAGCAACTCCCTGTACGAGACCAAAACAGAATTGGAAGCCATTGAATCTCTACGTGAGCACAGCTGTAAAGCCATTATTTTACACAGCGAATATTCCGATGAGAAAACACTTTCCCTGTTGGCAGATGATATTCCGGGTTTGGTGATTATTAATCGTTTTGTCCCCAGCTTGGCAAACCGCTGCGTATGGCTCGATAACGAAGCGGGTTCACGGGAAATGACTAACTACCTAATTAGCCGTGGGCATCGCCAAATAGCGGCCATTAGCAGTGTGTACCAAAACAACGACCCCAGGTTGCGCCTAATGGGAGTGACCGATGCAATGAGGGCAAACGGCCTGAGTCTTGAGCCTTCTTACGTCGAAGAATCTACCGCGAATATGCGTGGAGGTGAAGAGGCCGTTAAAGCGCTTTTGGCTCGCGGCTGTAAATTCACAGCTCTGGTTTGTTATAACGACTTGATGGCTGTTGGCGCCATGAATGCGCTTCAGGATGCGGGTATTCGTGTACCGGAAGATGTGTCGGTGGTCGGTTTTGATAATCTCTACGTTGCCAGCGCGTGCCGTCCAACGCTGACGACTATGCACTATCCTGTCGAGGAAATGGGCAGCTATGCGGCGGAGCTGGCAATCGACCTAAGCTCGGGTGAAAACAAGCTTACTACACGCACACACTTGTTTATGCCGACATTAAAAGAGCGGAATTCTGTTGCAGATTGTCCATAGCACCGAATGTCAGTTTCCCTGAGCTTTCTATTCAGGCTACTATGGCGTTTTTACCGTAGCCCGAAATCATTACATCGACATGCAGCAAGCACTCTCCAGCAAATTTCATAAACATTTTGTTCTCTTGGGTCTGCTTGCTCTGACTCTTCTCGCTGTTGTTGCCTTTTATCCGGGGGTTCAAGGCCCTTGGATGTTCGATGATAAACACAATATTGTCCATTTGCAGAACCTGCAGCCTGAGGAAATAGCGGCAAAACCTATATGGGATGGGGCCAAGGTCAACGATCAGTGGGGGAATCGAAGCGTTGCTCGTTTTACCTTTGCGTTGAATGTAGCCAGCTGTGGCCTGACTGCCAGCTGTTTTAAAGCTACTAATATTGCGTTGCATATCGCTACGGCCATTGCCATCTACATCTTGGTGGTGCAGTTGCTCAGTATTCCAATCCGTCAGCGAATAAAGTTATCGGCTTCACAGAAAAAAGTGGTGGCTTTGATTTGCGCTGCACTCTGGGCGTTGCACCCCATACAGGTGTCTACGGTACTTTACGCTGTCCAGCGAATGACAATATTGTCGGCATTATTTTCTGTGCTGGCGTTGAATATCTACTGCCACTGGCGCTACTGCGCTTCGCGTACGCATCTATGGCTTGCACTGGTTGCCCTGCTTTGGGCCGCTGCGTTTCAGAGTAAAGAAAATGCGGCAATTTTACCGCTGTTGATTTTGGCTATCGAAGTCTTTTTACCTTCGAAAGAGAACAGTGAGAAATTTAACCGTGGACAATTTTGGCTGTTTGTCTTTGGTCTTGCCGTTTGCGCTATTGTCGGGTTCTATCTTATTTCTCGCTACGATTTCTTTACGCAGTATCCCAATCGTGATTTTTCGCCTTGGGAACGGTTGCTAACACAAGCACGCATATTAATGCATTACCTTTGGTGGGTTTTTGGACCAGCAGCAGAGCACTACACACTCTTCCACGATGATATCTCCGTTTCGCGTGCTATCTTACAGCCGGTCAGCACATTGCTCTCGATTTCTTTTCTACTGGTGATCAGTGTATCGGTAGTAATACTCAGAAAAATTATCCCCTTGATCGCCTTTGGCTGGTTCTGGTTTCTCATAGGGCACAGCATTGAATCCAGTTTTTTAAATCTGGAACTGGTCTTTGAGCACAGAAATTATCTTCCGCTTATTGGCTTGGTTATCGCCTTGTGTTACTACGGGTTTTATTCTTTACAGCAGAAGCCCCATTTGTTGGTCGTCAGTTTTGCCGCCGTGATACTCTATTGTATGTCCGTAAGTTATGAGAAATCCCATCAGTGGCGATCGGATGGATCGATGCTGGTCTACGAAGCGCGACATCATCCAAAATCGGTAAGGTTGAATTACAAAGTAGCTTTTCTCTGGTTTCAACTCGCTGAAACATCAGGCATAAGCGCCGAGAAAAAACAGCACTATTTAATGCTTGCTCGCAATTCGATGACACTAGCCTTCAATAATAGCGAGCGCCATGTTCATGGACTGGTGGGGCTTATTTGGCTGCAGGGCCAGGGCTATGGTGATACTGAGGCTGATTTCTGGAGCCCCCTGTTTCAACGTCTTGAGCACCAGCCGCCAACAGCTGATATTGCCAACCTTTTGAAGTTGTTAGCGGCGTGTTATCGCAATCAACAGTGTGTGTTTGAAAAATCTGCACTATTAAAAGCGTATAACATCTATCTTACGCGGCCAATAAAAGATGCGAGCAGAATAAATGCCCGTAAAGAGATGGCAACACTTCTTTCGGTCGAAAAGCTTTAGAGCTTTAGCTCGAAAGCAGTGCCATTTTTTCCTCAAGCTCGAGCCGAAACCGTTTCGCTTCTATCGGGTATTGGGAAAGCAGAGGCTTTAGCTGTTCACTGTTGGCGTGCTCGCCGATCAGTAACTCTATCTCGCAGGAAAGTCGATAAAGAGTGTTTGCGCCAATATTGCCCGAGGTTCCTTTCAATGCATGGACATGGAACTCAAGTTGTTCTGTATCATTGGTTTGAAAGGCGTCTTCTATCTTTTGTAGCCGCGCATCAAGGCTCTCGCTAAACGAGTGGGTAATTTTACTGACGCGGTCGAGCCGATTCTTCAATTTGCCCATAATCAGCTTGGCATCAAATGCTAGGCTGGTGTCGACTGTCATCGCGGGGGCCACCTTTAATCTTGCTGTAGCGGTAGAGGCGGGGAGTTCGGAAATATTTTTGTCAGAAAAATAGGTCTTAATTATACTGTCGAAAGCGTCCTCATCAAAGGGCTTAGGAAGAACGTTATCCATTCCCGAGGAAAAAATACGCTTTCGGGTTTCGGGCAGTATATCGGCAGTCATAGCGACAATAGGTGTGACCTCTTTTCGGTTTTCTTTTTCCCAGTCTCGAATGTGCTGAACAGCGCTAAAGCCATCCATTTTTGGCATATGAATGTCCATTAAAACCAGTTTGTATTCTTGCTGCTTGAAACGTTCCACGCCCTCCATTCCATCATCTGCGGTTATGGTTTCGATACCGTAATCGCTTAAAAATTCTTTCGCTACAATCTGATTAAATGTGACATCCTCGATCAATAGAACTTTGCCACTAAAATTTAAGTGTTTTGGGCTGTTTGAAGCGTGACTTTCTTGTGAATCGTTAATGCTTTGGATTATATCGGAATGAGTCGGCCAGCAAAGGTTATCGAGTTGTTTTCTAATAATGGAGGCCGGTTGGGTGAGGGAAATAGGTAGGGAGTTTTCGATTGGTAAAGCTTCCGAGTGCGGAATATCAAAATCATAAATAATGCCAGTTGGTAGGCCAATTTCGGTAGGGATAACTGAGTGTAACGATTTTCTTTTCAGTAAGTTTGATGAAATTAGAATCGACTGCCACTTTTTATCGGCAGGTATTGATGTATAGTCGATTGCATTACTTGTAGCGTTAATGCAATGCAAATGATACCCCCACTCTGTTAGTCGCATTTTGACAATGGAATCTAATCCGATGGCAATTATATTGGCTTTTTGGTTCGCTGTTGGCAGGCAGACGAATTGTGTTAACGGTAGCGAGACCTTAAATGTTGAACCGGTATTGATTTTGCTGGAAACTGTAATTTCGCCGCCCATTAGCTCGACCAGCTTATGGGTAATAGATAATCCCAGGCCGCTACCACCGTATTGTCGAGTGATGGAATTATCGCTTTGAACAAAGGGATCAAATAGCTTGTTTAGGTTTTCGTCTCTGATACCTATGCCGGTATCTTCCACTGATATGCAGAGATTGTCGTTTGTACTAATGGTAAGCCTGCAGGTTATGCCTCCCGTGTCCGTAAATTTAACGGCATTACCAATCAGGTTAAGAATAACTTGCTTAAGGCGGGTGGGGTCGCCCTCCCAGGTGCCTTCACAAGTCAGAGGGAAATCAACAGCAAGAGAAATTGATTTTTCCTGGGTTTTAAATGAAAAAATATGTGCGATTTCCAGTATCAAAACTTCCAAGTCAAATCCTGTTTTTTCCAAAGTCAGCTCATTTGCTTCTATCTTTGAAAAGTCCAAAATATCATTAATCAATTCGAGCAGAGTGTTGCCCGAGTTGTTGATCATTTTTAGGAGTTTTAATTGCTTTGTGTCGAGTACAGTTTTTTTAAGAATGTTGGATCCGCCAATAATTGAATTCAGCGGCGTGCGAATTTCATGACTCATTGTGGCCAAAAATACACTCTTGGCATGATTGGCGATTTCAGCCTGTTTGGCGAACTGATCAGACCGAACAATCTCGTTTTTGAGCGTTTCGTTTAGCTCTTCCGTGTCTTTTTGAACCTGCTGTATTTTTTTAGTTCGTGCCTGTATTCCCTGTTCCAATAAAGTATTTTGTTTCTCCATATAAGTTTGAGTTAGACGAATATTTTTGATGATATAGAATGTCATCAAAAACGACAGAACAATAGTGGCGGCTACAACCAGTAGTAGCGTTGATCGCCAACTTTCTAATGTGTTCTGCCTGGATAAAAAATGTTTTTTCAGACTTTCTATTTTTGAATTCTGTAGTTTGAAAAAATAGTGCAGTACCTCACCCGTAAGTTGACGCAAGTTTTTATGGTCGATCTGAAGATTGATCAGTTCATTATTTTCTCCTCCGGTTAAGCCCGCGAAAGAGAGCATAACGTGCTTTTCTGTAATGCGCTTTGTTTGACCGATCCATTGTTGGATCAGCTCATTTAGGGCAGGTATGTTTATATGGGCGAAATTGGACGATGTCAGGATATCGCTGATCAAGTTAAGTCGTTCGCTGATCTGTTTTGTTCTGGCATGAGTTGCACTGGTATTGTGTGCCTCCTCAAGGTCGTAGGATTGCAAACCAACGATGATAATGTCTGAAATTAGCTCGGGAATAATGGTGATGGTATGGATTGTGGTATTAATCGTTTCGCTGGAGTCTTCAGGATCGGAGCTGAATAGCAGGTTACCTGCCGCGTTATAAAAAGATTTTCGGGCATTTTCCATTACCGTCCTATTTTTTGTGCCTGGCGGTTGGGTTTCGCCTCGATCTACAGGTGCGGTCAGAGTGTTATATCTGAGCCGCCAGCTTTCGTTGAACTCAGGCAGGTGTTGTTGCGCAAATTGTTCAAACGTTTCGGAATTTAACGTAATGTCCTGAAGCTTCTGGTCAAATTCGTTATCGATAAGATTGTGGTTAAACAGCGGGTTGACATCGGTGCTATCGATAGCATTGGCTATCAGCAGGGCTTTCAGCACATCAACCTGGCGGTTGACCTGCTGTAGATCCTTGTCCGTTTGCGACACGTTTAAATAAACCAAGAAAACCAATGGAATAACCAACAACAAAGCTATAACCAGTAAGCGTAAGCTAACCTGGCGAAAGCTAAACTGCTGAAAATCGTGGGCTTTTTCCATAAATAAGTGGCTGCTCATGCTGCTGGTGAATCTAAGATGAGTTTAATTCAATATATATCGTGGGGGTTCTGCGATCGATTCTGGCAACTGTTCAGATACGCTCTAAACTTAAGAATAGATCAAAAGTAATCCCGGCTCCCGTTCAATTCAGCGCATCCTCGAGATCAATAGTCTATTCATGGTTAATTCTTTCAATACTTGCTGTGCCTTTGTTTCCGGGTGTTCTCGCTGGATCGTTGCCTATGTGGTTTTTATTATCCTGCCGCAAGCGGTTAATGCAGATACAGAAAATACAAATGCATCGGCTACTGGTGATGAGCAAGGCAGTTCGCTGCAGCAGATGGAGCTGCAGGATTTACTACAGCAGCACTCACAGGTTTATCGTCAATCGGTCACGGCTTCGTCGGTTAGTGAAAGTTTGCGAGATGCGCCAGCGGCGCTGGTCGTGATAGACCGGGGGGATATTCGCCGCAGAGGTTACGACAGTCTAGACGATATACTGCAGGACCTTCCGGGCTTTGACACCATTACCACCAATGGCACCGAGCACGTAGTGACTTATCAGCGTGGCTATCGAACACCCTGGACGCAGCGGACTCTTTTTCTTATCAACGGAAAAGTTGATAACAATATGTGGATGCATGGCGCGACTTTTTCACGTCAGTATCCCATGCAGCAAATAGAGCGTGTCGAGGTACTCTACGGGCCGAGCGGTGCAGTATACGGCCCCAATGCGTTTTTAGGTGTCGTGAATATTATTACCCGCAATGTTGATGATTTACTTGATGGCGAAAACACGGTGGAGCTTAGCGTGTCGGGGGGTAGTTTTAACACTCGAGCCCTGGAGCTTTCGCTGTTGGGTAAAAGGGAGGAGTTTGGTTACAGTTTTGGCGCACGAATATTCAAGAGCGATGAGGCCGATCTTTCTGACTATAGCGATTGGGGTTACAGTCGATCGGAGCTATTGCAAGACAGCGCATACTGGGGGGCGGGAATCGGTGAGGGAGAAGACCCGGCTGTCCCTGGATTTGTTAGCCCTGCGGGTGATTTAAATGTTGATGGTAAGGTGTCAGCCCGCGAGCGGATTAATGGTGAAGTGCTAGGCCAATACGCGGACCCAAGCAAAAACACGGGCTTGTTGGGCGAATTATACTGGAAAAACTGGACCCTGGGCGTTATCAGCTGGGAAACGGACGAGTCCTATGGGCCCTATTACTCTTTTGTCGATGCGCAGCCCTCAGCCAACTGGTTTCATAAGTCCAATCAGCTTTACCTGAATAATCATTATGTGATTAAAGACGGTATATCGCTTTCCAGCGAAGGGGTTTACCGGGAAAACAGTACGGGCGGTGATTGGGTCGAATCCTTCGGCACCAACCTCAGTATTTCCGATTGGCTCTCCAGCAACAGCGCATGGCGTTTCGAGCAGCAGTTAAATATTCAATACTCACCGCGACTGCGACTGACTACAGGTATTAAATACGAGCGTAAAGCGCTAACCAAGAGCTATATGATTTGTAACTACTGGGAGGGGTCAGGCTTTTGCCCCGCTCAGGGTGAGCGTTCCACTAATGGGCTGACATCAGATGGTTCCGGTGTGATATTGGCCAGTGAGGTCAGCTCGGCCAATCCTATGCAATTACCACCAAGCCTGGATGATAATATTCCCGATTTTAATATCGAGGATACTAGCGATAAGGGCATGTTTGTTCAGGCAATATACGCGATAGATAAATGGCGCTTTAACGGCGGCATTCGTTGGGATAAAAACAGCGTATACGGCAGTGAAGTGAATCCGCGCGGCGCTGCCATCTATCATTGGAATAAAAGCACCACTCTAAAGTTGGTTTACGGAGAAGCTTTCCAGGAACCCTCGCCCAAAGACTTGTACGGCAGCTGGACCGGCAGAGATTCAAACGCCGATCTAAAATCGGAAAAAGTTCGTACACTGGAATTTATAGGTATCCATCAGGCGGGAAAGCTTCTGTTTGACACATCACTCTATTACAGTCGATACCAAAATGTGATCACCAGCTCTGCAAATGTTGGTGGGCGTGATATTTTTGGCTTGGAGACCAGAACCCAATATCGTATGGATAACTTTATTCCGGGCTCCAGCGATATTACGGGGAATTTGTTTTATGCCTACACGCGCGCAATGGCCGAAAGACAGTATGAAAATAGCTTGGATCAGTGGGTGGATCAGCAAGGTATACAGGGTGATATCGCGCCCCATAAAATCAATTTTCTGGTTAATATCCCCATTAAAGAACGCTGGAACTTCAATTTTCGTGCGAACTGGTTTTGTGAAAGGGAGCTGTTTTCCGAAAACCCGCTTCGTGCAGATAGCAATGCTGACCGCGAGCACAATAGAAAGGCGAAGTCGTATACGCGCTTTGACGCCAATTTGCTGTACAGTGCCGGCCGTTTTTCTGCTGGCTTTAAAATTGAAAACTTATTTTCTGAAGAGTACTTGCTTCCCGGTGTTGAAGGGGCGGGTAGTGGGGACGATTTTAGTGTTGATAGCGACGGTTTTCAGAACTCATTGATACCGCAAGTGAAATCCAGAATATATACCTTAACTGTGAGTGTGCAGCTATGAACACAAGCAGTAAGCGGTATGCGCTTCAATGGCTAAAAATTTTGCTGATGTTTGGGGCGTGCATTGGCAGCTTGAATGTTTACAGTAAAACACTGCCGGCTCCCCTAATGGCGGCACTGCTGGTAAAAGTGGCAAGCTTTGAACGACAAACGAGTAGTAAACAAAATATCGTTATACAGGTTATTAATGATGACCACCTGGCAAAACAGTTGCAAACCTATATTGGCCAATCGATAGGGCAGGGCAAGATCATTGAAATCGTCAGCCGAAGCCAGGCAATTACAGAAACAACGGATATTGTTTTCGTGGGTAGAACATCGCGCTTGATCGATTTACTGGCTGAAACAAGAAAGAAAAATATATTAACCTTTACGGGGCATAAAACGTTGGCCTACGAAGGGGTTATTGTTGGCCTGTTTGACAATGAAGGTGTGCCGGGAATTCTATTAAATCTCATCAGTTCGCGTGAAAGCGGTCTGAGATGGGAAACAGATATTCTTGATTTTGTAACGCTTATTGAATAGTTTCCTCCTGCAACTGATAGCTTAGAGAGCGTAATGTGCACCACCTTCTTTCTTGTGATGCACATCTGTATTCCAATTTTTGGTCGAGTAGCTAAGCGACCTATAGTACCCGCTGTGCCATCCAATAGCTCAACCAGTAGCCCACCGAATAGGCAGTGAGCAGATAGCCAGCCATGGAAAGGTATGAGAAAAACGTCAGCTCCTTTACCTTACTCATGGCGATAATCCCTGCGGCGGAACCAATGATCAATACTGAACCGCCCACGCCGGTGGCATAAGTAACCGATAGCCAGCCGGCCAGATCCATCTCAACATTGGCTTTTAGCAGGGCAGCAGTTAATGGAACGTTGTCTAGCAAAGCAGACATCAAACCCAGAATATAATTAGCGTAGGGCGTTTCCATTACATCGTAAATCTGGGTCAGATGGCTGAGTACACCAATCTCTTTCAGCATTCCAACAATTAACAGTACACCGAGGAAGAACAGCAGCGTATCGAACTCGATTTCGCGAATATAGTTGAGCATATTGCGGTTTGTTTTTTTGCGGAACAAATACTGCGCTACTAAAAACATGCAGCTAAGGCCAAACAAAAAGGTCAGAACGGGAGGAATGTGGAAAAAAGCGTTCAACAAGAGGGTGGCAAGAATTGTCGCCAGAAAGATAAGGGCAATGGCGATATCGGTACGCTCAATGGGCTGTATCTCTGTATCGAATACAATACGGCCGCGCATACGAATCGACAATAATCCGCCCAGAACCAGTACCGCACATAGAGATGGCGCTATAAGCAATAGCAGATCGGGAATCGTGACCTTACCGGCTAAAAAGATCATCAGCGTGGTGACGTCACCCGTAATCAGAGAAACACCACCGCTGTTTACTGCAAACACGGTGAGGGTTGCATACTTCAACCGCTTGCGGGGCTGTACCTTCAAACTGGTAATGACCGCAAGAGCCACCAATGTAGCGGTTACGTTGTCCGCGAAGGATGAAAACAAAAATGCAAAACCACCCAAAAGCAACATTAAAGTGCGTTCGTGTAGCTCGCGCGGCAGTATGCGCTGAACCACAGCATTTACGAAGCCCTTGCTGTTGAGGTAGGCGACAAAGGTCATTGCCGACATTAGGAACAGCCAGAGTATGGCAATTTCCAGCAGGTTTTCGTTTAGTTGCTCGGTAACTGTCTGGGCGCCAGATCCGTGCAGGGGAAACAGGTAAGCGAGCAGCCAGCAAAGGGTGCCAATAAACAGGGTGGATTTGGCTTTGTTAATATGGATAAGGTCTTCAAACACCACCAATAAAAAAGCCGCGACAGCCAAAAGCCCAATAACATAGGTCATACATCACCCAGGGGAAAGAGTTGCGAGAGGGCGCGGATTTTAGCGCTAAGGGAGGCAGCTGCCAAATAAATTTTAGAAAGAAATGTGGGGGCCCGAATTCACCGTACTTTTGTCTCTATCAAATGCACCGTGTTCGGCCGAGAGTGATTTTGCATTGATGCCAATATAGAACAACTGAGTCGTGCTTTTAGGGGGCATCGGAACCCGGATTTGGTGCATGTGAGCATAGAGCCGATATTCGCTTGTGTCGGCTTAAGACCTAATGTGAGGCCGCGAGCAGGAGCTGCGATTAGGGATATACCGAGCTAGGTTATGTGCGGTATGTCGATGGTTGGCCCGAGTCCCTCCCTCTATGGGTGTCGCCATTACTGATTTGCCATTTGAGCTGGTAGCCAATGATAAACCAGATATTGTTCACTACTAAATGTTGGTTTACTGTGTTTTCACCGAACTGTGTTTTTTCGAGAGGGTTAAGATAGCTATGAATTGGCACACTAAGATTGTAATAAAGGCCGTCTACGCCCTGTAAATCTTTTACCCTTATGCCGATAGCAGCGTCTATAGTGGCGACTGGTGTGCGATACGGTCATCCAGTTCGGTATGCCGATAGTTTTTTTCGTAATAGCCGATGGCAGTACTCCAGTAAAATTTATCGCCGAGCGCTCTGCCGTACAAGAGTTCCGGCCCCTTAAATAGCCCTTCGATATTGGATACATCAACAAGCCCGGCGGAGTCGTGTGATAACTGTTCTTCTGTTGCCTCTACATCCCTATACATCAAGCGCATACGTTGCTTGTTACTGAATTCAACACCCGGCTCGCCGGCAAAACGTTTGAATATATTAAATACCATCTTACTCAAATCGTAACCAGTAAAATATTCATTAGCGTGGGTGGTTGGGGTCAGGCTGAGGCTGAAGCTGAAGTAAGATAAATGATAAGGGAACACAAAATTCTCAACATAAAATTTAACTTCATTGTTCAAGTTTTCATATAGACACTAGCAGAAAATTATTACGTTTGTTTTTGCTCTGACGACTATGTTCGACATTGTCGAGATGCAAGTGTCCGTAATTAAATTTGGCGATGTGTTTTACGCTCGCGCTCGCTCGGACAAAAACGTTTCGATGTTCGGTCTATCGCGGTCGCAATTGTGCCTGTATCCACGTCGTGCAATAGGGCAAAGCTTCTAGTCTGATGGGCGATCAAAAAAAACAGAAATGTGTCGATGCGAGCAGATGCCCTAAATGATCGACCGGTATTGTACGCCGTCCTTAAACGCGCCAGACCTAGCGCGTACAAAGCTGCCGTTTAGTTGGACAAATAAGGGTCGATATCTGCATTCGTATTTTGGTATTCTATTTCCTTATAAATTGGCGGTGAAGGTTTCCGTTGGTCCCCAGTTATTACCTGATAAAACGAGGCAATTATGCAAAGCCATTTCTTCGCCTATATTAGCAAAATTCGTTGGATTATCCGTTGGGGCTTAAAGCGCAACGCGATACCTGAAAACGTTATGGAGCACAGTTGGGAGGTGGCGACCATTGCCCACGCCATGGCGGTGATAGGAAACAGGCGTTTTGGCCGTCAGTACGACGTAAATGCCGTTGCCACTGCCGCGCTGTATCACGACGTATCCGAGGTGATAACTGGCGATATGCCTACGCCTATCAAATACCACTCCCCAGGAATGCAGCGTGCGTTTAAAGAAGTCGAGGTTCAGGCAGAGCGAGAGCTGATTGGCTTGTTGCCGGAGGATTTGCGCGAGGATTTTACGCACCTTGTTGTCTCCGCTGAAGTGCCGAAGGATATTAAGCGTATCATTAAGGGTGCTGATACCATTGCTGCTTTTCTTAAGTGTCAGGAAGAACTAAAGGCGGGTAATAAGGAGTTTTCAAAAGCCGCAGAAGATATTGTCGCACGTATATCAGGGTTTGATATGCCTGAAGTGGATACCTTTTTAGAGATATTTTCGCCGAGCTATAAACTGACTTTGGATGAATTGCTTAATGGTAACGATAAGGTAAGGAAGCTTCCGCTTCATCAGCAATAACGGAATAGTGGTGGCGCTATTGTGTGGCTTGGTAGTTTATTTTTTCGAATATCTCTGGTATTTAATTTTCTCGAAAAAAGTTTTTAAATGGTTTTTTCTAAGGTAGACCGAAAAGGCAAAAAGGTTTACCCAGAACAGGAGGGAGAGAAAGTTATAGTAGATGCTTAAGGTTTTTGGTGATCCCTTTGATACGCCTAGAAATGTTGAGCTTATTAGAAACACCGAAATGACCAGTGTGATCTGTGTCATATTGGTGCAGTTATGAATGTGTTGATTGCTTCTGTTCCAGAGGCTAAGCGTTAAATAGTACACAATGTGGACAAGAATGGCCGTGTAGATATGGTTGAACCTTTCACCCAACAATTCAACGCCCTTTGTACTTTCTCCCGTATGTGTGAGCTGTATAAGAATAATAAGTGAAATAAAACCGGCAGAAATGCCAATGGTGCGGGCGTAAACAAGTTGGTAGGGGCTGTCTTCAGCGTCTGTTTTGTTTTCAATTAGGTAACTGAGTAGACAGAAAAGAATCAGAACAGGGAATGCTAGAACCACAACGTAGGAGGAAATTTCCGGTACGGCTGATTTTGTAGAAACAAGTGTCACCACGCAAGATAAAATTACAGCGTAATACGGGGATTTTTTTGGGCTGAACATGCTTAAGAAGGTTGATACGGATTCACTGAGCATTTCAAATTGTCCTGTCCGTGGTTCTTTTTTATAGTAGCATCGGTCCCCACTATTTGGAATTGCTTAGCCAGTGAATAAATGGCGCACATTTAGTTAATAGAAAACATTGTTGATAAACGGAATAACCTTTTTGCAAACAAGGGAATGCTTAGTGTGAGCCGTAGGATGACAAAAATATTGGGTGTTTTTAGCTACTGTCTGGGTTTAAGCGCTTGCTTCGACTATCGGCAGGAGCTTCAGGTAAACTATGACGGGACGTTTATCTACGATATTGAATTGGCGTTTAAAAAAAGTGAGCTGGATAATTTGGGTGCGACTTTTGAAACGTCTTCCTGTAATACAACCTTGGCGCCAGTGTTTGATGATCCCGATGTAAAACTACAGTTTTTGCATGCACGTAAGTACGATACAGGTTCGTCTAATCGCTATCTCGTTTGTCGGTATCGACTTAATGGTCATATAGACGAAGGGTTTGCCTGGACATTGAGATCGAAGGGAGAGGTGTTTGTAGGCGATATGTTTAAGGACTCTATGGGCTTATCGGTAAGCCTGAAACGAGAGCGCGACGATACTTATCGCTTGCAAGCGGAGCATATTGTCGTTCCACCTGAACCTATCGATCCAAAAACAATAGGGGATATTGCCAATTGTGAAGGAGTACTGGGGTGGGTCGTTAAAGTGCCGAAAATTGTGGAAACGAATGGCCGTATCGATTCAGTGAATCGCGTGTCATGGTCAGTTTGTAATCGTGATGCGTATAAGGGGTACCCCTATACGCAAAAATTTTATGTAACGTTTACAAACAATGTGGGTTATTGGGAGCGCTTATTACGTTTTATTCCCACCATGGTAGCGCAGTAATATGCCTGTTTCTGGCATTGCACGAGTGCGCATGTTTATGCGTTTTCTGCTGGGCGTAAGTTGCTTATTGTTTTCCGGTTGTTTTCAGTACGACCAAATTTTCACCGTTCGTGAAAATGGTAACTTCGACTATAGCCTTAAGATGGTTTTTAGTAGTGACCATTTATTCTATTTTGACATCCCCTTAGAAGACAGTAGTTGCCAGTCGGAATTCTTTCCCGTTGTGAGCAATAAAAAAATAACGGTTCGTTTGGTTAGTGCGGAAATCGATAAGAGCAATAATATCAACAGTTTTTTGATTTGCAGTTATGCCATATCCGGCAACGTGAAAGATTCATTTTCCTGGCGTTTACATTTAACGAGTGAGAAAGCATCCAAGCCTAAGAATGTTTTGGACAATCTCTTTTTCGATATGTCGCTACAGCGCCAATCATTGGGGGTCTACAAACTTGCTTCCAAACAGATTGTATCGCCAGCGCAGCGGGAGGATCCCTATAAAAAGGCCTCTGTGCGCAGCTGCTCTTACAAATTGGCGTGGTCTGTTGAAGTACCCAAAATTATCAGCAGCAATGGTATTCAGCTTGATAAAAGCAAAGCCACCTGGCAGGTCTGCAGTGAGGATGCTCAGCATGGGTTCCCCTACACGCGTGAGTTTTATGTGGTGTTTAAGCTTGCAGATAGCGTTTGGGAGAGACTGTTGCAACGTATTTCGAGGCTACTGGGGTAAACATGTCTTCACGCGTTTTAGGGGTTCAATACCGTCTACACTTTTATTGCTCTGTTTTTTGATCGTGGGGGGTTTAACGGCCGACTTCCCTTTTGATGCGTTCCTGCTATTAAAAATGGAGTGCTAAAGTATGAAGTTATGGCCGGATGAACGTCTGGCAACGTATAATTGACCGAACTGAAGCACTCGGCTGAGAGCGCTGTATAGCGGCGATAGTTGAGAGTATCTCAATAAGTTGTATCTAAAGGGGCCTGTAAAAGTGATAGACAATAATATTCAACGCGGTGTCGGTATAGCCGCACGCACGATAGTTTTCGGACTGATCGCTAGCGTCATGATTGCCTGTGGCGATTTAAATTCAGAATCGGAAATGGCGGCAACGACCGATGTTGCGCCGAGTAACCCGCTTATCGCGCGTTCAGGGCGAGTAGAGGTGTTGGATAATGGGGCAGTTCGTTTTGGCTTCCCTGGTGTTTCATTCAAATTTGAATTTACGGGCAGCTCTTTACAGCTCTTGGCCAGCAGTGAACAGGGCAACAGCTATCTGGACATTGTGGTTGATGGTGAATCCAGTGTTATCAACATCCCACAAAATCCCACAAAAATTGCCTTGCTTTCGGGTTCAGCCATTGGCAAGCATTCGGTTGAAATCTTTAATCGATCAGAAACCTGGCACGGTATTACGACCCTTTCTTCAATAGAGGTTGGGCAGGGAACACTGCTGGCTAAGCCAGCGTTACCGGAGCGAAAAATTCTGGTTATTGGAGACTCTATCACCTGTGGCGAGGCCATTGAATCACCGGCAGAATGCGGAACTAAAGCCAACGATTGGTGGAATCCGCGTTTATCCTACGGCATGTTGATGGCGGCAGAGTTTGATGCGCAGGCGCACCTGGTATGTATGGGCGGGCACGGCCTTATTCGCAACTGGGACGGCGTAACAACCGATATCAATGCGCCGGTATATTATGATCTCGCCATTGTTGCTGGCGATGCATCGGTGTCATGGTCGCAGGCGGACTATACGCCGGATCTGGTCTATATTGCGCTGGGCACCAATGACTTCAGTACCCACGCTGGGCCAATACCCTCAGAGAGTGATTACGTAGAGCCCTATATCGGCTTTGTGAAGAAGATTCTGTCGGATCATCCCAATACCCAGGTAGTGTTAACCGAAGGTCCAATGCTTGATGGTGAAGCAAAAGCGGCCCTGTCAAAGTACCTTGGCATAACCAAAGCCAGGGTCGGTAGTGATCAGGTTCATGTCGTGCACGCAAAGAAATACCCCAGCGGCCCCTGTGATTTCCACCCAGGAAAGGCAGAGCACGCGGGCATTGCCGCAGATATCATTCCGCCAATCAAAACCATTATGGGCTGGTAGTAGCGCTCGACTTGCCGAATAGCGCCGTATGGTTTGCGCTTTTCTTCAACTGTTAAGCAGCGGCGATTGATATCAATCGCCGTTTTTGATTGTGCTGCTGGCATTGGCTAAAGCAAACGCCGGTCAACGGCGAATAAGGAACTTTCTTGCAACGCTGACGTTTGTTCCGATTTTGTTATACAGTGTTGTGAATAGCCCGCCGGTATGGACAAGAGAATGACTGAATCGTCGACAGCAAGCTCTAAAACAAACAAATCTTTGTACACCCTGTGGCCCATTGTGGGGTTTGTTCGCCCTTATACCAAACGAGCGATTGGCGCCGTTATTGCGCTGGTATTTGTCGCGGCCATCAGTTTGTCCATTGGGCAGGCGGTGAAGCTGGTGATAGACGAAGGGTTTGTTGCGCAATCGGAATCGCAATTGGCGGCAGCCATTGGCTTAATGTCAGTACTGATTTTCTTAATGGCAGCTGGAACCTTTATCCGCTTCTACCTTATGTCCTGGATGGGAGAACGGGTGAGCGCCGATATTCGAAAAGCCGTATTTGAACGGCTGATATCCCTTCACCCCAGTTATTTTGAAGAAAACCTGAGCGGCGAAATTATGAGCCGCCTCACAACCGATACCACCTTACTGCAATCCATCATTGGCTCATCGTTTTCTATGGCGTTGCGCAGTGCACTGACGCTGGTAGGTGGTTTGGTCATGCTGCTTATCACCAATATTAAACTCAGTTTGATCGTGTTAAGCGGGATTCCTTTTGTGTTGTTACCCATGGTGCTGTTTGGCCGTCGTGTGCGCAGCCTGTCGAGAAAAAGTCAGGATAGCGTTGCAGACGTTGGCGCCTACGCCGGGGAAATAATTCAAAACATCAAAATCGTACAGAGTTACACCCGCGAGCGGGAAGAAAAAATTGCCTTTGGCGACGAAGTCAACGCAGCATTTGAAATTGCCAGAAAGCGTATTCGTCAGCGTGCTAGCTTAATCGCCGTTGTTATTTTATTAGTCTTCACCGCTATTTCCATGATGCTCTGGGTAGGTGGAACCGATGTTATGCGCGGGAACATGAGCGCGGGTGATCTGGGCGCATTTGTGTTCTACGCGATTATGGTTTCCATGTCGTTGGGCACGTTATCGGAAGTGTATGGTGAGTTGCAGCGCGCGGCGGGAGCGGCAGAAAGGCTGATGGAGCTGCTATCGGTAGAGCCGCAAATTAAAAGCCCCAACAAGCCACAGGTGCTAAACGTCGGCAGCGCTACCTCTGCGCTGGAGTTTAACAAGCTCAGCTTTTCCTACCCCTCCCGACCAGAACAGTTGGCATTAAAAAATATTCAGCTAAACATAAAAAAGGGCGAAACTATTGCTTTGGTTGGCCCATCGGGTGCCGGTAAAACCACATTATTTGAATTGTTGGAACGATTTTACGACCCACTCGAAGGCGAGGTTCGGGTGTTTGGCTGCGCGTTAAAAACGCTAAATATTCAGGCGGCTCGACAAACGATTGGGCTTGTACCACAGCAACCTATCCTGTTCAGTGCCGACGTTTGGCACAATATACGCTATGGTAGGCCCGAGGCCAGCGATGAAGAGGTTCAGGCCGCAGCGCGGCAGGCCCATGCGCACCAATTTATTCAAGCATTGCCGCAGGGTTATGGCAGTTTTTTAGGTGAGCAGGGCGTGCGACTTTCCGGTGGACAAAAACAACGTATTGCTATTGCCAGAGCCATACTAAAAGATCCGGCAATTTTATTGCTTGATGAAGCGACCAGTGCACTGGATGCCGAAAGTGAGCAGCATGTTCAGGCGGCGTTAAATGATCTAATGAAAAACCGAACCACACTGATTATTGCCCACCGCCTTTCAACGGTTATACATGCCGACCGTATTGTGCTTTTGGATAATGGTTGCATCGTGAAAGTGGGGACACATCTAGAGCTGCTGGCGACTTCGCCGCTGTATAAGCGCTTGTGCGATTTGCAGTTCAGGAATGGTTGATCGATGTAAACAATCGTATATAAAAGGAGGACGAAGTGAATAAGGACAGTAAATTCTGGGACAATATTTCTGAGCGCTATGCAAAAATGCCCATTGCCGATGAAGAGGCTTACCAGAAAAAACTCGCCGTTACACGAGAGCACCTTAGCTCGGAAATGAATGTTCTGGAGTTCGGCTGCGGTACGGGCGGTACCGCCATAGCGCACGCGCCTTTTGTAAAACAGATTCTGGCAATCGATATCTCTGCGAAAATGATCGACCTCGCGCGAGGCAAAGCCAACACGGAGAATGTTCACAATATCACTTTCAGACAATCGACTATTGACGAAATCGTGATACCGGATGAAACGCTGGATGTTGTTCTTGGTTTGAGTATTTTACACCTGCTGGAAAGTAAGGAAGATGTTATCGCCAAGGTTTATAACATGTTAAAGCCAGGTGGTACGTTTATTACCAGCACCACCTGCCTTGGCGATACCATGAAGTTCTTTAAATTTCTCGCGCCTATCGGACGTTTCCTGGGTTTCATGCCGCTGTTGAAGGTCTTTCCCCGCGAAGAATTGGAAGGCGCTATTGTGGATGCAGGTTTTCATATAGATTACCAATGGCAACCAGCCAAAGGAAAAGCAGTTTTTATTGTTGGCAAAAAGGTGGTTTAGACTTTTTCTGCGGCTTTCGTTTTTTTAAAAGCTGTAGCATCATACTTCTATCATGCCACGGCTCTAGGCTACCCTGTCGGCACTAGTTCAATGCTTCTAAGCTCCTTCATATACTGCTCGGCTTTTTGTTTCAACTCACGGGCTGCGGCTGAATTTAAATGGGCGCCGCGAGAAACGATTTCCTGAGTATTAAATAGTTCAGATACGTCTTCGCGCGGGGCGCCTGCAGTTAACACTTGGGAAACCTTTTTTCGGTGCGATTGTACCGATGTCCTTCGGTACCTTTATTTTGCTTTATGTCTCAGGCATTTCTCTACCCGTTTTTAACGACGGGCCAGCCACCGCCAAGATTTTTGTATATGTCGACCAAGCGCTGAAGAATGGCCTCCTCGCTCTGAATTAGTTGCTGCGCAGTATTCAGTCTGACTTGCTCTGCATCCAACACGTCGCGTAAATCTCCCCGACCTTTTTCATAGGTCTGGCGGGCAATATTGGCGGCTCTACCACTGGCCGAAGCTGCTTGGTGTAAACGCTGACGACGCAGTTCCTCCTGAGTGAAGCTAGTGATAGCGTTGTCGGTTTCGGTGAGAGCAATGAGTACGGTTTTTTCAAATTCAGCCAAACGAGCCTGCGCGCGAGCATCTGCTGTCGCGATTTGGCTTTTGACTCGGGTAAGGTCTAGAGCTGCCCAACGTATCGCCGGAGTAAAGCGAAAGGTTTCGCTGGGCTCCTCTCCCAGACGTGACCATTCTGTGGAGAGGTAGCCGAAATTGCCGGTTAGGGAAATTTGCGGATAAAAATCGGCTACGTGCAGATTGTATTCGGCTATCGCGCCTTTCAAAGCCTGTTCGGCGCGGAGAATATCTGGGCGGCTTTTTAATAGATCTCCTGCCTGGCCTATAGCAACCGAGGGTGGCACCGAAGGTAGCTTGCCGTCGAACTTTATCCGCTTCGACAACTCTTCTACACTTAATACCGTCAACACGCTTAGACGGTTCAAACCGAAGCGGTAATTTTGTCGTAGAGCAGGCAAATGCGCTGCTGAGATTTCATATTGTGCTCTGGCTCTCGTTAGGTCGAATTCGGAGCTGCGACCGACCTCGGTAAAGCCTTCTACCAAGCGCAAGTTTTGTTGCTGAATATCAACTCCACGCTGTGCGACGTCCATTTGCGCTTTCAGAGCCTGTACGTTCAAGTAGGTGCTGGCTACTTCCGCAGCCAAGCTGATTTGTACTCCATGAAAATCCACCTCATTGGCGCGGAGTTGGGCTTGGGACAATTGGACTTGATTGTGAATGCGGCCAAAAACGTCCACCTCCCAGGATAAGTTCATGCCAGCGCTGTAACGCTCGGAAATACCGCTGGCAGGCGAAATATCCCGGCTGCTTTGTTCTCGTGTACCCGAGATTTCTGTCGTTAGTGAAGGTAGGTAGTCTAAGCGGTTGTACCTTAACAATGCCCGTGATTCATTGATCGCTGCTAAGGCGATACGTATGTCATGGTTGGCGGTTAACGCTTGCTGAATTAGATCACCGAGCTGTTCATCCTCCAATTCCTGCCACCAGAGTGCGACAGGCAAGTGATTGTTGATGGACGTATCACGGCTCACCATTTGACGGAATTGCATATCTGGTAACTCGGCGCCTGAAACCGTATTGTTCGCGTCGCGGTAGGACACGCAACCAGAGATCAATAAAGTGGCAATGCTCAAGGCAAAAGGAAATTTACTCATGCTTCGGCCTCCTTCTGTAAATTGGCACCATCTTCCGAAGGTGTCGCCGAGTTGGTTGTCGGTTTTAAGCGCTTCTCTATCGAACGCAGCAACACATAAAACACTGGCGTAAAAAACAGGCCAAATACGGTTACGCCGAGCATGCCAGAAAACACGGCAATACCCATAACATTGCGCATTTCCGCACCGGCACCTGTTGAAAATACCATAGGTACAACGCCCATAATAAAGGCGAAGGACGTCATTAAAATCGGACGCAAACGCATATGGCTTGCGGTAACGGCAGCCCGATAGGTTTCCATTCCTTCAATCTCCAGTTCGCGAGCGAACTCCACGATCAAAATGGCGTTTTTACAGGCGAGCCCTGCGAGCACAAACAAGCTGACCTGGGTAAATATATTGTTATCGCCACCAGTCAACCAAACGCCGGCCAGCGCCGCCAAAATAGAAAGTGGTACCACCAATATAACAACCATGGGTAAAGCTAGGCTTTCGTATTGTGCGGCGAGTACAAGAAACACTAGAATCAAACACAAGGGGAAAATGTAAATGGCGGTGTTTCCAGACAAAACCTGCTGGTAGGTGAGATCCGTCCATTCATACTCTATTCCCGGTGGTAACACCGATTCCAACACCTCGTCAATGGCGCTTTGCGCCTGCCCACTGGAATAGCCTGGAGCTGCACTCCCGTTTAAATCGGCAGCCAGGTACCCGTTATAGTGGGTAGCGCTTTCCGGCCCGAAACTTTCCTGCATCTGTAGGACTGAAGCCAGTGGCACCATATCGCCTGCGGTATTGCGAACTTTTAGATTAAGCGCATCTTCCTTCGTTCTACGAAACTCACTGCCGGCTTGAGCAATAACCCTATATGTGCGACCAAATTGATTAAAGTCGTTGACGTACAGAGACCCAAGATAGACCTGCATGGTCTCGAATATATCCTGAAGGTTTAAGCCTAACTGTTTGGCCTTGGTGCGGTCGAGATCGGCATATAGCTGGGGCACATTAATTTTGTAGTTTGAATACACGCGGCTCAACTCAGGCCGCTGCATGGCCATTTGCTGAACCTTGGCAACGACGTCCGCCAATTTTTCATAGCCGAGCCCTGCCCTATCTTCAATTTGAAGTTTGAAGCCCCCGGTAGTGCCCAATCCTCTCACCGGTGGTGGGGGGAATATGGCAATAAAGGCTTCTTCGATGCCGGCAAACTTCATTTGCAGCCGTTGGGCAATTGCGGCGGCCGACTCGGATTTGTCTTTACGGTCGTGAAAGTCTGTAAGCGGTAGAAAAACGATACCTGCACTGGAGCTGTTTACAAAGCCGTTGATGCTCAACCCAGGAAATTGTATCGCATGAGCAATGCCCTTTTCTGCACGCGCGATTTCGCCCATTTCTTTGAGTACTTCTCGCGTTCTGGACAAGGTGGCCCCATCGGGCAAATTCGCGAAACCAATCAGGTATTGTTTGTCTTGTGCAGGGACAAAACCCTTGGGAATATTGTTGAAGCCAAACCATGTAATTCCTAAAAACACGGCATATACCACCATCATGATGGTTTTTCGGCCCAATAAACCTTTAACTCCACGGCCATAGCCCTTGGCGCTTGCACCGAATCCACGATTGAACTGGCGAAAAAAACCGCCGAAGACTTTGTCCATGCCGCGTGTTAATGCGTCTTTGGGTTCGTCTCGTCCCTTTAGCAACAAAGCAGACAAGGCTGGGCTGAGTGTTAGTGAATTAACCGCGGAAATGACTGTGGATATTGCGATCGTCAAAGCAAATTGTTGGTAAAACTGTCCGGTCAAACCACTGACAAAAGCAATGGGTACAAATACCGCTACAAGCGTTAGAGAAATAGCAATAATGGGGCCGCTGACTTCCTGCATTGCTTTATATGTTGCCTGGAGAGGGCTCAGTCCTTCTTCGATATTTCTCTCGACATTTTCAACTACCACTATAGCGTCATCCACAACAATGCCGATGGACAGCACCAAGCCAAACAGCGATAAAGTGTTTATGGAAAAACCGAAAACGTGCATGAGAGCGAAGGTGCCGATGATAGAAACTGGCACCGCTAAAAGCGGAATAATCGATGCTCTCCAGGTTTGCAAAAATACAACAACAACGAGAACAACTAAGAGCAGTGCCTCCAATAGCGTTTTAACCACGGCTTTGATGGAGCCTCGAACGAATACGGTGGGGTCATAAACCAATTCATAACTCATGCCTTCGGGAAAGCGTGGGGCGAGCTTTTCCATTGTGCTGCGCACGTCATCGGATATTTGAATCGCATTAGCGCCGGGCGTCTGAAAAATGGGAATGGCTACAGCGGGTTGATTATCTAACATAGCGTTCAAACCAAAATCAGAGGCTCCGAGTTCGATTTGTGCGACATCACGCAGGCGAGTTATTTCTCCATGGCTACCTGCTTTGATAATAATCTCACCAAATTCTTTTGGCGTATTTAAACGACCTTTCGCGTTGATGGGAAGCTGCACTTCGATTTCGTTGGCGATGGGCGCGCCACCAATAAGTCCCGCCGCCACCTGAATGTTTTGTTCGCGAATGGCATTCACGACATCACTAGAAGTGAGGTTATATTGGGCAATTTTATCCGGGTTCAGCCAGATTCGCATGGCGTAATCGCCTGAGCCGAACAAGCGTACCATGCCGACACCCGGTACTTTGGCCAGCTCATCTTTAACGTTAAGAACGGCGTAATTCCGTAAGAAGAGATCGTCATAACGCTGGTCGGGAGAGGTAAGGTGCACGAGCATCGTCAAGTTCGGAGAGCTCTTCGCAACGGACACACCGATCTGGCGGGTAACTTCCGGCAATCTGGGTAAGGCCTGCGATACGCGATTTTGTACCATCTGCTGAGCCAAATCTGGATCTGTGCCGATTTTAAATGTCACCGTTAACACCATTCGGCCATCGGTGGTAGCTTGGGAAAACATGTAAATTATGTTTTCCACACCGCTGAGCTGCTCTTCTAGCGGTCGGGCCACGGTTTCGACAATAACTTTGGGGTTAGCACCAGGGAATGAGGCATTCACCACTACCGAAGGTGGTGCGACTTCTGGGTATTCAGATACAGGCAACTGGAACATGGCCAGTAAACCCGAAATAAAAATGAGCAGTGAGATCACTCCAGCGAAAATGGGGCGATCCACGAAAAATCGTGAGATATTCATAGTATTTGCTTAATTTGGGTAGATTAGTGTTCGGAGGACGCTGCTACTTCTTGCAGCGAAGCCGGCGCGATATCGACCGGTGCTTGAGGGCGTATATGGGAAAGGCCGTTCACAGCTACATGTTCACCTACGGTCAGGCCAGAGCGAACGACTCGCTGTCCCTTGAATTGATCCCCTAAGGTAACTTCGCGGTACTGAGCCAAATTTTGCTCATCGATAATATAAACAAATTTTCTGTTTTGGTTGGTGCCTATTGCGCGCTCTGGGACGAGATAGACCTGTTGCTTTATGGCTGAACCAATGCGCACATTCGCATACATACCGGGTATCAATACCCCGTCCGTATTATTAAAAACTGCTCTCGCACGGATGGTGCCGCTGGCAGCATCGAGCTGGTTGTCAAAAGCGTGGACATGGCCTTCGTAGACTGTTTGAGCATTGTTAGACAGATTGATAAACACCGGCATATCGGAGGGGGCTTGTGCATTTTCAAGCAAATCAAGGTAACTTTGCTCATCCACACGAAACTCTGCGTAAACTTGGCTTTCAGCAACGATCGTTGTAAGTAATGGAGCGCTTGGACCCGCACCAACGATATTACCTGCGGTGAGCTCTGCTCGTCCGACCCTACCCGAAATAGGGGCAACGATATGCGCATACTCCAAATTCAGGTTGGCATTCAGCAATTGACCTTCTGCCTGTAGAACGGCGGCCTTAGCCACGTCGTTAGCAGTCAAAGCCTCGTCATAGATACTTTGAGAAATCAGCTTATTATCTAACAGCTCTTGAGATCGCGTATGCTCCTGCCGCGTCAGGCGAGCTTGGGCCTTCGCCGTGGACAATGTTGCTTCAGCCTGCTTAACGGCCGCTTCAAAAGGGCGAGGGTCAATAACAAAAAGTGCTTGCCCACGCTTCACTAGCTGCCCGTCCTTAAACAGGATTTGGTCTATACGGCCCCCTACCAATGGCCGGACTTCCACGCTTTCAACTGCGCTGATTCTGCCGGAAAAATGATCCCAGTGACGTATTTCACTGGCTGACACTTTAATCACTTCCACTTTAGGCGGGGGCATTTGAGCGTGCGCCAGCGGCATCCAGGACGCGAATAGCCCGAGGAAATAGACAATTTTTAGAGGGCTGAGTGAAAAGCCCAAATACGAACGACCATACAACATAATTAAGCCTTAGCATCAGAAGTGTAAATATAAAAGGCTGGGCTCGACCCGCCTTGGATTTGCTAAAACTATACATACCGGTAGGTATGGTGTCAATATTGATGTAGCTCAAATTCATTTGGCTCTGGGGTAGCTGAGATCCCCAATTCTGCTCATTATGGAGGGCAATGCGGTTAAGTTACGATATATTTGTTGCCATTAGGCGACAGTGGCCGTATGTTTAAAAAAACGTATAGGTTTGATATTACAAATAGAAACAAGCATACCGGTAGGTATCTTTTAGGTTGTAAGGTTTTAGGCAAGCTATGTCCAGTCAAGAAACGCGCACACGCCTCCTGGAAACTGCTCTCGATCTCATTTGGCAGAGCAGCTACAACTCTGTGGGTGTCAACGAAATCTGTAAGCACGCGGGTGTGACAAAGGGCAGTTTTTATCACCACTTTGAATCTAAAGCCGCACTGTTCTGCGAAGCCAGTGAATACTCCTGGCAATCCACCAAGAAAGAGGTGGATGAGATAATGTCGCCACAGAATCCGCCGCTTGAACAGTTAAAGCTGTATCTTCGCTTTATTTTTGTTCATAAATTTGGTGAAGCTAAGGGCACGGCTGGCGGTTGCTCCTACACTTCGTCTGTTGTTCATCTTGGTTGCGACGACGAGAGCATTGCAGAAACCCAACGATCCATGCTCAATAAAGCTATTGTTTACAACGCTGCGCTAATTAGAACACTTCAAGCCAATGGATTCCTGGAAGCTGTTGGTGATGAGGTACGTGTCGCCAGACTATTTTCCCAGTATATTCACGGCATCGTGAGTTTTGCTCGCGTTGATAACGATTTTTCTATCATTAAGGGCGACATGGCTGAAGGTTCGTTCAGAATACTTGGTCTGAAGCGAGAGTATTGGTTCAACCCTTTTGACTAGCTCCGGGTATTCCGACCGCTTTATATCTCTGTGTTCACACTCTGACTGTCTGGTCGCGGAAGATGCGCTACTACAGCGGTGAATGGAAACATTGCCGGGTGGTAAATCGGTTTGGGTTACGAAAAATTTAGCTCAGATTTAAACCCGAGCCGAGCTGACAGGCACCGTTCAAAAACGAGTAACTGTAAGATCAAGTCTGAGCTACTACACTTTAACTTGTTTGCCGCGAATACTCGCTAGTAGCGAAAGCTCCCAAGTTGCTCTTGTATGCGGCGCGATAGATCCGCTAGCTCCACAGCCGCCGCCGACGTATTTTCCGCCTGAGTTTTACTGAGTTCCGCATCCTCACTGATACGCGTTACATTCACGCTAATTTCTTCCGCAACCTCACTCTGCTGCCTGACCGCGCTGGAAATTTGCTTGTTCAAATCACTAAGGCTGCCAACACTTTCTCGTACCGCATCAATCGCCTCGCCAGAGGCAATGGCCGCCGACACATTTGCGTCCCCGGTACTTTTCGCGCTATTCATTTTTAGCAGCGCGGTATCCGTGCTCGCGTGAAAGCGCCGCAGCATCTCATCAACCTCTTCAGTAGAAGTCTGGGTAAGCTTTGCGAGTGAGCGAACTTCATCGGCGACAACGGCAAAGCCTCGGCCTTGTTCGCCAGCCCTGGCCGCTTCGATAGCCGCATTCAAGGCTAAAAGATTGGTTTGATCGGCTATGCCGCGAATAACATTCAAAATAGCGCTGATCTCCTTGCCTGAGTCGACAAGGTCACTCAGCACCTTCGACGTTTCCTGAATGTTCTCGGCAGCCACTTCCGTGGCGGCAATAGAGCCTGTCACTTGGTCGTGGCTGTGACGTGCCTGCTGGTCCGCTTCCTCGGCTGCGACCGAGACTCTGCCTGCAGTATCGGCGACGTCGCCGGCCGATGCGGACATTTCGTGGATAGCCGACGCAATTATATCAATATTACTGCTTTGATCGCTGAGCACGCCTTTCGAGGCAAGGGAAATCTCCTGTAAACCTTTTGCTGCAGTATCAAGCCCCGTGGCAATATTCGCGACAGACTTAATTGTGCCTTGCAGCTGATCCATTAATCGATCAAAGGCGCTTGCCAAGCTCCCGAGTTCATCCTTTTCTTTATTGTTGATTCGCCGTGTAAGGTCGCCATTGCCGTTGGCAACGTCCTCCACCCTTAAGATTGTTTCATTCAGTGGGCGAATAACCATGTATGACAGTAGCCAATACACAATACCCAAAATAACAACACCCACGAGAAATACTACAAGCGCCATCGATAGTGAAGCCGTGAACAGGTGGTCTCTAACTTCTTTTTTGGGATACGCAGTAATGACTTCATAACCCCACTTGTCGAAGCCCTTGCGGGACAGCGTCCAGTCGTCTATTTTGCCATCCACAATACGATCGGCTTCAGCTAAATTAATATTGTCTGAGTGAACCCGAGTTTTTCCCAGGTTGTCGCGAATCAAGATGAAGCCCTGGTTCAGTATGCGAGTTCCTTCAATAACAGTATCCAAATTTTTTAAGTCGGCCTTGTATCCAACATATAAAATACCAATGGCAGCGCCAGAGTTATTATCCAATATCGGTTCATAGGCTGTAAGATAGGGGGAGTTCAAAATACTGACAAGACCGTAGTATGGCTGGTTTTTTCTAATCTTTTTTATTGCCGCCCCTTCGGGATTTAAACGCGTACCGATAGCCCTGCCTTTCGCAGTCATAACATTGGTGGAAATTCGAATGAAATCGCCGTTATATTGCGAAAAAATTGTCGCGGTACCGCCCGCCAACTTGGTGACATGATCCACCAGCTCGAAGTTGTTTCCCATGGCGGTACCGCCAAAATTTAAATCTATTGTGGGCTGACCGTTTATCTCAAGCTGGTCGCCAAGAGATGCCTCGCCATAAGAGCTGCTTAACTCCTTAAGCAAACGCATGCTTGTGGCAACTTGATCCATTACCAGACTGTCGGTAACCTCAATGAGGTTGAGGGCCTCTTCGCTGGCTCGGGCTGCGCCATCTTCTGCTTCTGCCTGTATTTTTTTGGCCGCAATGGTATGGGTAACAAAAATTCCCGCGGCAATGCACAGAGCAAAAACCACAACCAAAGGGCGCATGAATTTCATTTTGATGGACACAGACTTACTCCAGTAAAGCTTTAGTAACTAACTATAGGATAGAAGACACTCACAGCGCTTTCCAATGCCATATATCCCGTCAGTTTGTGGAGTTATATGACATGAGATTGTTTTGGGGCTAGAGTGCGGCGCAAGTTCGTGGCGTTAATGTGCTTGGGAAACGCCTTCTTATAAAATAATACGCGCCAATGTTGTTGCTGGGCTTATGTGAAAAATATCTGCGGGATTCTAGTATTTTACACGCCACGTACTTTTTGATTTTCCTCCCCCTAAATTCTGTCCTGTTCTGGCTTCGTGTTTTTCGTGATTGTTATTACAACTACACAAAACATCCATTGACATTTAATTGCTGTTAATAAAATCTGCTGTACAGTAGAGCTTACTGCTTTCACCTTTAATTACGCTATTTAGTTAACCTGTGAGGAATGTTCATGAAAAAACGAAATCCACTTTGGTTGTTAATGGTCATGCTAATGTTTGTTGTTTCTGATATTGCCCTGTGTGCAGACAAGTCAATAAATGTCGATAGGGTTCGTTGGAAAAAATCAGTCTTTGTGTGGAAGGACCATCCAGATTACCCGGAATGGTCTAACGAGGGTATTTGGACAGAGTATCGAAAAAATACCTACATTGGTCGCTATTGGAATCCGGGCGTTAGTAACGCCAGAACAATGATACTGCTGATACCTGGTCAGCAGGGCTCATCGGGATCATCGGGTTGTTCTAATTGTGTTACCGGGCAGGATTCGAGCTGGGATGACAGCTGGGGTAAGGGCGACCGAACAAAAGCGGCTTACCTTAAAAGTCAGTCGCTCGCCAGCCGTCTGATCGATTCAGGTCAGTTCAGTGCGAGCAATACTTTTTTGGGGGTTGTCTTTAATTCAAATTTTAATTGGGAAAATACCAGCAGCGCGAAAATAAAAGCGGAAAAAGCTTTTACTAACTGGTTTCTTAAGCACGGTGATTATTCGAAGGTGGATAGGATTATTCTGTTGGGCTCAAGCCGCGGTGGCGCTTTGGCAATGCGCATGTCTAAAAAAATTAAGCAGCAAACGGGTTGGAACAATGTACCCGTCTATGTTGGCTTAATCGATGCGGTTCCCAATACGCTACAGGACGAGCTAGAAACAGCCGGCCAGCCGAGCTGCCAAAACCCGTTAAATTCAGCTTACTATGCTCGGCGTGCCGATCTCGCAACGTTTTATAGCGGCCTAAATAAACCCAACATTAAGCACGTAGTAACGGGTGCGCCCGTAATTCTGGGAGCCGCCGTTCACGGGTTTTGCGCGGACAGCACCAGCTGGTACAGTCAAACGTGGGAAAATCTGCAGCATACTGACATTGGACGATGTAATTCATCGGAAGGCGCGCCCTATAACGCCAATTTTATGGAAGCGGGTATAGGCCGACTGTACGACTGGGTTATTGGTAATTTGTAATTTTCCGTTAATCACCGTGAAAATTTTACGCCATTAATGCTGTAATTTCCGGATCACAAATATAATAACCGCTCGCCAATATTGACATCGCATAAATCCGGCGAGCTACGAAAAGGGCACCATCATTTACCTATTGGGGAGGCGGTTTTCGTTATATGTGCTGAGCCCGCGGCGTCACCAAGATCAAAACGTCTCTTTGTAGGAAGTGTTTCGTGCCAATAAACGTTTTGGCTTCACGTAGAACTTATCCGGGTTTAATCAGATTTCCCCCGACACCATCATTCAAAAAATGATGGTGTCGCTTGATATTTTATTAATCAATGTCGCTATGACGTTATGGGAAAAAAAGCGTACTATCCTTCGGTATTATGGCGAATCATTCTTTACTCCTTTTCCCAGGGTGTGATTTCAAGCCGTAACATCGCCGTCCTTTGCGAATACGCTTAACACTTAAGACGCCTGCTGTTCGGACGGCGCCCGTACTTTCCTCCATTGCCAGCTTGGTCAGCTCGCTGATATTAGTTTTCAATCCAGCTGATAGCTTAAAAATGTAATACATCCTTTCGATACACATATATTTTATGGCTACACGCTGTATTTCTTATCTAATCTAAGGGAGACAAATTCAATGTTTAAACAAACGATACTTATACTGACTACCTTAGCGGTAGCCATACCGTCACTCGCACTATCGAGCCCAGATATGGCTCAGGGTGAACCAACCTCCAATAAGTTCTGGTGGCCTGAACAACTGAACCTCAGCCCGCTTCGTCAACATAGTGCTGAGTCCAGTCCCATGGACGAAAAATTCAATTACGCTGAAGCGTTTAAAACTCTCGATCTTAAAACCGTGAAGCAGGACATCGAAGCGGTATTGAAGACATCACAGATCTGGTGGCCCGCCGACTACGGAAACTATGGGCCATTCTTTATTCGAATGGCCTGGCACAGTGCCGGTACCTACCGTATGACGGATGGTCGCGGTTCCGCCGATGGCGGTCAGCAACGATTCGAGCCGCTAAACAGTTGGCCCGATAATGTCAGCCTCGACAAAGCGCGGCGCTTGCTCTGGCCGGTCAAGCAGAAGTATGGCAGTAAACTATCCTGGGGAGACCTCATGGTTCTGGCAGGAAACGTTTCCTTGGAATCCATGGGCTTTAAAACCTTTGGTTACGGTGGTGGGCGAGCCGACGACTGGGAACCCGATCTGGTTTATTGGGGGCCCGAAACCACGTTTCTTGCCGACGAGCGTCACGGCAGCGACGGAAAACTTGAAAAGCCGCTGGCGGCGGTACAGATGGGGTTGATCTACGTGAACCCAGAGGGGCCAAACGGTAACCCTGACCCTATTGCCGCAGCGAATGATATTCGTGAAGCCTTCGGTCGCATGGCGATGAACGACGAAGAAACCGTTGCACTGATCGCGGGTGGCCACACCTTTGGTAAAGCGCACGGCGCTCACAAACCAGACGACTGCTTAGGCGCAGAACCTGCAGCTGCTGGTATTGAGGAGCAGGGTTTTGGTTGGAAAAACAAGTGTGGCAAGGGCAATGCAGAAGATACCATCACCAGTGGTTTGGAAGGGGCGTGGACCGTTAGCCCCACCCTGTGGAATTCTAACTACCTGGACAACCTGTTTGCCTTCGAATGGGTGAAAACGAAAAGCCCCGCTGGCGCGACCCAGTGGATACCGGCGAATGGACAGGCATCGAACCTCGTGCCAGATGCCCATGATCCGTCGAAGCGCCATGCGCCCATCATGTTCACCACAGACCTAGCGTTGAAGTTCGATCCCAGCTATCGAAAAATCGCAAAACACTTTTCGGAGAGCCCGGAAGCCTACCGGCTCGCCTTTGCGAAGGCATGGTTTAAGCTGACTCACCGTGATATGGGGCCACGTGCGCGCTATCTCGGGGAAGAAGTCCCCAATGAAGAACTGATTTGGCAAGACCCTATACCTGCCGTCGATTACAAATTGATTGATGCAAAGGATATCGCCAAATTGAAATCTGAGCTTCTCGATTCAGGCTTGAGCGTATCCGAACTGGTCAGAACTGCCTGGGCATCGGCCGCGTCTTTCCGTGGCACCGATATGCGCGGTGGGGCGAACGGAGCACGTATTCGCCTAGCCCCCCAAAAGGATTGGGCGGTCAACAATCCGAAACAGCTTGCGAAGGCCTTAAAGCGAATTGAGCGCGTTCAAAGTGAGTTTAACCGCGCGAAAAAAGGTGGCAAGAAAGTGTCACTCGCCGATCTTATCGTTCTTGGCGGAGCTGCAGCTATTGAGCAGGCAGCAAAAAAATCGGGCTACGACATGCAAGTTCCCTTTACACCGGGGCGTGCCGACGCATCGCAAGAGCAGACCGATGTGAATTCTTTTGCCGTACTCGAACCCATGGCAGACGGATTCCGCAACTATTTCAGTGCGGGCCTGAGTCGGCCTCCTGCAGAAATGCTGGTTGATCGTGCGAACCTGTTGACCCTGACCGTTCCTGAAATGACTGTTCTGGTGGGCGGCATGCGAACGCTGAATGCAAATGCCGGAGAATCTCAAAATGGCGTGTTTACCGATCAGCCCGGGAGCTTAAGCAACGACTTCTTCGTGAACCTGCTCGACATGTCCACCAAGTGGACGAAGTCCGCTAAATCCGAAGGCATTTACAACGGCGTTGACCGCAAAACCGGCAAACTTAAATGGAGTGCCACACCGGTTGACCTTATTTTCGGGTCGAACTCCGAACTGCGCGCCGTAGCAGAAGTGTATGCCGCAGACGATGCACGAGAGAAGTTTACGCGTGACTTTATCCGTGCATGGACCAAGGTGATGAGCCTCGACCGCTTCGACCTCCACCACTAATCGATTAACCCGACAATCAAATAGGTCGTTCAGGCCTATTTGATTTTTACCGGTTTAAGCAGAGGTAAAAGCAGTATTGGTGCGGGCATTTACGGTGAGCAATGTTTTATGCCATTGTCGGAGGGGGGAAACTAAGGGCCGTTAATGTCTTTAATAGGCCCTCGTTATTGCCGATTCGTTTGCTGAAGAGTTTACACTTAGAATTGCCAGTTAACGCCCAGCAGCACGCTTGTGCCTCGGTTGGGTACGCCGTTGGCCAGTACATCAGAGGACGCCGGGGTGAAATACTCGCTGTCGTCAATATTTTTTACCTGTAACGAAAGCCGCCAATCGCTTTTAAGCTGGTATTGCAGCTTGCCAAAGGTATACCAATAGCTGTCCAGCGCCTGTAAACCGCCGCCGGGTACTAGCATATCGCGCTTGCCTGCGTAATGAGCACCCAGGTTTACATTCCATTTATTTTGCTGATAATTTACCCCCAGCGAGCCCAGGGAATCGGCCTCGCGAAAGCTGTTCTCACTTGTTTTCGTTATACGCGTAAAGGTTGCAAGCACTCTCCAGCTCAGCCCGAATTCATGGTTTAGTTCAACTTCAAAGCCACGAGAGCGCTCATCCTCTACAGCGTTTCCAAATTGAAGGTAACCGTCAGCATTAATACTCTGGCTGATCGCCTGCTCAAACACATTTTCAAAATAGCCAATAGAGGCCCGGGTTTTGCGCCACTGTCCTAGCCATATCAGCTCTAGCGTTTTTACCGTCTCGGGTTCGAGGCTGGTATTGCCCGCGAAACGGGATGAGACCGACAGGTTGAGCTCCTCTTCCGAGGGAGCACGGAAGGCGTGGCCGTACAGTAATTTAATACTCTGAGATTCTGTCAGTGACTGCACCAGGCCCATGCGAGGGCTTAATTGCTCACCTAGCTGGGAGAAGTGGTCATAGCGAAGCCCAAGAGTTAGGTGAGTGTTGGGCAGAATATTGCGTTGATATTGACCGTAGGCGCCGTAGATATCGCGTGAAGACGCTTCCTGGGTTGTGCGCTCCGCGCCAAAGTCGCCATTGAACCACGTTATGGGATAGTCCCTGGTGCGGTAGGCATTTAAATCATAGTTATAGCGTGTCGTGAATTCCGGCATATTCAGTGCGCGGTACTCCAGTCCAAACTGAAGGCTGTGGTCCGAATTAAGGCGTAAATCATTGCTCCACAACGCCCTCCACTCAGAGAAGGGCTCCCCTTCACTGAGCGTGACCAGGGGATCGTTGCTGCTGGGGTTACTGATGGCAGCCAACACGCCCGCGTCTGTGGCTTGGCTGCTAACTTTTACAGAAGAACGGTTGTAGCTCAGCCGAAACTTGGAGTTAACGTTATACCATTTAAGCGGCGTGGTTAAAGCCAGGGAAGTGGACTGCGATAGCCTATCGTTATTGCCATCGCCCGGGCCAGCGTAGCTGATAAAATCCTGCGCCTCGTAATGAAAATGCTGTAGGTTTAGCAGTGTTTCCCCCCGCTGGTACTTCATGTTCAATTCATACTGACGGCGAGGGTCCTGCGTGCTGGTGGTCTGTATATTATCGACATTCAAAATCGAGAACTGATCACCCGAATCCCTATCCGCCGTCAGGTAAAGGTCAAAATAACTGTTGGCGGATGAATAGTTGGTTTTCACATGGCCCTTAAAACGGTTGAAGCTGCCAATACCGGCATGTAGCTCTTTTTCGTGTTCGCGCGTAACAATATTGATCACGCCCATCATGGCGTTTGAACCATAGATGGCAGCCCCCGGCCCGCGAATAAACTCGATATGTTCTATATTGGCGACAGAGAGCATGGGCATGGAAATAGCCGCACCACTGGTGCGTGCTTCATTTAGCCGTTGGCCATCCAGCAGTATCAACACTTCGGCGCTGGCCGTGCCAATGCGGCGGCCACGAACAGAAAAGGGGTAATCCAGAGCGGTAGTGGACGAGCGGTAAGATTGAAACCCGGCAACCATATTCATCAGCTCACCCAGCGAGTCTACGCCGAGCTCGCGTATTTGCTGATAGCTGAATACCGTTACCGAAGAGGGGGCAAGTTTTTGTTCCTGCTCCGTGAGTGTGGCGCCCAGAACATTAACGTCCAATAGCTGCTCAAGGCTTAAATCGAAAATATTTATCGCGTTCTGTTCGGCCTGTGACGGCAATGCAAACACGAATAAACATGTTGCGAAAAAGGCCCGCTGCTTTTTTTTGCGTCCGCGCATACAGTGCCACCCCTTTTATTTTTGATATGTGGCGATATACAAAGGTATCTGTAAATTATGGCCGCTAGCAGAAAATAATAAAGTTCCCTAAGGCCTATTCAGCGTATTTCTTGCAAAAAACACCTGTTATGGCGTAAAAGTTCTACCGTGAGTTCCCGCTACCGCCCCGCATATGTAAAAATGTTTTAAATTAGCGAGTTTGATATTTCGATACCGAAATGATGCGATATAGATACTGGCACCGATTTATAAGGCGGTCCCCCAGCCTTGGGTTACGGAAAAGGAAAATTATTTTTGGGGGCATCGAGCAATGGTGACACATTAATAATGGCGGAAATTCCAAACGTCAAAATGGCTAACACAAAAAGCGACTCATCTTTTATCTACGAGATTTAAGGTTCCGTTCGTTTGATCTTTGTAGAGTATCTACATATTTCCCTTTGTTCATTGTATAGCTGGCGCGAAATTCAATCTTCGTAGGTCTAATTTCATACCCCTTTAGCACACCTCTATAAAAAATTAAAACCGACTAATCGAGCCACAAGAAACATATTGCTATGCTGACCACATCGATATAGTTTATTTGACCATATGGATATAGTTGTATAGACATTAAGATACTTGGGTTATACAGTGAAACCGGTTACACGCGTTATCGAAACCATCCCCGAGTTTGCCATGCGGTTTTAACAATAACAGCAACACTGTATGGCGCTCGATTAATCTCCCCCGCTTGCAACACGCAGGGTCAGCCTTCCAACAGCCCTCTCTTCCTTTTTCGGTAATGTCGGTTGAGAGGCAATATATGGAGAATAATAAAGATGTTAACGAAATACCTAAAATGCAATATTACTGCAGCACTTATCTGCGCCGCAGCTTTATGCATGCCGGCAGCTAATGCCCAAACCTATACCTCCAGTCAAACCGGAACCGATGATGGTTTCTACTATTCTTTCTGGACCGATGGTGGTGGGTCGGTATCATTCACCTTAGGGAGTGGAGGTAACTACAGTTCTTCCTGGAGCAATGTTGGGAACTGGGTTGGCGGTAAAGGCTGGAGTACCGGTGGACGTAAAACGGTGAACTATTCTGGCAGTTTTAATCCTTCTGGCAATTCGTACTTGGCACTCTATGGATGGACAACGAGTCCGCTCGTGGAGTACTACGTGGTTGAAAGCTACGACAATTATAAGCCTGGCGCGAGTGGAACCTATTACGGCACGGTTAATACCGATGGTGGTACGTACGAAATTTATCGCACACAGCGCGTCAACCAACCCTCTATTCAAGGTACGGCAACGTTTTATCAGTACTGGAGTGTTCGTACATCAAAGCGGGTGGGAGGAACCATCACCACGGGCAATCACTTCGACGCATGGGCTAACAATGGTTTGAATTTAGGTAACCATAATTACATGATTATGGCCACTGAGGGGTATCAAAGCAGCGGCAATTCGAACATAACGGTAAGCGAAGGCAGTAGTTCTGGCGGTAGCACTGGAGGCTCCACTGACTTTCCCACCTGTAGTAGTTCATCGTCAGATCCCGATGGCGATGGATGGGGCTGGGAAAATAATCAGAGTTGTATCGTCAGCAGTTCAGGTGATTCTAGCGACTTCCCAACCTGCAGCAGCGCATCATCAGACCCCGATGGCGACGGATGGGGTTGGGAAAATAACCAGAGTTGTATCGTTAGCAGTTCTGGGAGCAGCGGTTCCGGTGGCGTCTGTAACTGGTATGGCACTAACTACCCCCTATGCACCAGTACCAGTAGTGGTTGGGGTTGGGAGAATAGCCAAAGCTGTATTTCTCCAAGCACTTGTAACTCCCAATAAAACAACGCACTACGTCCGGCGCTGGAGTGCCGGAGCTCAACTTTAGGCGGGTTTTGTACCCGCCTCTTTTTTATGGAATGTCGCAATATATAGAGTTAGTTATAAATTAAGACGGCAAACCGAAAAAGAATAAAGTTATATCTGCTCAACACCTTACGTGTTAAAAAAACCGCTGTGGGGCAAGAAACTACCAGAAGCTTCGCCCATAGTTTCATCTATACAGAAATAATTTAAGGTAACAGGCTGGGAAAATCGGTGCTGGTATTCTAATTGAAAATGTAACGAGTACAGCGGCGAGTGACGATTCAATATTCCCATATAGCGTTGCCTCGGTGTCACCTAGCCCACGTCCTAGGGTAGGTATTCACGGTGTTCGTTCGAATCATCCATTTATGGCGGGATAAAACGATAGAGCTAACCTCTCTACGCTATATGTGGGACGACATACCCGCCGGTGCGAATATACAAAATAGCGAAACCTTGCCAACCGAGCCGTATTGGGGGGAGTGAATTAGAGCGGTGGTAGTGCTTGGGTTGACGTAAGTGGTGTTTCTTTTGGCGATACCGCTAAGTACTATCTGAATCAGAGGTCGGTATATCAAGAACAGGCTATTCCAAAGGAGACGGTAGCAGACGTTTAGGTTTCTTTCTGTATCGGTCTGCTCGCGATACGTTGTACTCCACCATCCCCGATCTTGCCGATGAGTTGGCGTAAAGTATTTTTCTTAAGAAGGGTTGCCCAAACTATGCCTATAAGGGGCTTATAGGCGAGCCCCAAGTGTCTATAGCGGTGCACCATGTTTTTACTGGAGAAGCGTTAACGGAAGAGGATAAAGCCTTTCTTCCGCAAGAATTTATTCTAAACAAATAGGCGTGAAGCTTAGCGGGTAAGCATAGAGCTTTAGCTTGGGTGTCCATGTTGATTACTACAGAAAAACAAACCCGCCAACCGTATCCAAAAAACAAAAAAAAGATGCGACAAAAGGGCACCTAAAATACGTTACAAGCTTAAACCCTGTAAGCCCATTCTGCCGTTGCTGGCGAGGTGGGTCATCCTCTTACACGGACGGGTCACCCACCACCTACACGGATCGGGAAATCAGCCTCCAGGAAGGGTCACCCAGCTCCAGGAAGGGTCACCCGGCTCCAGGACGGCTCACCCAGCTCCAGGAAGGGTCACCCAGCTCCAGGAAGGGTCACCCGGCTCCAGGAAGGGTCACCCAGCTCCAGGAAGGGTTCCCCCGGCTCCAGGAAGGGTTCCCCTAGCTCCAGGACGGCTCCCCCGGCTCCAGGAAGGGTTCCCCTAGCTCCTGGACGGCTCCCCCGGCTCCAGGAAGGGTTCCCCCGGCTCCAGGAAGGGTTCCCCCGGCTCCAGGAAGGGTTCCCCTAGCTCCAGGAAGGGTTCCCCCGGCTCCAGGACGGCTCACCCAGCTCCAGGAAGGCTTCCCCCAGCCCCAGGAATCCGTTTCTGCTTTAATGTGCGTGCTTTATTGGGGGCGAAATGCGAAATGCGAAATGCGAAATGCGAAGTTTGGTTGTCCGTCTGAACTCGGTCTACGGTATCTCGCGCTTAACGCCGGTGTGCTTGTAGGCTGTTGAACGACGATCTGTGTTGCCGGAGTGCGGTGCGCGCAATGCTGTACTTATACTGCCAGGGCGTCGATAAGTTCATGTAATAATTTGCGTAGATGTGTTCCTTTTTCCACATCAAATCCTACTGAGTCAATCAGTTGTTTCGGTAGGCATCGGAGGTTTTTTTTAAGGTCGAGACCTTTCTCGGTTAGATACACCAGCAGTTTTCGTTCGTCGTCCTCATGGCGACGGCGGACCAATAACTCGTTTTTCTCCATTCGCTTTAAAATGGGCGTTAAGGTGTTGCTATTGAGCACGGCTTTTTCACCTATTTCACCACACGTGACGCCTTCCTTTTCCCACAGAATCATTAAAATGACATATTGAGGGTAGGTTAATCCATGCTCTTCCAGCAATGGTTGATACATTCGAGTAACCAACCGCGATGCCGCATACAAAGGAAAGCACAATTGATTTTCCAGCTTTTGCAGATTTACTGATGCCGATCTCATAAAGAACCTGTTCTTTAAGTTTACATTGAGCCTTCCATTTGTTTTTCCGCTCTAGCCCTTTAAAGAGCGTTTAATATACCTTTCCAATTTTTGCGGTTTAGTGATTGGAGCGAAACGTCGCAACGGGTTTCCGTTCTGATCGATCATAAATTTTGTAAAATTCCATTTTATTTTATTGCCAAAAATACCCGGCATGGATTCTCTTAAATAACGAAACAGCGGATGACTGTTCTCCCCGTTAACGTTGACCTTTTCGGTGATCGTAAAATCTACACCGTAGTTGATCAGACAACCTTCAGAGATAGACTTCTCGTCTCCCGGCTCCTGATTGCCAAATTGGTTGCACGGAAACCCCATTATCACCAAGCCCTGATCACTGTATTTTTTATGCAATGCCTGCAACCCTTCATATTGAGGCGTAAGGCCGCACTTGCTGGCGGTGTTCACCAGTAGCAGTATCTTTCCTTTGTAGCTTGAGAAATCAATAGTTTCGCCTTGCAGGCTGTTAATCGAAAAATCATAAATAGATGTCATGGTAGGCTCCGGGTAAACTTTCAGTAAATATATCGCGCACGATGTTTTTACGCAAAACTACTTCAGCTTTTGAGATAACGGACAAAAGACGAAGAGAGGGCTGGTTCTAACGGTTGAATTTTAGTTTATTGAATCGTTCCCATACGTCGGTGTGGGAATACAGCTTGGCGATCTCATCTGTCGGACATCTTCTCTAAAGCAAAGTTACTTGTCGTTCCTTTTAGCTACATTTAGCGCCGGATCTCTAGGAGAACAAGTTCTGGGTACCGTCGCGTCAATAAGAAAAACCATCCTTTGTGTTGTACAAGCGCTGGCTTGTAAATGTGAGGGCAGCATCTCGGCATGACTCTAATGCTATTGATAATGATTAGCAATAACATTAATATGGCGCAAAATTCATTGTCGCCCATTGAAAATGGGCTTATGCGGAGTGATTATGCGCCTTTCCCCTACTTTTATGGTGTTGCCTTTGGCGGCAGCGATGGCTAGCCCGAGCTATGCCGATAGTTCTGATGAGCAAAAACTTGAAGAAACCGTGGTAACCGCCAGCCGAGTTGAAAAGCCGCTGGCGACCATTCCCAATACGATTACGGTGATTGGCCCCGATGCCCTGCAGGCACAGCTTTCTATTCACTATGATCTCTCCACTGTGCTTGGCAACTTGATTCCGAGTTTCTCCCCCAGCCGTCAGAAAATGACGAATGCCGGCGAGAGTCTGCGCGGCCGTAAACCGCTCTACATGATCGACGGTGTACCGCAAAGTAACCCTTTACGCAGTGGTGGCAGGGACGGCCATACAATTGACCCCGCCGTGATTGAGCGCGTAGAAGTTTTGCACGGCGCGAACGCTATTCACGGCCTCGGTGCGGCTGGTGGTGTCATTAACCTGATCACCAAAAAGCCCAGCGATGAGTTGAACCAAAGCTTCCGTGTCGACAGCAGTTTTCAGCTAGAAGATCTGAGCGAAAGCTTAGGCTATGGCGTAGGCTACTCCTTTTCAAACAGCGAGGGCGCCGTAGATTGGCTGGGCAGTTTGAATTACCGAGCGACGGGCATGTCCTATGACGCTGAAGGTGAGTTTATCGGCGTCGATAACACCCAGGGCGATATGATGGATTCCGATTCGCTTAACGTGTTCCTTAAAGGTGGCTACAACTGGGGGGACCAGCGGTTGGAACTTATGCTTAATCGTTACAACGTGGCCAGCAATCACGAGTGGATTTCGGTAAGGGGTGATTTGGATACGGGGCTTGCGAGTGGGGCAGAGAAAGGCCAACTGCCCGCCGAGGGCGCGCGCAACAAAGTACAGGCGGTGAGCCTGAACTACAGCAATGACGAGTTTTTTGGGCAGGCGCTTAGTGTGCAGGCCTTTCGCCAAGATTTCGAAGCAACTTACGGCGCGCAGGTAACACCTATAGCCACCTTTCAAGACTCCGTCTACGGGGAAGACCTTATAGATCAGTCGCAAAACAATTCGGAAAAAGTCGGCGTGAAAATAACCGCGTCGAAAGACGATATTGCCGGAAGTTCGCTAAATGCCGTCTACGGTATCGACTTTTTACAGGATGAAACGTGGCAGGCACTAATTCAAACCGAACGCGCTTGGGTGCCTGAAACGCAGTACCAGAACATTGCTCCGTTCGCGCAACTTGAATACACGGGTATCGATAAGCTGACTTTGGCCGGTGGCCTGCGCCACGAAGAGAGCACGTTGACGGTGGATGATTTCACTACACTGGCCTCTTACGGCAGCCGTTTTGTTGAAGGCGGCAAGCCAGAGTTTACTGAAACCCTAAAAAACCTTGGTGCCGTATATCAGGTTAGTTCGGCATGGCGTGTGTTTGCCAATTATGCTGAGGCCTTTTCGATGCCCGATGTGGGGCGTGTGCTACGCGGCATTAATGTCGACGATCAAACTGTTGAGACCTTTCTAGATCTGAAGCCCATTCTCACCGAAAATACGGAGCTGGGGCTAGAGTACAAGAGTGAAAGTGTCGATGCAGAGTTCGCCTACTTTGTTTCCGATTCGGATTTTGGTCAGCGCCTACAGCGTGGTGACGACGGTATTTACACGGTGAAGCGTGAAAAAACGGAAGTGGACGGTATCGAGTTGAATGTTGACTGGAGCTTAACGGGGAGCGATGAGCTTGGCCTGGGTTACGCGAGTACCACAGGGCGTTACGATTCCAATGCCGATGGCAAGGTAGACAGTGATTTGGGCGGCTCGAATATTGCGCCAGACCGCCTGAACCTAAGCTGGAACCGCGACTGGAGTGCTAGCTTACGCACGCGTTTGCAGTTCAATCATCTGTTCGATCGCGATTTCGAAAATAGCGAAGGAGAGAATATTCGCACATTCGGAGGTTATTCAAGTGTCGACCTTAACGCCGACTTTGCTGCCTTCGGCGGGAGCTTGAGCTTGGCCATTCAAAACCTAGGTAATACAGATTACTTTACGTATTACTCGCAGGTGAACCCCAATGCCGCGCGATATTTTAAAGGCATGGGGCGCAGCTTCTCCGTTTCTTGGCGCCGTGATTTTTAATGTTTGCACTGCGCTGGTTGCATCGCTGGATTGGGCTCGCTGTACTGCCCCTGTTCCTACTAGCCTGCACCAGCGGCACCCTGTTGGTATTTCAAAAGCCCTTGATTCGCTTGGTGGTTACGCCCACGGCTGAAATGCCCGTGAGTTATAGCATTGACCAGCTTGCCATCGAGCTTGAACAGCTTGTGCAGCATCCGCTGTTCGATACCCGTCAGCTGATAAAAGCACCCAGTGTCGAAGAGCCGTTCTGGAGTGTGCGTGGGGACGGTAAAAAAATACTTTTAAGTATCGGCCATCTGGAACGTTACGAGCGCGGTCAATGGCTTATCGACGGGCTTGAATGGCTGCGACAGTTTCACATCGAATTGCTCGCAGGAACAACAGGTAAAATACTTTTACTTATTGTGGTGCTGGTCGCTTTATTAATGTGTGTTACCGGCGCAATAGTGTGGTGGCCGATGCGCCGCATCTACCATTGGTCTTGGGTGTTGCCGCCACGCTCCAAGTGGCGTTTGAGATACATGATCCGCTTTCACAGCCACAGTAGCTTTACCGTATTGCCCTTGCTTATGGTGGTACTGCTCTGTGCGGCGGTGATGATGTGGAACAAGGTTGACCACGCACTTGCGGCTACTGGCAGCAAAAAAAGTTCTCCAGTACTTGTGCCGCAATCAATTTCTCCCGATTACGTGAATAATATTGGCGCTGCACTTAAGCGTGCGCACCGCGCATTGCCCCATTCCTGGCCAACCTATATCCGGATTCAAGGGCAGAACATGAACCACCTGCGCGTTCGAGTACGCTTAAATGGTGAGTGGCACCCGAATGGCCGCAGCTCGGCCACGGTGGATTTACAGCGCTTGGAGATGACCGAATTCGTGCGAGCCGACACGCAACCCTTTTTGCTGCGTTTACGAAACCAAATGTACCCGCTGCACTCGGGTTACGGCATGAGCCCGCTCTACATGGGGCTCGTGTTTATCGCCGGTTTAGGCGGAATTTGGCTGAGTGTGACAGGCCTAATTGCATTGCTTCGGCGCTATAAATTACTTTGAATCGAGGCGCGATAAAGCGCAAAAAACACCACACTTAATGCTCATGCAATTTTGGTCAATATGAAGGCCGTTATGCTCGCGCAAGAGTTTTGCCCAGGCTGCCACAGTCGTGCGCGGTGGGGTGAAAGGTTGGCGCGCTGCTGATTACTTGCGCAATGTTGTGAACGGTGAACTGGCTTGGGCGAACAAGTTTAGCAAAACCCACCGCCCATAAAAAAGGTCGCCATAAGGCGACCTTTTTCGTAGATGGTGGGCCTTCCCAGACTTGAACTGGGGACCTGCCGATTATGAGTCGGATGCTCTAACCAACTGAGCTAAAGGCCCACATGCGAGGGCGGCTATTCTCTTCGAAAAGTGCTCAGATCGCAAGTGTAAAGCGTGTTGTGGGTGTGCTTTTGCGCGCTTTTGCCTTGTATTTATACAGGGGGGGTACCATTAAAAGGTTTTAATGGTAAAAATCTGGGGGGCGTGTGAGCTTAACGCAGCAGTGGTTTTTGTTTTTGGGGGCGGGGCTGGTTTTGGCTGCGGTGTGGTTTGGTGTGAAGCGGTTGCGTTACCGGCTTGCGGTGGGGCGTGCTTTTCCGGCGGCGTGGCAGCAGATTTTGCGGCAGCGTCTGCCGGTTTATGATCGTTTAACGCCCGAGTTGCGGGCTGAGCTGGAGCATTTGATTCTGCACTTTCTTTATACCAAGCGGTTTGAGGGTTGTGCGGGGCTGGAGATGACCGACGAGATTCGGGTGGTGATTGCCGCCGAGGCGTGTCTGCTTATTTTGAATCGCCCCAGCCGACGCTATGCGGGGTTGCGCTATATCTATGTGTACCCGTCCACTTTTGTGGCGCGGCGCGATCGGCAGGATGAGTATGGGGTTGTGTCTAAAGCGACGACGCATCTGCTGGGTGAGTCCTGGAGTAATGGCCGCGTGGTGCTGGCCTGGGATAGTGTCGAGCGCGGTCGGGCGAATTTCACTGATGGCCAGAATGTGGTGTTGCATGAGTTTGCCCACCAGTTGGATCAGGAGGACGGTAATGCTGATGGTGCTCCATTGCTGTACACCCGTGATAGCTACAGTATTTGGTCGCAGGTGTTTAGCCGTGAGTTCGATACGCATCAGCGCCAGTTAATGGCCGGTGATCAAACGCTTATCGATGCCTATGGGGCTACGAATCCCGCGGAGTTTTTTGCGGTGGTGACGGAGTTGTTTTTTGAGCGGCCAGCGCTGATGCAGCAGCGTCACCCGGCGTTGTACGGGCAGTTACAGCAGTATTATCGGCTGGACCCAATGCTTTGGGCTGAGTAGTTGTTTAGCTGGCGGTAGAACGAAAAACGGCGCACTTTCGTGCGCCGCTCTGTTTACTCTTTTCGCTGTTATTACTCGTCGAGGAATCCGCGCAGGTGGTCGGAGCGGCTGGGGTGGCGCAGTTTGCGCAGAGCCTTGGCTTCGATCTGTCGGATACGTTCGCGGGTTACGTCGAACTGTTTGCCCACTTCTTCTAATGTGTGGTCGGTGTTCATTTCAATACCGAAACGCATGCGCAGTACTTTGGCTTCTCGTGCGGTTAGGCCAGCCAGTACAGATTTGGTGGCTTCCATCAGGCCCTGGCCGGTGGCTGCTTCCACGGGTGAGGTGATGGTGATGTCTTCGATAAAGTCACCCAGGTGCGAATCTTCGTCGTCGCCAATGGGTGTTTCCATGGAGATGGGTTCTTTAGCGATTTTTAAGACTTTGCGCACTTTCTCTTCGGGCATTTCCATGCGTTCGCCCAGTTCTTCTGGTGTGGGTTCGCGACCCATTTCCTGAAGCATTTGGCGGGAGATGCGGTTGAGCTTGTTGATGGTTTCGATCATGTGTACCGGAATACGAATAGTCCGGGCCTGGTCCGCAATGGAGCGGGTGATGGCCTGTCGAATCCACCAGGTGGCGTAGGTAGAGAATTTGTAACCGCGACGGTATTCGAATTTGTCTACGGCTTTCATTAGGCCGATGTTGCCTTCCTGGATAAGGTCGAGGAATTGCAGACCGCGGTTGGTGTATTTTTTGGCGATGGAGATAACCAGACGCAGGTTGGCTTCTACCATTTCTTTCTTGGCGCGGCGGGCACGGGCTTCGCCGATGCTCATGCGACGGTTTATTTCCTTAACGCTGGAGAGATCCAACTGGCTTTCGTTTTCTATTTGCTGCAGCTTGCGCTGGGAGCGGGCGATGTCTTCTGCAACGGTGCGAAGGCTTTCGGAGTAGTCGCGCTTTTTCTTGATGATTTCGGGAATCCAAGACTCTTCGGTTTCGTTACCGGGGAATTCTTTTACAAACGTTTTGCGCGGCATTCTGGCAATACGGACAGTCAGGCGCATGATTTCGCGCTCTTCGGCTCGAATGCGGGCGAGTACGCCTCGTACGTAATTGTAGATGGGGTCAAACTGACGTGGTGGTAGTTTGAAGTACTTAAATACTTCGCCCAACGCGTCCATTTCCTTGCCGGCCAGCTTGCTGTTGCGGCCGTGTTTCTCGATGATTTTGTCGGTTTTCAGAAGCTGTTTGCGCAGTTCGTCGAAACGCTCTTTGGCGTATTCCGGATCGATGCCTGTTGTTGCTTCATCGTCATCATCGTCATCGTCGTCAGATTTTTCGTTTTTGGCGGCGGCGGCAGCTTGAGGGTTGACGGGTGTGGCCGCTGTAACTTCTTCGGTTGGATCGAGCCAGCCACTGATAACGTCACTTAGGCGGCGCTCTTCCTTTTCGACCATATCGTATTCGGTCATGAGCTTCTGGACTGATTCGGGCCAGTAAGCAAGGGCGTGCATTAGTTCGCGCAGGCCTTCTTCGATGCGCTTGGCAATGGCGATCTCGCCTTCGCGAGTCAGTAGTTCTACTGTGCCCATTTCGCGCATGTACATACGCACGGGATCGGTGGTGCGACCGGCTTCGGTTTCTACAGCGGCGAGTGCGGCGGCGGCTTCGGCGGCGGCGATCTCGTCGGCGCTACCTTCGCCCTCGTTCATTAATAACTCATCGGCATCGGGCGCAACTTCGTATACGCGAATACCCATGTCGTTGATCATCTGAATGATGTCTTCGACCTGATCGGGATCGGAGATGTCGTCGGGAAGGTGATCGTTGACCTCGTCGTATGTAAGGTAGCCTTGTTCACGGCCTTTATTGATCAAATCTTTGATACGAGACTGCTTTTGGGCCTGTTCGCTCATTAAGGTTCCTGCGGCATATAAAGTGAGAAAATTCGGGGGTGGGCGATTATACCGGGATATGGGGTTTCTATCTAGAAAATCAATGAAATTCAGCGTTTTTAAGTATTTTTCGCACGTGTAAAGCTTAGACTATATTTGGCGTCAGATGTTCGGTGATGGTCGATAAGACTGGATTAGTTCACGAAAACGGTTTTTTTCTTCCGCACTTAGGTTCGCCAAGCCTTTGTTCTTGAGTTCGGCCAGCTCTCGTTGGCGATCTTGGTTGGTAAATTGTTTGTGAATTTTGTCGAAGGCATGGCGAAGCACCTGGGCTGGCTCGAACGTGGATAGCTTGCTGTTGCGGGTGAGTTCGTGGGTGGCGAGCATTTTTGCCAATTCTTGCTGTGAGTCGATGCCGTAGGCTCCGCCCCAGAAGCCCAGCAGTGTACTGAAGTTGCTATTGGGGCGTTTGTGCAGATATTCGATCAGGTTGAATAGGCGCAGTAGTTCTGTGTCCTGTGTTTCGTGGGCCTGAAGTTGCTGCTCTTTGTCGAGTTGTTGCAGCAGTTGCGGGTTGTCGAGCAGTAGCAGGGTGGCAGCTTTAACAGGGTTGAGGGATACGCTGGTGCGTTTGCGAAGCGTGGGTGCGCTGGTGGTTTCTTCGGATTCGCCCTGAAACAGGGTGCCGTAGTCTTCCTCGTAATTGGCTGGCGGTGGTTCGGGTATGTCTATGTCGCCGCTTTCATTGGGGCCCTGGTTCAGTTCTGGCGGCGGTATTTCTTCTGTGGCGGGAGCCGGGGCAGGAGCGGGTGCAGGTCTCTCTTCCAGGTTGGCCAGTTGCGCTTTTTCTGCCGTTAGTTCCATAATGGCAGAGCTGCTAAGGCCGGTGCGTTTCGCTAAGTTGGTAAACATTAACTCACGGTACACCCCTTGCGGTATCTTGTTTAGCAGCGGTGCGGCGACTTTTGTAAAGCGCGCGCGGCCATCCATGGTGTGGATATCGATACCTTCGGCGGCGGCGTCGAAGAGAAAGTCTTCCAGCGGGATTCCGGCCTTTACCTGTTCCAAAAAGCGCTCGGCGCCTATCTGGCGAACCATGGTGTCTGGGTCTTGGCCTTCGGGTAAAAACAGGAATCTTATCTGGCGGCCATCTTCCATCGAGCTGATGGAGTTCATCAGTGCACGCTTGGCGGCGGTGCGCCCGGCGTTATCACCATCGAAGCAAAACACGACTTCTTGTACATAGCGAAAGGCCAATCGCAGGTGGTCTTCGCCACAGGCGGTGCCCAGGGTGGCGACGGCGTTGTTGATGCCGTATTGGGCCAGGGCGATGACGTCCATATAGCCTTCCACCACCAGCAGTTGTTCCAGGTTGCGGCTCGCCTGCCGGGCTTCATATAGCCCGTACAGTTCGCGGCCTTTGTGGAAGACATCGGTTTCCGGTGAGTTGAGGTATTTGGGCTTGCTATCATCCAGTACCCGGCCACCAAAGCCGATGGCGCGACCGCGAGTATCGCGTATGGGGAACATAATGCGATGGCGAAAACGGTCGTATAGCTTGTTGTTGTCGTCGCGGCGAATGACCAAGCCGCTGTCGATCTGAAGGTCGATGTCTTCTTCCGTAAGGCCAAACTTGATCAGCAGGTTGTCCCAGCCGGGCGGTGCGTAACCCATGCCGAAGCGCTTGGCGATTGCGCCACTGAGCCCGCGATTTTGCAGGTAGCGAACGGCTAGGTCGCGCTTGGGGTTTTCTTTGAGTTGTGTCTGGTAGTAGTCACTGGCTTTTTCCAATGTGTCGTAGATATTTTTTTGTTTGAAGTGCTGTTCGCGGCTTTCTTTGGTTTCTTCTTTGGGGACTTGCATCCCAGCGGTCTTGGCCAGGCTTTCCACGGCATCGACAAAGCCCTGACGCTCGTATTCCATTAAAAAGCCAATAGCATTGCCCGAGGCTCCGCAGCCAAAACAGTAGTAGAACTGTTTATCCGGGCTTACGCTAAAGGACGGTGTTTTTTCGTCGTGAAAGGGGCAGCAGGCACTGTAGTTTTTGCCAGACTTTTTCAGTTTTACGCGGTGGTCCACCACTTCGACGATGTCGAGGCGGTTGAGTAGGTCGTCAATAAAGCTTTGGGGGATACGATTCATAGGGGCGCAAGTTTAAAGTGCTAGTCGTGCCAGTGCCAGAGGTGGTTTATTCCGGTGTCAGCCATTCGTCGATAAGTGTTTCGATCGTTTCGAAGTTGTAATGTTCCTGCGCGCTAAGAAGTTCACGGTAGCGGTTCTGGCCGATATGCTTAGACGAAAGCTGGGCTATGAGTTCGGCAACCTGGGTAACTTCCCCTGCCATCGCTGCGTGTCGCAGTTGGGTGAGCAGTGCCCGCTGAGGGGCTGCGAGGGGCGGGGTATCCTCTGGGGTGGGGGCCAAGAATACGGTATGGGCTTGGGCGTCTTCCCCGGCCCCGGTGAGCGGTAGCTTGAGCAGTTGACGAAGGCTCTGGTCGATTTCGGGAAATTGTACGGGTTTGCCGATAAAGGCGTCGAAGCCGTTGCTAAGAAAGTAGCTGCGTTCCTGATCCATGGTGGAGGCGCTTACGGCAACGACGGGCATTTGGCTGTGTTGCGGTAAGCCTCGGATCTTACCCAGCAGTTGTTCGCCGGAGGTGTGGGGCATGCGGATATCGGTAAAGACAATTTCTGCCGAATTCTGCTTGAGGTAGTGGTAGGTGCTTGCACCATTGCTGAACTCCTGCACGGTCAGCCCCACGTTTCGCAGGTAGCGGGTAAGAATGTTACGGCTGTCGTCATCATCGTCTACCACCAGGGCCGTTAGTGACTGATGGGCGGGAATTTTCAGCGTGGTGCGGCTGTCGGTATTGAGTGCGTGATGTACTTCTGGCTGATCCTGGCTGATATTCAGCGGTAAATCAATGTTCACTGTGGTACCGCTATCGCTACTTTTTTCGATATTGAGTGTACCGCCCAACAGTTCAGTGAGGCGTCGCGAAAGCGCTAGTCCCAAGCCTGTCCCTTGTCCCTGTGTGGTGCCTGCCTGGCCTTGGGTAAATGGCTGAAACAGCCGTTTGAGATCGTCTTCGCTTATGCCTGTACCGGTGTCGGTAATGGTGAACATAACGCCCTGTTTGTGTTGCCGGGCGCTTAGGATTACCTGCCCGGCGCTGGTGAATTTAATCGCGTTGGTGAGCAGGTTTAGCAATATCTGGCCAATTTTTTGTTTGTCTGACCATACGAAGGCGTTGTTTGGCAGCTGGTTGTCCAGTTGTAGTCTTAGGCCTTTGCTTTGTGCGCTAGCCTTTAGTAGATGGGTAACATCGAACAATTCACTGTTTAAATCGAAGCGCGCGCGCTGAACGGACATATGGCCCGCTTCAATTTTGGATAAATCGAGAATTTCGTTAATTAGTTGCAGTAGGCGTTGACCGGAATTGAATATTTGCTTGATCTGCGTTTTTATCGAGTCGTCGATATTTTCTTGAACGAGTAGTTGGGAATAACCCAGTATGGCGTTCAGCGGTGTGCGTATTTCATGGCTCATATTTGCCAGGAATGCCGATTTACTTCTGCTTGCTTGCTCGGCAACTTCCTTGGCCATTTCCAATTCGGTTTCAAATTCTTTTTGGTCGGAAATATCCTGAATAATATTTCCGATAAAGACGGGCACATCTTGTTTGTTCCGTATCGCAAAAAAAGAGCACAGGGTTGGAATGTGTGTTTGGCTCGAAACTTCTACCAGTAATTCGCCGGTCCAGATGCCTTTTTCCAGTGTTGTTGGCAGTATTTCATCGGCTATTTTTTTGTGCAATGAAACGGGATAAAGCTCGCTAATATTCTCTGCCAGTTGATCGGAAAGGGAGGGGATAAGCTTTTTGAGGTAGGGGTTGATGTAATCCAGTTCGCCAGAAATTTTGGCGATGGCAAGCCCTTGTTCGGATTGTTCGGCAAAGCGCTTGAATTTTCGCAGGTTATTGACGGTTTCCTGCCATTCGGTAATGTCGCGCCCAACACTGAGAGCGCCACTGATATTACCTTTTGCATCGAGCACCTGGGTTTTGAGGGTTTCGATTAGCCTGGGTTTGTCTTCCTTTGCAAAGGCCAGCCACTCAGACACTCTTATGGGGTGCTTGCTGTGTAGGGCTTTTAGGTCATTATTTTTTAATTGTTCGGCAATATCTTTGGGAACAAAATTTTCATCGGATTTACCGATAATCTGATTCTTTTTAACGCCGAACATCGTTTCGAAAGCGCTGTTGCAATTCAGGTAGGTGCCGTGCTCGTTTTTTAGGCTCACCATATCCGTTGTTGTATTTAGCAGGGCACTGAGAAAGTGCTGGTTTTCGGTCAGCTGCTTGCGGGAACTGTTAAGGTCGAGCTGCATATGGGTAAAGGCATCGATATTTTCCAGTATGCCAGTGCGGATGATTTTATGGTTTTGCTGTAAGGTTTTACCTTTTGTGCGTATCCATAGGTAGTGGCCCTCTTTGTTTCGCATGCGAATTTGAGCTCGAGTGGATGCTTTTCCTGGTTGTGCGTCTATCTCCAGTGCGGTCTTAAAAAGCTCTACATCCTCAGGGTGAATAATGTTTAGCAGCTCGTCTGGCGTTTTTGGCAGTTCCTCCTGGGTATAACCAAAGGCGCCGTTTTCTATGCCGGTAAGCTGATAGGTGTTTTTATCCACATCCCATTCCCAGGCAACAATCTGTGCCGCCGACAGGGCGCTTTCGAACTTTTGATTAACGGCGTTGGTTTTACGTATCTGGTGGATATAAATAAATGACCATGCCGTTAAAAGGCCGATAACAATCGCGAGCAATATTAGTTCTTGAGCCAGTAATCGCTGCGCTATTTTTTCTAGATCATTGAGGGCGAAGTCGGCACCGATCACGTAGGTGTTGCCGGCGCTGTTGGTAAAAGGAATAAACGCTGAGCGATGTGTTCCCCAGCGGTCTTTGTACTCGGAAAAGTCGGCCTTATTGTTGCGGAATACAGCCCGCAGTTCTGCGGGAGCTTCCTGATACAGCGTCCAGTACGCGGCTTCGTAAGTATTGTTTTCGATTTCTTCCGGCGCTTTGCTGGAGGAGGTAAAACGAATAGCGCCATCTTTATCTTGTATCAGTGAGTAGATATAGGTGAGCTTGCTGGTTTGGGATATTTGTGTGAGTTTCTGAGCGAGCTGCATTTCAGCTTGGTAGGAAATGGTGTTGGGTAAGAGGGGCTGCTGATGAAGCTCTTTTGCGACTAAGTGATTGACTAGCTGTACGCTGGAGAGTAGTTGGGTGTCTATAAGCGAACGTTGGGCGTTATACCGTTCGTGGTAGCGATAATACGCTGAGGCGGCAATAACGACTGCTAGCGTTAGTGTGACCAAAAGCGAAGATGTTACGGGTTTTTTGGTAAAGAAACGGCTCATAAATTCATGTTTTAACGTTCAATTTTTTAGCTCGGCCTGTGACTTCTTTCAGGTTGTTGTATGTGAGTTCAATTGGCCGGTGATAGTGGTAACCCTGGGCCCAGGTTACGCCGAGTTTTATCAATGATTGTGCGATGGATTCATTTTCAACAAACTCGGCAATCACCTCTTTGTTTAGTTCGTGAGCGACTTCAGTAATAGATTTTACTAGGGCTTGGTAGGACGCGTTTTTGTCCATATCTTTCACGAAGACACCATCGATTTTGACTATGTCGAACGGTAGTTCGCGCAAATAGTTAAAAGAGGAAAATCCACTGCCGAAATCATCCAGTGCGAGCTTACAGCCGAAGCGGCTTAGCGTTGTTAAAAACTGCTGGGCCCCTTCAATATTGACAATGGCTTCCGTTTCGGTGATTTCGAAACATATTTTTTCGGCCGGAATATTGTGGGATTCGATGGCGTGAATAATATTCTCGGCAAAACGTTTGTCGCGAATGGACACTGCCGAGAGGTTGATGCCAACGCTGCTGATGTTTTCCAGCAGGTTGGGGTTCTCGCGCATAAACCTCAGTGTATTGTGTACCATCCAGTTATCGACATGGGGTATTAGGTTCAATCGCTCGGCTGCGGGAATAAATTGGTCTGGGCCAATAATGCTGCCATCGGTGCTATCGATTAGGCGGGCCAGTACTTCAATTTTGTGCTGGTCCTCACCTGGCTGTGGCGCGAGCCTGTGGATGTGTTGAAACCAAACGGAAAATTGATCGTGCTTCAATGCATCGACCAGTTTCAGGCCCCAGTTGATGGTTTTGTGTCTGGCATTGGGCGCGCTATCGAGCTTGTCACTATAGTGAAGGACTTTGTTGCGACCATCTTTCTTTGCCAGATAACAGACTTCGTCTGTCATTAGCATCAGTTGATCAAAGCTGGTGATATTGTCGTTAATTGTAACGACGGCAATGGTGGTGTTGAGTTCGAAGGAGCGTTTTTCCCACTCAAATTGAAATTCGGTGGTGCTTTTGGATATTCTATGGGCAATCGCCATTCCTTCGTCTGCCGACGCGCCGCGACAGACAATCGCAAAGTTATCGCCACCAATTCGGGATACGAACATATCGCTGGTGCACTGGCCGGCGACAATTTCAGCAAACTGTCGGAGCAGTTCATCACCGGCAATACAGCCGCAACTTTCATTGATCAGGCGAAACTGGTCTATATCGACCATTAAAAACTGGCAGTTAATATGGTCGAGTTGTACTTCTGCGATGCAGGATGTCACATGTTCATCCAGCGCGGTGCGGTTGTAGAGTTGGGTGATAAAGTCGTGCGAGGCCAAATACTGCATGCGATCCTGCATATAGCGGCGCTCTTTAATTTCTTCTCTTAGCTGGCGGTTGGTAATGGCCAGCGCGGCGGTGCGATCGCGTACTTTTTCTTCGAGAGTGCTATTGAGATCTTTTAGCTTTCGAATAAGCTTTTGCTTATCCAGATGGTGTTGCACGCGGGAAATGACTTCACTGGCATTAAAGGGTTTGGTGATGTAGTCGTCACCGCCGGAGTCGAAGCCAGTACTGATATCGTCGGTTCGTGCGGTCACAAATATAACGGGAATATCTTTGTACCTAGCATCGCCTTTCAGGCGTCTGCAGACTTCAAATCCGTCGATGCCAGGCATCATTACATCTAGCAGGATAAGTTCAGGAGGGCTTCGTTCAATAATTTTTAACGCCCTTTCTCCGTCGGTGGCTACGGATATTTGGCAGTCCAGACCATTGAGCGTGGCTCGCAATATATCGATATTTGCTGAGGTGTCATCAACAATCAGTAAACGAGAGGCGTACATAACGTCAGCTTTTCTCCCCCTGCTTTCAGCAGGAGTTTTCTAATTATTAGAATTATGGGCTTCAGATGCCCCATCTTACTGTGAGCTTGAGTGTGGGGACAACCTTCACTGCTTGCCTATAACTATAGCAAGGTCTAGGTAACGAGAGTGCTGAACACGCTAAGACAGTGTCTGCGCGCTAAGCGCTATTATCGAGTAGCCTGCGATAGGGCAAGTTTCTCGATAATAGCGAGCCGGTGATATTGACCTAGCTGGACCAGAATCGAGGGCTAAACAATACTAGCAGTGTAAAAAATTCCAGTCGTCCCAGCAGCATGGCGAAGGATAGTACGCAAACGCCAGTATCGCTGACCGGCGCGAAGTTGCTGCCAAGTGTGCCGAAGGCGGGGCCTAGCACATTCAGGCAGGAGGACACTGCAGAGAATGCAGAGAGAAAGTCCAGACCTGTGGTCATGAGTGTGAGCGTTAGAATGAGTGTGGCCAGCGTTGATAACAGTAGGAATGCCATGGTGGCATCACGCACGCTGGGGTCAACAATGGCACAATTGTACTTGATGGCGAAACTGCCATTGGGGTGTATGAGCCGTTTCATCTGAATGTTCAGCACTTTGAAGCCAATAATATTGCGTACGGTTTTGTTGCCACCCGCCGTGCTGCCGGTACAGCCGCCCAGGTAGCCGACAATAATCAGCAATAAAATGGCTGCAGGTGACCAGCTTGTGTAGTCGTCTGCACCAAAGCCTGTGCTGGTCATAAAGGAAATGATATGGAAAAAGGCGCTGAGAACGGCTTTTCCTCCCTCCATCATTCCTGTGGATTCCGATCGAATATTGAGAAACGTCAAGAGCAGGGTAAAGGCGAGAATCAGGAATATAAACGCGCGCGTTTCCTCGTCGCGAAAATAGCTGCTTATTTTGCCATGGTTGAAGAGCCGAAAGTGCAGGCTGAAATTGATTGCGCCGAGCAGCATAAAGAGGTCGGCGTTTAATTCTACGGCCAAGCTGTTGAAGTATCCCAGGCTGGCGTCGTGCGTGGAAAATCCTCCGGTGGATACGGTGCTGAGACTGTGGGCGATGGCATCGAACACGCTCATCCCGGCCAGCCAGTACCCCAGGCAGCAAAGCAGGGTGAGCAGGCCGTAGACGTACCAGAGAATGCGCGCGGTTTGTCTGATTCTGGGGGCCAGCTTGTTGCTTTTCATAGGGCCGGGCGTTTCGGCCTTATAGACTTTTAGCCCGCCAATATTGAGCATGGGCAAAATGGCCACTACAAAGATGACCACTCCCAATCCGCCCAGCCACTGCAGGAGCTGTCGGTACATCAGCAGCGAGGGGGCTTTGTCATCGAGACCGGAAAGCACTGTTGCTCCGGTTGTTGTGAGCGCGGACGTCGCTTCAAAAACGGCATCGGCATAACTGATGGCTTCCAGTAGGTAAAATGGAATGGCGGCAATAAGACTGCAGGTGATCCAGGTGAGGGATACAAACAGCATGGCATCGCGGTAGTGAAGGCTGGCGTGATTTCTTTTAGGAAACAGTACTTGCAGCACAATGGTCGCCGTTGCCAGAGCGGCGAATCCGGGTAGAGCAAATTCAAGATAGACGTTATCGAGAAAAATTAAATAGGAAAGCACGGCAAAGATCGCTTGCACCAGGCCAATCAGCAGTAGTGGGTAGGCCAGCAGAGACAAAACGGCAGATAGTCGTGAGGAGCGACGCTCCGCGGCCTCATAGGTGTATGTTGGTAAGGGTGATCTTGCGGCCAATACAGCTTCAGCCATGGGCTCAACTCCGCTAGTTTTGCGTTTGGAATAGCCCAAATGGAATGGCGCAAACACAATGTTTAAGTGTGTGGCGATGGCTTCTGGGCAGTAGCAGTTTTTAGCAGAGGGGGGAGGGGGGAGCGCGGATTTGGTCAGCCGTGAGGCTTACTTCAGATGCAACGCGTCGTTGAATACCGCTGGTTGATGCCTGCTTATAAATGCGATGTTGAGAGGCTACAGCGTAAGCGACGTGAAAGGGGGAGTCTTCTGCGTTTTTATCGCTCGATTCGTTGGAATCGCTTTGGATGTCGAGAGCTTCGGCAAACGGGGATGTTTCTTCAATAAGGTCCAGAGGCTCGGCTTGTAACAGCATACAACCCAGAAAAACCAGACAAATCAGAAATGCTCGAAACATACAGATATCGATCAGAAAAAATGAATTCTCCGCCGCAGCGGGATGACACTAATATAGTCTTTTTAGTGTAGCTGTTTAAGTCGGAGTTGCTTATCTTTTGATCGAAGCGAAAAAAATATTAGAAATCACGTCGACTCGGTAGGCCCTGGGTTTAGTTCAGCTAGCAAACGTTACTTCCATTCCTTTAGATCGAGCCGAGTCGGGGAGCTGGATTATATTTACTTTTGTTAGCGCGCATCGTTTGATTGATAGCAATTAGTTATTTTAGGTATCCCCGTACAATACCCCGCCTTTCTCTTGGTCGAGCTTTTAGATGTTGTTCGTAGCCAAAACCTTTCAGCCAACCGTGAATTTATAAATATAAGAGAGTGGCTCTTTAACGCTCATTTCACAACTCATTGCCATTGAATATCGGATATGGCACTCCCCCGCAGGATGCGCAACAAAGCTGATCGCTAGTCCCTGTGGGCCTGGCTATAGCCGATTTTATTCGTTTGACGAGGTGGTTTTCATGGTAGAGCTTACAACGCCCATGATAGTGTCTGGACTGATTCTTAGCCTGACTTTTCTTGGCATTTTCACTGAACATTTACATGGTATTGAGCGGGCAAAGTTCGCGATGGCTGGTGCTGGCGCTATTATTATTGCCGGTCAAATATATGGTTTTTATTCTCCAGAGTTGGCGCTAGATGCCATCGATTGGAATGTGGTTTTCCTATTGGGGATTATGATGGTGATTGTGGCCATTATGATCAGTACCGGGGGCTTTGCGCATCTCGCCCAATATCTGGCCAAAGTCAGCGATGGCTCACAGTACAAGCTGATGATTACGTTGGGGACCGCTGTCACCGTAATCTCGCTGCTACTGGATAACGTGACGACGGTTATTATCTTTGGGCCGTTGATTATCTTAATTTGCCGCAGTATGGGCGTATCGCCCATTCCCTACCTGATCGCGGCAGCCCTTCTGTCGGATACCGGCGGGGTCGCGACTCTGGTTGGTGACCCTCCCAACCTGATGATCGGTTCAGCCGCCGGTATCGACTTTAATACCTTCTTTATACATATGGGCCCACCGGTATTGCTGGCCTGGGTAGGTATTCTGCTGGCACTGAAGTTCCTATTCGCAAAAGATCTGGGAGCCAGGGTTGAGCATGAATATGAGAAAGTCACTGAATATAAGAACAAATCACTCTGGTACAAATCGCTTTTTGTGCTGGCAATGATGGTGGTGCTGTTTGTTATCCACCACCATATTGGCTGGGAGCCCTGGATGGTAGCGGCAGCAGCGTTAACGTTATTGGTTTTTCTGGCCCACCGCGTGGAGCTGGAAAGTGCGACCAACTATCTGGAAACGCCCCTACTTATTTTCTTTATTTCGCTGTTTATCGTGATTGGTGGTGTCGAGCATTCAGGTCTATTGAGTCTCGCGGGTGAATATTTCCGGCCGTTGATCATTGATCACCCGGTTGCGGCTGCGCTAATTTTGCTGTGGGTTGCCGCTATATTATCGGCCCTTATTGATAATATTCCCTTTACCGCCGCTATGATCCCAGTGCTAGTGGGACTGCAGAACGAAGGCGTGAATGTCAGCGTTATGTGGTGGTCACTGGCAATGGGTGTGGGTATGGGGGGGAACGGCTCCCATATAGGTTCCACTGCTAATGTGTATATTGTGACAATCTCCGAACGCTTGGCGAGGGAAACGGGTAATCCTGAATTGGCGATTACACCTGGAATGTGGCTGAAGAAAGGCACGCCAGCGATGCTGATTACGCTGGTGTTGTGTAGTTTGTTTATTTGGCTGGGGTATGGCTGGCTATATATACCCGGGCCTCTTTAAGGCAAATCGCAAAAAAGCCCCCGTCGTCGTGGTTATTTATGATAGCTGCGACGACGGGGGCTTTTTTGGTTTAGGGTATATCCAAATTCGCTTTTCGGTTCGCGCTCTATCGTGCAAAACAATAAAAAAATGCTGGATTGGGCTATGGTTGTAACAAGAGAATGCGTTCGCAGGCCATGCTAATTCTAAGGTTATAGGCCTCTATCGCTCACGCTAATTTTAAAGCTGACAGTATTTTGGCTCTGAAGCGAGGTGCGGGTGCCGACGGTGTCTTCGTACGCGAAAGCTGACGCGATTCGATCTGCTTAAAGGGAAACGGTTTGAAGGACGATTGATCCATGCTGGTAGTTGATTTCGACATTAAAAAACACAGAAAAATGCTGTTTCGGCTCGGTTTTTTGGTGCTGTTTTTGGGTGTGCTTTCGTGTGAGAGGGACAATGAGCCTGTGACGCCGAAAGCTGCAGTTGTAGACGTGAAGGCTCTGCGCTTCGGTCATGATATGCACGAAGACAGTGCGCAGCACTTGGCCGCATTGATGTTCGCGGAAATGGTTGCCGAGAAGACTAAGGGAGCGGTAACGATTTCAGTGTATCCCAATCAGCAGCTGGGTAATGACCGGAAAATGATTGAGCTGGCGCAGAATGGCTCTCTGGATTTTATTTTGCCGCCAACGGCGAAAATTTCCCATATTCTTCCTGCGTTCCAAATGTTCGACCTTCCCTATGTCTTTAATAGCCGCGAACAGGTGTATCGGGCGCTCGATGGTAGTTTTGGTCGCGATCTACTTTCCTCTATGAACACGCAGCAATTGGTCGGGTTGTCATTTTGGGAAAGTGGTTTCAAACAGCTCACGTCAAATAAGCGGTTTACGACAATAGCTGAGCTACGTGGACAGAAATTCCGCATTATGGAGAGCCCGCTGCTAGGGGGCCAGTTTAAATTGTGGGGTGCTCAATCCCGGGTGATAGATTTCGCCAGCACGTTTGCCGCGCTGGAAGAGGGTGCCGTAGACGGCCAGGAAAACCCGCTTGCATCCATTGTTGGAATGAGATTTCACCAAGAGCAGAAGTATATTGCCATGAGTAATCATGGTTACCTGGCGCAGGTGTTGGCGATATCTCAAAACACTTATAATCACTTGAGCGGTAGTGAAATAAAAGCGATAACAGAAGCCGCACAGGAAGCGACCTTGTCTCAACGGAAGATGGCTAAGGAGCAAAACGAGTTGTATTTTGAGGAAATACAGAAATCGTCAATAGACGTTATAAACCTATCGCCAGAGCTAAAAGCTTTTATGAAGTTGCAGTCGCGGCGCTTGCTGGAAAAGTACCGGCCAACTTTTGGTACAAGCCGTGTTGAGCAGCTATTACAAATATTGGAGGATGAGCGAAAATTTAGCGACAACCAACTGGTTATTGCGCTTGATGCCGATTTGCAGGGGAATTCCGCTCAGTCTGGTTTGGCTATCCGTCGTGGGATAGAGCTGGCAATTGACGAAATAAACGCCGCTGGCGGCGTTCTGGGTAAGCAATTTGTACTTACGGCCAGAGATAATTCAATGATTCCTGCCAGGGGGCTCGATAACCTCAAAAAATTTAATAGTATCCCTAATTTACTTGCCGTATTTGGGGGGATCAGTAGCCCGGTTGTACTGGGGGAGCTAGAGTATATTCACCAGCACCAACTGCTATTTCTCAACCCCTGGGCGGCCGCTACGCCGATAATCAATAACGGATATAAAACCAGCTACATTTTTCGTGTTTCTGTGCGTGATGAATATGCGGCTGGTTTTCTTGTGGATGAGGCGTTGCGCAGCACTGATCGGATCGGTCTGCTGTTAGTGAATAATCCCTGGGGGCGAAGCAACCACAAGGCAATAACCGCTTACCTGGAAGAAAAGAATCTGCGGCCAACCGATATTCAATGGTTCGAATGGGGAACAAAAACATTTAAAGAGGTTGTTGCAAGCTTTAGCGAGTCTAAAACGGAGAGTGTTATCTATGTCGGAAACCCGGTGGAGGGCGCCGCGTTTATTAAAGCTCTTGCAGAACTGAGCGATGCTCCTGCCGTTGTATCTCACTGGGGGGTGACGGGATCAAATTTTTATCAGTTGGTTCCGGACGAACTCAATAGCGTTGATTTTAAGGTACTGCAAACGTATAGCTTTATTGGCAACCGGTCAAAGACGGCGCGCAGGCTGGCATCTCGATATCACCAGAAGTATTTGACCTTGACGGAAGAGGATATTGTGTCGCCGGTGGGGACTGCTCATGCATACGATTTAACGCATCTGCTGGCGGTAGCGTTAAAGCAGGCTGGTACAACCAATAGAGAAAGCGTAAGAGATGCGATGGAGAACATACCCATGTATCGAGGAGTTATTAAGAGCTACCAATACCCATTTAGTGCTACAGATCATGATGCCTTAGATGCATCGAATTTCATATTTGCGCGATACCAAAATGGCGCTCTTTACCCTCAAGTGTTAAATGAATAGCTTGTTTCGGGGTACAAAATGAAAATTCAGGTTAGTACCCAGCTGTCAGCCCGTTTTTCCAAGATTATTTTGGGAATACTGCTGTTGTTCTTTTTGGTTGTCTTGAGTGCCACATTAGTGCTGGAGACTTTGCGTGTAATGAATATGCAGAAGCAAGTACTGGATACTTCTGCTAAGAACATACTAAACATTATTGATTTAAGATTAAATGCCTCTGTAACTGCGCTTACCCGGGCAAGTTCCAGTGCGCTAACGATCAACAGTCTTGTTGATATGGCTGCAGGAGGTTCGTACTTCAAATTCACCTTGAACGATTTAACGTTTAATTCGGATATTGATCAGGCCGTTCTATTTGATTATGCCGGGGAGATGTTGCAAACGACAACGGAAAAACCGCCGGAGTGGTTTTCGCGCGATTTGGTGAGTTCCGTGGTTGCGCTCGGAAAGCAAGGGATTAAATTTGATAACGGTAGCCTTTACCTTATATCGCCCATTAATTACTACGATACGGCTCAGGGAGGAATAGCTGTTCGCGTTGATTTTAAAGCGTTGATAGATAAGGTGATGGAAGGTTACGAATACCGTTATGCCATTAGTCTATCTAATGGGTGGACACATTCATTAATTCCAGAGGGTTTCGACGGGACATCCCATTCAGTTGCTCTTTCTGAAGAAAGCCTCTTGTTTGAGTTTCAGCCAACATTAACATTGGCGGCAAATCCCCATTATGTTAGCCGGCAAATTGTGCCCTGGTTTACCCGGTTTACTGTATTGGGCGTTTTTATGATGTTGGGTATGGTGGTCTTGACTCGGCGCATAGGGAGGCGCATGGCTGCGCCAATAGTCTTGCTCACCCAGCGAGTGAATGATGGGGTTTACCCCGTAGCGCCGCTGAATACAAATGATGAACTGGATATATTGGCGGAAGCCTTTGATAGAGCCTCGTTTGAATTGCGGAAGGCTTATGCTGAAAAATATGAAATTGAAAAAAAGGAACGTGAAAATCAAGTTAGAGCCATTGTCGATACCGTGCTTGATGGGATTATTACTATTGATAGTTCCGGTGGGGTGGAAACCTTCAATCCGGCTGCTGAGCGAATTTTTGGCTACCAAGCGAGTGAAGTGATTGGCCATAATGTCAAGATGCTTATGCCAGAGCCCTATCATGGCGAGCATGACGGCTACCTACATAATTTTATTGAAAGTAGTGTGGCGAAAATCATTGGTATTGGCCGCGAAGTGAAAGGCTTACGAAAAAATGGTGATATTTTTCCGATGGAGTTGGCGGTTAGTCAGATGTATGTTGGAAACAGAAGGCTATTCGCCGGTATCGTACGGGATATTACCGAGCGAAAACAAAATGAAAAATTGAAAGGTGAGTTTGTATCCACCGTTAGCCATGAGTTACGTACCCCTTTAACCTCTATTCGCGGTGCGCTGGGCTTAGTGTTGGGTAAAAGTGGTGTTCAGCTGCCCGGTAAGTACCAAAAATTATTGGAGGTTGCGCACCGGAATAGCGAGCGTCTTACCATTCTAATCAATGACCTCTTGGATATGGAAAAGTTGGAATCCGGCAAGTTGGAGTTTAAATTAGAGGTTTTTGACGCAGTACATCTTGTTAAGCAAAGCTTGGAAGATAACGAGGGGTTTGCCTCGCGTCACGGTGTTAACCTTAATTTGGATTATGCTGGCGATAGCGTACTGGTTGAAGGTGATTTTAATAGGGTGCTTCAGGTTATGGCGAACTTGCTGTCCAATGCCATTAAATTTTCACCGGAAGAAGAAACCGTTTCTGTTCATATAAAGACTTTCGGGAGCAAAATCGAGATTTCCGTTACGGATAAAGGTTCTGGTATCCCAAAAAAATTCCAGTCTCGTATTTTTGAGCGCTTTGCGCAAGTAGATAGTTCCGACACACGGGAAAAGGGCGGTACCGGATTGGGCTTGAGTATTACCAAGGCGATTGTTGAACAGCTTCATGGCGAAATTGAATTTGAATCAGTAGAAGGCGAGGGTACGACATTCAGGGTGTTTTTACCTGTTGTACAAGAACAAAAGGATGTTGTTCCTGAATCGAATGATTTTGTATTGATTTGTGAGGATGATGTAGGGTTTGCAGATTTTTTGGCCGGAGTTGTGAACAGTGAGGGCCGTGCCTGTCGCGTTGCCCATACGGTAAGTGAAGCGGAACAACACTTGGCGTCTGGTTCCTGTAATCTTATGTTGTTAGATTTGGTGCTGCCAGATAAAGGTGGATTGGAGTGGCTAAAAGAATTGAGGGCCGATGATAAAACTATAGATCTTCCGGTTATTGTTGTCTCTGCGTTTGCTGTTGAAGAAGATAATGATCACCAATATCAGGCCCTTAACGTTTTGGGTTGCCTGCAAAAACCGTTGGATGTTGAGGTGTTCCGTTTGGCCCTGCATAAGGCTTTGGTAAATACGTCACGGCCCAAAATATTACATGTGGAAGATGATTCAGACATTATTGATATTACGACCTCTGTCCTGGAAAATCTCGGAGAAATTGTTCCCGCTCGATCACTTGCGGAAGCCAAAAAATTACTCGCTACGGAAAAGTATAGCCTGATTATTTTGGATCTGGATTTGCCGGATGCCCGCGGAGAAGAGTTGTTAGATGAATTTTCTGAGGTGCTCCCGCCTGTAGTGGTTTTCTCTGCACAACCATTGTGTAAGGACGCCTTAAAAAAATGGGAATCAAAAGTGGTGGCCACGCTGATGAAATCTGTTACAACGAACGAGCAACTCGCGAATAGTATTCGACGCACGCTTAATTCTACCAACCAAGAGGATATGTAAAGTGGATCGGATCATTAAGGTCTTATACGTAGAAGATGATATCGATATTCGAGTAATTACAGAGTTGGCGTTGGAAGACGAGGGCTTCGAGTTGATTGTGTGTGAATCGGGTAACGAAGCGGTAAGAAAGGCTGAGCACTGCCAGCCAGACCTGTTGCTTTTGGACGTGATGATGCCGGGTATGGATGGGCCAACAACTTTAATGCGGTTACGTGAAATGGCTCATTTGGATAAAGTACCGGCTATATTTATGACCGCGAAAGTACAACCAAGTGAAGTCGAGGGCTACTTCGCGCTCGGCGCGATTGGAGTGATTGAAAAGCCATTCGATCCATTAACGCTTGCCGATAAGATTCGCGAGTTACTGCAGGATCATAAAATTATATGAGTGGAGCGGGAAACAAATTCTCTGAGGCTGTAGCGAGATACACAGAATCTCTTCCAGGTAAAATAGAAAAGCTTCGTTCACTTTATTCATGTGCGTTGGAGGAGAGCGAATTCTCTCCTCAGTGTTATGCGGATATTTTGGCTATGCTCCATACTTTTTCGGGAACGGCACCCACGTTAGGCTATACCGAACTCGGTGCTAAAGCTCGCGATATAGAGCAGCGATTAAGGTCTGCGCCACTAGAAGATGCACATGGAGTTGATTTTCATCGGTTATTAAAAGGGGATATAGACGAGCTTCAGAGTTTGTCATTGCAGCCGCCCAATATCAGTGGGCTTATCAAACGGTATGAACAAAAAACGAAAATAAGTTCAGATCATCATTTTATTTATGCTCTTAAAAGTACGGATGAATTAGATGCCTTCTTGACGCCGCTGCTGGATCAGTTACATTATCAGCTTGTTACCTTCTCCACGATAGCAGACTTGAATATCGGAATTCGGCAGAAGCAACCAGACGTGTTAATTCTGGAGGAAATTGACTTCAAAAAATGTTTGTCGATTTGTCTGGTTGAGAAGAATGGCACTAATGGCAGCGATAGCCTTCCCATTATTTTTATTGGCCGAGCCAATACCTGGCAGGATAGGCTGGAAGCTTTCCGGCTTGGCGGCGTGGCTTATTTTAATTATCCGGTAGATCTGGATGAACTGGCCGATTGCCTGGAAAAAACCTTAACGCCTTCATTCGAAAGCCGTTATAGAATTCTTGTTGTTGATGACGATACACATCTGTCGAACCACTATTCCTCAGTGCTGCAGGTAGGCGGGATGGATACCTGTGAGTTGAATGATCCATCAAAATTACTTGATGTGATTGCCGAGTTTTCACCTGACTTGATTTTAATGGATATCTCTATGCCAGGTTGTAGCGGTATAGAAGCCGCAGCCATCGTTCGTCAGCAATCTCGCTACACAAATTTGCCCATTGTATACCTCTCAGCAGAAAAAACGTTGAACCAGCAGCTCGCGGCGTTGCGCGCTGGCGGTGATGAATTCTTACATAAGCCGATAGGCGAGTTCCACTTGCAAACGGCGGTTAGTATTCGGGCCAAGCGTTTCCGTGAAATAAACGCTCTTCTTGAGAAAGATGGGCTTACCGGTTTGCTCAATCATACCAATATAAAGCTTGCTTTAGGGAGAGAGTTGGCTGGTGCTCAGCGCCAGGGAAAAACGCTTGCGCTAGCAATGATTGATATTGATCATTTTAAATCGGTTAATGATCTCTATGGCCATTTGGTTGGTGATAGAGTCATCAGATCATTAGGGCGATTATTTTCACGGCGCTTGCGTAAAAGCGATATCGCCGGTCGATACGGTGGTGAGGAGTTCGTGGTTATACTGCCGTATACGGATATAGTTGAAGCTGAAAAATTAATAAACGAGTTACGTGTTTCGTTTTCAAAATTAGTATTTAATACGGATAACGGCGAATTAAATGCGACATTTAGCGCGGGCATAAGCGTTAGTGGTTTGGCGCAATCTGCAGAAATGTTATTGAGCGTGACGGACACGGCGCTCTACAAAGCGAAAGAGAGTGGTCGAAATTGTGTTGTGGTAAGCTCTGTGGATGAGTAGCTTTGTTTAATGAAATAGCAGTTGGTGAAGGTATGAACAACCAGATATTCCAAGACAAATTTAGGCGTTTGCAAGATGACTACGTTAATCGACTTGCACAAACGTATGAACGAATGGAAGAATTCGCATTAAATCGCCATACGGTAAAGTCTGCGGAGTTGCGCGAAATTGCCCATATAGCTCACAAACTCTCGGGGAGCGGAACAACCTTTGGTTTCTCTCATATATCAGAAGCCTCTAAGTCGCTGTTATCGGCAATAGGAAGGTTGGCGGTTCCGGAATTACCAGTAACCGATAATGCTGAGTTCGCATGTTTTCTTGAGGCCATAAAAAGTGCGTCAAATCGGCAGTGCGATATACCGGATATGCCGACACTCCAGAAACCGAATTCCGGTCACGCTATTAAGCTTATCTATCTGTTGGAGGATGACAATGAGTTGGCCGGGTTGCTCGCGACCGAGTTACAGGAGTGTAATTATCATGTAGTGGTGTTCGACAATACGGGTGAGATTAATAAGGCCGTTAAATTGGAGCGCCCGGATGCCTTGATCGTCGATGTTGTGTTACCCGAAAATGAGCATGCGGGTTTGGATTGGGTGTTGGCGTTGAAAAGTGAGCACGCTCCGCCAATTCCCACAATCTTTCTTTCCCAGAGAACGGATTTGCCTACAAGATTACGAGCGGTTAGATCTGGCGCAGATTTCTATTTGCAAAAGCCTACTAATCTAGAGCAGCTAAAATACACACTGCACGAATGTATTTTCAAATTGCCAGAGCAACCATACAGATTGTTAATAGTTGAGGACGACGTGCTTTTGGCTGAAGCTTTGTCGCTAGAGTGTGGAAACAATGGCTTTACAATACAGATAGTTGATCATCCCTTGGATGCGCTGGAAGCGATCGTAGAGTTTAAACCGGAAATTATTTTACTGGATGTTTACTTGCCCTATTGTACCGGAATAGAGCTTGGGCAGGTTATTCGTCAGACGCTGGAACACGCCGCCACGCCATTGGTTTTTATGTCGGTCGAGCAGGATTTAAGTAAGCAGTGTGAGGCTATTCGCCTAGCAGGGGACGATTTTATTGTTAAACCCTTTTCGCCTTGGCAGCTTTCGATGAATTTGCGGGCGAGAGTGAGCAGGGCAAGAATGGTTAAGCTTTACCATGAGCAGCTGGCGGGTGCTGAGTTGGTAGCAGTGGAATAGCTGCATCCCCTGTGTGGTTAATTCTTGAGGTATACGTGAATTTGGAGGTAAAAAAAACCCGCTTCAGCGGGCTTTTACGGTGAAATATTTAGGCGTTGTATGTAGAGGATGCGGTATCGCCGCCTCGGCCGGTCCAGTTGGTGTGAAAAAACTCACCGCGTGGTTTGTCGGTACGTTCGTATGTGTGGGCGCCGAAATAGTCGCGCTGAGCCTGCAGTAAATTTGCCGGCAGGCGGGCGGTGCGATAGCCATCGAAGTAAGACAGTGCAGAGGTCAGAGTGGGTGCGGGAATACCGTTGATAGTTGCCGCAGCCACTACGTTGCGCCAGCCCTGCTGGGCTGCTTCTACACGTTGCTGGAAGTAAGGGTCGAGCAACAGGTTGGCGAGGTCAGGATTGTTGTCGAACGCTTCTTTGATATTGCCGAGAAATGCTGAACGAATAATACATCCACCGCGCCACATCAGTGCAATGCCGCCGTTGTTTAGTTTCCAGTCATACTCTTTAGCGGCTTCTCGCATTAGCACGTAACCCTGTGCGTAGGACACAATTTTGGAAGCGAAAAGCGCATTGCGAAGGTCTTCAATAAAGGCTTTTTTGTCGCCTTCAAACTTGGGCGTAGGGCCGGAAATAAGCTTGGCCGCTTCTACGCGTTCTTCCTTCTGGGCTGATAGGCAGCGGGCAAACACGGCTTCGCCGATCAGCGTAAGCGGTACGCCCATATCCAGAGCGGCTACGCCTGTCCACTTGCCGGTACCTTTTTGGCCTGCGGTATCCAAAATTTTGTCGACCAACGGGCTGCCATCTTCATCTTTAACTTTGAGAATATCGCGGGTAATTTCGGTGAGGTAGCTGTCTAATTCCCCATCGTTCCATTCGGCAAAGACTTCGTGCATTTCGTCTGCGCTCATACCGAGTAAGTCTTTCATTACCTGGTAGGCTTCGCAGATCAGCTGCATATCGCCATATTCAATACCGTTATGGACCATTTTCACAAAGTGGCCGGCACCGTTATCACCTACCCAGTCGCAGCAGGGGCTGCCGTCTTCTACTTTGGCGCAAATGCCTTGGAAGATAGGCTTAACGGATTCCCATGCGGCTTTGGCGCCACCGGGCATGATCGATGGGCCGGTCAAGGCGCCCTCTTCGCCACCGGATACTCCAGCACCTACGAAGAGAATACCCTTGCTAGCGCAGTAGTCTACGCGGCGGTTGGTATCGGGAAAGTGGGTATTGCCGCCATCGATAATAATGTCGCCTGCTTCCAGGTGAGGTAGCAGTTGCTCGATAAAAGCATCGACCGGAGCACCAGCTTTGACCATAAGCATCACTTTACGTGGCCGTTCCAGTGATTGCACCAGCTCTTCTACAGAGTGGGCGCCGCGAATGCTTTTGCCCTGTGCGCGGCCGGCTAGAAAGGCGTCCACTTTTTCGGTTGAACGGTTATATGCAGTAACGGTGAAGCCCTTATTCGCCATATTGAGAACAAGGTTTTCGCCCATTACGGCGAGGCCAACCAGGCCAATGTCTGAGAGTTCTTTCATAGTAGAATCTTAAATATGAAGGTTTTAGAGGTTGTTGGTTAGCGTCGAACGGCTTGCATGGGGCTGGCTCGACAGCGTGAAGAAGGCGTTGTTTCGTCGCTTATGCCTTAATTCCACAAATTTAGCCGCTGGATGTTTAAATACCACGAAAGCAAATGCTATTAATCAAGAGCGGCCGCAAACTGGGACTGCAACTTTACCACTAGCCCGGATTATTTGCATCTAATCGCACTATGAGGTTTTAACTATGGATGAGGGATTGGCCAGAATCTACATGCTTTCGCTGCCGGAAGCGGTTGAGGATTTTCCTTTTGGGCCCGAGGCGAGGGTACTCAAGGTTCGAGATAAAATGTTTGGTTTGGTTTCCCATTGTGAGTGGAAGGGGGTGGCGAGAGTTTCAAGGCTAAACCTGAAGTGTGACCCTCAGGAGGCGTTAATGCTTCGCGACGTATTTGACGCGGTTTTACCGGGGTACCACATGAATAAAACCCACTGGAATTCGGTTCTGCTGGATGGCTCGATCCCCCATGGTGAAATTGAGCGCATGATAGATAAATCCTACGGGTTGGTTGTTCGGGGGTTAAAAAAAGATCAGCGTCGGGCGCTAGAGTTACGATGGGGTGAATCGGCTATTTACCGATAATTTAAGTGCGAGGACGCCTTTGGTTATTTATCGTTAACACGATGCTTTAGGAGCTAAAACAATAACCGTTGGTAGGAACTTAAAAAAGTAGTGCGGAAATTTAATATTTGAAAGCGTGGTTACTCGATTAGTAACACAAGAGCCAAGTCTAGTACGCTCAAATGTGCCCAAAAAAATGTTGGCCTAGATGATGGTGGCGCTGGTACGGCTAACGGCGGGCTTGCCGAGCTACCCGTGTACGCCGCCACTATGTTGGGGATTGGCTGCAGGTGGCTTTGCCCATCGTTTTTTTGATCTTGATTGGTGTGCTGGTCAGCGCTGACAAAGCCTCTCGCGTGTCGTTAAACTCTCTTGTTACTCGGAAACTTTTAGGTTGGGCTCATCCAGTGCAAACAGTTGTTCACGTAACTCCAGAATATGTTCAGACCAGTATTTCTCGGTGTTAAACCAGGGGAATGCTTGGGGGAATGCTGGGTCGTTCCAGCGGCGGGAGAGCCAGGCGGCATAGTGCATTAAACGCAAGGTGCGCAGGGTTTCGATCAGCGGCAGCTCGCGCACATCAAATTCACAGAATTCTTCGTAGCCTTCGATAACTTCGGCCAGTTGCTGGTTTTTCTGATTGTAATCGCCGGACAGTAGCATCCAAATATCCTGTACAGCTGGACCCGTGCGGGCATCGTCCAGATCGACCAACCACAGGGAGTCCGGGCGTAGTAGGATGTTGCCGGGGTGGCAGTCGCCGTGCAGGCGCTGACTTTGGTATGGGGTGGCCGCGAGAATGGTTTCCATTTTCTCGATAAGGTGCTGGCTGAGGGTGCTGTATGCTTCGGTTAGGCTCGCCGGTAGGAAATTGTTTTCGAGTATAAATTCGCGGCTGTTGATGCCAAAACTTTGCAGGTCAAGTATTGGTCTGTGCTCGAAAGCCTTGACCTTGCCTACGGCGTGCAGGCGGCCTAGTTGTTGGCCAAGCCGATAAAGTGTTTCCAGATCACCAAGATCGGGTGCGTGACCTCCACGGCGTGGATAGAGCGAAAAACGGTGTTCGCCAAAGTGAAACAAGCTGTCGCCATTTTTATCCTGCATTGGGGCAACCACAGGAATCTCCATCTCTGCCAGAGTCAGTGAAAACTGGTGCTCTTCCAAAATTTGCTCATCGCTCCAGCGGTTGGGGCGATAAAACTTGGCAATGATTGGGTCTCCATCTTCTACGCCGAATTGGTATACACGGTTTTCGTAGCTGTTTAGAGGAAAAACCCTGAGGTCGGAAAGGTATCCCAGACTTTCGATTGCATCGATAACTCTGTCGGGGTTGAGGTTTTCAAAAGGTGTCTGATTCAAAAGAGGTGTGGCCGCCGTTTAGGGTGAGTCTGAAATCCAGGGGAAAATAGTAACAGAATCTTTATTCTCCTGGATGCTGGAATGCAATTCTTTGTAAAGTAGCTCTACCCTTGCCATTAAGTCGACTTTTGTATCGTTGGTGATGCAAACACCTATGGAGCAGGTGATATACACATTTTTTTCATCCAGTTTAGTGGGCGTTACCTTGACCGACGTACGCATGCGTTCGGCCATTAATTCGGCTTTGTCTGGTGCGGTATTCAGCGATACCAATACAAAGGTATCATCGCCATAGCGAAACAAGGTGTCAGATTTTCTCAGGCGGTGCTTGAGTGTGCCGGTAATAGTCTGCAGTACGCGGTCGCCAAACTCTCGATCATAGCGATTATTGACCAGTTTGAAGCTGTCCATATCGATTATCATAAGGCAGATATGTTCGTCCTGCTTGCGCAATGCGTGCTCTTCAAATGTTCGACAGTATTTTTCAAGCTCGTATTGGTTGGGAAGTCCGGTAAGGTGGTCTATCTGTACGCGGTGATTCAGTTCCGCCAGCTCGGATTCCAGCCCGGAAAGTTCGCGAAAAATGGCAACAACAAAGACGTCGGAATTGTCGAGGAGCGTATCGGCGTGCTCGTGTTCTGGGGTCGAGTGAAGGTCCAGCACATCGCCTGAAGCGGTAATTTTTTTACATTTGTGCAGGGCAATAGAGACGGGCTTTTCATGGCCTCGGTTGGTGAGTCCAATGGCTTTGCCACGATTATCGAAGTTTCTACAGCGTTCATCCGAGGCCAGGAAATTGTGAAATTGCCCAATGTCACTGCTGCGGTAGCGTATAGGCACTAGCATTTCTACGGGGTTGCCGATGAGCTCTTCCGGTAGCCAGCCAAAAATTTTACTCGCGCCCTCATTGGCTCGCAGAATGTGACGTCGCTCGTCAATAAGTACTATTCCTTCATCCGCAGCGCTTAAGACTTCCAGCAGAGCTTTATCTTTTTCGTCGGAATGGAGGTTTCCAGTAGGGTTTTTCCTCTGCTGTGTATGCATCACCCTGTAGCAAATGGCAACAAAGTAAAGCATCAGGAGGATTAATGTCGTATTAAAAACGACCAAAATTAGCTGGGTGCTACTCCATTCGAAACCCACTAGCAATGTAGAGCCCAAGCTGAAAACGATAATTGCCAAGCCAATCGTTAACAGGGCGCGACGAAATTGCCGGCAGGTGCCGTCCTGCTCCTGGAAAATACTACAGAAGCCATTATGGGTTACTCCCGCTAGGCCGGTAATAAAGACGAGGAAGAGTATGGTGGAGGGCAGGCTGTAGGTGCTGAAAAATCCAATACTGTTAAGCGCATTGGCGGTGGCCGCATAGTTATTAACCGCGAGCAGGGGCGCAATCAAATAAATGACCATCAGCACACTGTAGAACAGGGGGTGTTTGTTGGAGAACAGTTGATGGCCAAGCAAGAGGCCTGCCGCAAGAGTGAACCCCACGGCACTTGCAAAGGCCATTCTTCCCGGAGCTTCACTGGACCATTTGTCGTCCAAAAAAAGATCGTTAATGCCAAGGTTAACATCGAATATAAGTTCAATTAGCGCGCAGCTGGCAATCAACAGTGTTGTTATGGAGCAAAAAATGACGAGTCGTTGATATTGTTGCCTCAATGCCAGCAGCCCGATACCCAGCATAATAAAACTGATGGCAGCGTTAACTTTCATGGTGGGAAGAGAAATGGATGCAGAGAATGACGTTAGCGGCCGGTAGTCTGCAATCCAGCCAAACAAAACAATGCTGGCTGTCAGTAACAGAATTGCGGCGCAAATATCTGTGAGATGAAATCCTCTACGCGCTTGCGATTGTCCCTGTTTGGTACCCATTTACATGGCCTAATCGTTTAAATGTATGCGACAAGTATTGACGGAATAGGAATGAAGCGCAATTCCTAATGTATGTGATGCTGGCTAATTGTTAATGGATTTTAGGTGTTCGTGCCAACGCACAAAGCGTTACTTTTGTAACCCCTTCTTTTTTCAACAATCGGCTGATAATTTCGGCGGTTGCTCCGGTAGTGACGACATCGTCTATAAGCGCAATATGGCGAATGGCGAGCTGAGATTCACAGCGAAAGGCCTGAAGATTATTCGCGAGGCGTTGTCGCCGTGTGAGCTGCTGTTGATGGTGGCTGGCTTGTTGTTTAGTGACCAAATATTTGACCGGAATCTGCAGTCGCTTACCGAGTTCCCTTGCGATAACGTCAGCCTGGTTAAAGCCGCGCTTGAGTTGGTTTTTCCAGTGGAGGGGAACCGCCAGAAGGGCGTCGGGGATGTCTTGGATCTGACTCAACTGAACGGCTAGTTGCGTTGTTAACTGACGACCAACGGCATGCTGTTCCCGGTGCTTAAAATCATTAATCAACGTGGGTATGTGGCCGCTGTATGCGTAGGCAGTGACACACTTGTCAAAGCTGGGTTTTCGTTTTTGGCACTCGCCACAAATACCTTGGCTTGGAAGCGGTAATGCGCAGATATGACAGTGATCGCTCTGGCTAAGCGGAAGATCCGCCCTGCACTGGGCGCACAGCGTTTGTGAACAGGTTTGATCGCACAAATAGCAGTGGTTGGGTAATAGCAGATCGAGCGCTTTGTTGATGATTTTGTTATAGGTCAAAGTTTGATCCATGTGCTGGCAGCACTTTGTAGTAAACCTTAGAATGGTTTTTTGGTTGACAACTCATAGTGGTCGTCTTTATTGTCCGCTCCAAGAAACCTAACTGATTTGAGGAATTCCATGAACATTGCCGCTGATGCCATTCGCCATAACTGGACCCGCGCCGAGGTACAGCAACTGTTTGATCTTTCGTTTAATGACTTATTGTTTCAAGCCCAGTTTGTACATCGCCAACATTTTAACCCCAATGAGGTTCAGGTGAGCACCCTTTGCTCCATTAAAACGGGTGCCTGTCCTGAAGATTGTGCCTACTGCCCTCAGAGTGCGCGTTACGACACCGGCTTGGAGAAAGAAAAACTCATGGCGGTAGAAAAGGTTCTGGAGGAAGCGAAGGCAGCCAAAGCGAGCGGTGCCACCCGTTTTTGTATGGGGGCCGCTTGGCGCTCGCCCAAGGCCAAAGATATGCCCTTCGTGACGAAGATGGTTAAAGGTGTAAAAGAGATGGGAATGGAAACCTGTATGACGCTGGGTATGTTGTCGTCGGATCAGGCGGTTGAATTGAAAGATGCGGGGCTGGATTACTACAACCATAATTTGGATACCTCGCCAGAATATTACAAGTGCATTATTTCCACCCGTACCTATCAGGATCGCCTCGATACCTTGGATAAGGTGCGCGCTGCGGGCTTGAAGGTGTGTAGCGGTGGTATCGTTGGCATGGGCGAAGAAGAGGAAGACCGTGTCGGGCTGCTAATGCAGCTGGCTAATATGAAAGACCATCCGGATTCTGTGCCCATTAATATGTTGGTTAAAGTGGAGGGCACTCCGCTGGCCGATCAGGAAGATTTGGACCCCTTCGATTTCCTGCGCACCGTCGCTGTTGCGCGTATTATGATGCCGGTATCTCATGTTCGTCTTTCCGCTGGTCGTGAAGAGATGAATGACCAGATGCAGGCCCTAGCGTTTTTAGCTGGTGCCAACTCCATTTTCTACGGCGAAAAATTGCTAACAACCCCCAACCCGGAAGCGAACAAGGATATGCTGTTGTTCAAGCGCCTGGGTATTAACCCCGAGTCACGAGAAGAGCGGGCCAGCGAGGAGGAGCAGGAAGCCGTTTTGGCTGAGCAGTTAGTCGAGGCCAAGATGGATAAATTCTTCTACGATGCTGCGAGCTAACTAAAAGCAGGGTGCCGCTATCCCCGGCCTTTGGGGTGTTCGTTTCGCTCACTGCCATGTCCTTTGGCTTGCGGGTGATACAACTCCTGAGGGCTGCTGCAGGTACTTCTCATCCCAGATGGTTGCATGACTGCCGCTCCAGACGCCGCCGTTGGTGGCGCTCCTCCAAATCATAAAATCGATCAGGTAGCCCCTTGAATTTTGAACAATTCCTAGCGCAAAAACTGGATGAACGAAAAGCTCAACATCGCTACCGCACGAGAAAAGTGGTGGAATCCCCGCAAGACACGGTTATTCGTGAGGGTGGGCGAGAGCTGCTGAACTTCTGCAGTAATGACTATTTGGGGTTGGCGAGCCACCCAGATGTGATTGCGGCCATGCAACAAGCTGCGGGAAATTGGGGTGTGGGTAGCGGTGCCTCACATTTGGTCAATGGCCACTCGGAAGAGCACCATAAGTTGGAAGAAGAGCTGGCAGCTTTCACTGGTCGGGAGCGGGCATTGCTTTTTTCCAGCGGTTATATGGCTAATCTGGGGGTGATTAACGCCCTAGTGGGAAAAGGCGACCTGGTATTACAGGATAAAATCAATCATGCGTCACTTATCGATGGCGGTTTATTGTCCTCAGCCGATTTTAGTCGCTACCGTCACAACGATATGGAACATCTCGAAAAACGCCTGAAGGCCAGTAAACACGGGCGAAAGCTGATTGTGACAGATGGTGTTTTCAGTATGGATGGCGACCTCGCAGCACTGCCCGAGATGGTTAAATTGGCCGAAAAGTATGGCGCGTGGATTATGGTTGATGACGCTCATGGATTTGGCTCTCTTGGCACTGGAGGGCGAGGAAGTGTGGATCTATTTGGGCTGAATCAACAACAGGTACCGGTATTGATTGGTACTCTGGGCAAAGCTTTTGGCACTTTTGGCGCTTTTATTGCGGGAAGTGAAGCGCTGGTCGAGAGCCTGATACAATTTTCCCGTACCTATATTTACACGACCGCGCTGCCTCCCGCTGTGGCAGCAGCGACCCGCACCAGCCTTAAATTACTGCAAGCGGCCGAGGGTAGAAGACAAAAATTAAAACAGCTAATTGAGATGTTTCAAGAAGGCTGCGCCAATCTCGGGCTTGAGTTGATGCCATCGTCATCACCCATTCAACCCGTTGTGGTCGGCAGTGATAAGCAGGCTTTACAAATGGCAAATGACTTGGCGCAGAAAGGGTGCTGGGTTAGTGCCATTAGACCACCGACGGTTCCCGAGGGAACCGCCCGGCTTAGAGTTACCTTTACCGCACAACATACACCACAGCAGGTGGAGCAGTTACTGGATGCCTTTGAATATGCATTAGGGTCTGCAAACGCTAGCTGAGTTGTCACTAACTCAATTGGTGTTTACAAGGCCCTAGCTAGGAGCAAAAGATGACTACACCCGAAGCGTCAGCCAAAGTGCCGACAACAGAATTCCCTAAAGCAGAGAAAGTGACTAAATTGTTAAATAGAAAAGAAGTATCACCGTCCAACCCCGTTGCCGATCGTTCTGTATTGGTTTTTTTACATGGTTGGGGCTGCGATAGTCGTATGTGGGACAGTTTTTTACCGACGTTGCTAGAGGCTATCGGCGACGAGCGCGAAATGGTCTTTATTGACTTGCCCGGTTTTGGTTTTAACCGCGACCTAGCGGTTACCGACAGCGAGGAGCTTCTGCTGCAACTGTCCAGACAGCTTCCCGCCAATACAACCTTGATTGGCTGGTCGCTCGGAGGGATGATTGCCACTCAATTGGCTAGTCGCCACCCGGAAAAAGTTGGGCGTATTATTACCATCGCGACCAATCCTCGCTTTGTAAAAGATGATATCGGTGCAGCGAGCCCCAAAAAGCCCTGGAAACACGCGATGGAGCGCGATGTGTTTGATGCATTTTGTACGACTTTTGCGGATGATAGCGAAGGTACGCTAAAGCGTTTTATTGCGTTGCAATCTATGGGTGACAGCGAACGCCGTGACGTGGTGGAAGCATTGGAATCCGTTCTGGACTTTAATGCCGAAGAGCAAAGCCAAAGCTGGTTGCAGGCGCTTGAATATCTGGATGAACTGGATAACCGAACCGCCCTGCGCAACCTGACCTTGCCGGGGTTACACATTTTCGGTAAGGGTGATACCTTGGTGCCAGCCGGTGCGGGTCGCATGGTGCAGCGTCTCGCGCCCAGCCATTGGGTCGAAACCATTACCGGTGCAGGCCATGCGCCACACATCAGTCATAGCCGACATGTTGCGGCTGCCATCAACTCCTTTTTAGATCATCAGCCGTCACGCCCAAGTTTGCGTAAAAAGCGTATTGCCAACTCTTTCAACAGCGCTGCGAAAAATTACGATACGCTGGCGCGCTTACAAAAGCGGGTGGTGGATTCGTTGGTGAAGTTTAGTGTCGGCAACAGTGAACCGGTGGGACAAACCCTGCTCGATCTTGGCTGTGGTACCGGCTACTGTATCGAAAAGCTTCTGCAGGAATTTCCCACGATTGCACAGCCGGAGGGCCGTATTCATGCACTGGATATCGCTGAAGGAATGCTGGAGCAAGCGGAACAAAAATTTGAAGAGCTGGGGCTGGAAGAAAATATTCAATGGCATTTGGGAGATATGGAGTCCCTGCCATTTGTAGATGAGACCTTCGATGGTTGTATCTCCAGCTTGACGGTTCAGTGGAGTGAAAACCCGCAGCAACTGTTCGATGAGATGAGTCGTGCCTTAAAACCCGGTGGCTGGTTTGCCTTTACCACTTTGGGGCCGGAAACCTTGTTTGAGTTGCGGTCTGCCTGGCAGCAAATCGACGAATTTGCCCACGTAAACCAGTTTATGCCGTTGGAAAGTATTAAAGAGGTGGCAGAACAAGCGGGCTTTAATATCGTCGCTTATAAATCGGAAACACCGGTGCTCTATTACCACGATGTCACTCATCTGATGCGTGAACTCAAGGGTATTGGCGCCCACACCATCAATGAAGGTCGTCAGCAGGGCTTAATGGGTCGTCGAACCTTCCATCAGCTAGAAAAGGCTTACAGCTCCTGGCTTGACCCCGACAGGGGTTTACCGGCACGCTACGAGGTCTACTACATCTACCTGAAAAAAGCTTAGCCCGAGACAATCTGCATGAGCCAAACATTCTTTGTTACCGGCACCGATACCGATGCAGGCAAAACTCTTGTTGCCGCCGCGCTGCTGGAAAAAGCCCGTGAACAGGGCAAGCAAACCCTGGGGTTGAAACCTCTCGCAGCCGGTGGAATAGAAACTGACGAGGGATTATGTAATGAAGATGCGCTACTTCTGCAGCAGGTCTCCACACTTAAATTGGGTTACCAGCAGATTAACCCAGTATTACTTGGTGAGCCCATGGCGCCTCATATTGCCGCCATGCGTGAGGGCAAACGCCTGTCGGTGGATACGTTGTTGGGGTACACCCGCGGCGCAATGATGTCTCGCCCAGGTGGCGTGAAAGCAGATTTCTGTGTGATTGAGGGGGCCGGTGGCTGGCGAGTTCCTTTGTCGCCAGGGCAAACGACAGCAGATTTGGCAAAAGAGCTGGGGCTTCCCGTTATTCTGGTTGTTGGAATGAAACTGGGGTGTCTTAATCACGCCCTGCTTACGGCAGAAGCTATATGTCGGGATGGATTGACAATCGCGGGCTGGGTGGCCACCGTCATTGATCCGAAAATGGCTGTGGTGGACGAAAACCTCAATACCCTAAAACACCTGCTGCCCTTCCCTCATCTGGGGTTTATTCCCAGGCTGGAGCTAGCGACGGCCGCGGCTGCGGCAGAGTATCTCGACTTGTCTCCACTGGGCATATAAACAAAACACCATAATGACGTATTTGTTACCACCAATCGGTCTTATTTCTGGTGATAAAGAGTGTCATTCTGTCTGTTTTTTACGCGCTATTTTTCGTAAACTTCAGTAGTAAGTATGGTTTTCCGTTGAAAGAGGTGAATCGATGATAAATTCAGTCATGAGCGAAGGTCTGCGCGGAATGCAACACAGTCAGCGAGAAATGCTGAAGTCCGCTGATGAGATCGCCAAGGCCAATGTGCGGGAAGACCCTGTAACGCAAGCAATCGATCAACAGCCTTTGCCGGCCAGTGAGCCTCTGGCGCCTGTATCTCGTTCCGTAGAATCGGATTCTGGAGGCGATATTATTGAGCCATTAATTGAATTGCGACGACAGGAGCAGTTATTCAGTGCTTCTGCGAAACTCGTTTCTGTCTCGGATGAGACGCTAGGGAGCTTAATTGATGTTCAATCCTGACGCTGTAGTACACTTTTTCCGTTGGTTACTGGGGCTTCCCGAGCAGCCACAAGCTCAGTTAATTCCAATTGAAGAAAACGATCCGCGGGTCGGTAGGGCTAGACCACCGAGGTAAGTCGAATGCACAATTCGTCTTTGTGGTTGGTTGTTACAACGGCTGTTATAGCGGCCGTTGCGGTGAAGCGGCGTGATTAGCGGTAACCTTCCTGTAAGTTTGGCGAGTATAGTCGCCCCCCCTCATCCCGCCGGGCATCAGCTGGCCGGGCGGCAAGACCCATCTGAACGAAATACCCCCTTTCAACCTGTTGAGGAGCTGGCCGCTAGCGGTCGTCAGCAGTTACGTACCCGTAGTTCCGAACAGGGTTTGCCTACTGAAGGGTCCGCTTTGATTGGTGCGGAGGAAGGCTCTAGCGGGCGACGAGAGCAGGTAAGCGTAGAAGCAAATCGCCTTCAGCAGAGTCGCGAAGCAAACCAGCTGGAACAGGATCAAAACGACATTTCCCGTCTTGCTGCGCGTGATCGTGAGGTGCGAGCTCATGAGCAGGCGCATTCTTCGGTGGGAGGTCAATATGCGGGTGCTGCGCAATACCAATATGCACGAGGGCCGGATGGCGTGCGCTATGCGGTAGGAGGGGAAGTCCCTATCGAGATCGGTCGTGAGTCCACGCCCGAAGCTACCCTTCAAAAAGCGGAAACCGTTAAGCGTGCGGCACTGGCGCCGGCGGAACCGTCTCCCCAGGATCGACAGGTTGCCGCCGAAGCGACTCGACTGCAATCCGAGGCCCGCCGTGAACTGGTAGTGGAAAAAGCGGAAGAATCCGCAATCAAGGACGAAATTAAGCAAACGTCCGAGCAGGAAGTTGTGGACAATAACGTGTCGACGTCAGCTTCAGGCGATGAGCGTCGCTCAGACGCAACGGAGACTAGCGAGCCCCAAGATGGCTTCGCTCGGACGGCTGCGAACCTTATCAGTTCCCGTCTTAGCCAGGGTATTGCCAACTCCAGTTTGAGTTCCCGAGAACCGGGTTCTATTCTCGACCAGATTGTTTAAGCCACGTTATTTCCCTACTGGCGGCGATAATTTACTGGCTCTTCTCCCCATAACCACCTATTTTCTATAGAAATAATGCCCAACAGGAGATTTCCATGGCTGACTATCGCCCGCCACTCGATGATATCCGATTTGTTTTAAAGTACCAGCTGGAGACCGAAAGATTGTGGCGTTCTATGCCGGCGTTGGATGATGTGGATATGGAGACCGCTGATGCAATTCTGGAAGAGGCGGGCAAGCTGGTAAAGGGGGCCATCGCTCCCTTAAACCGCGAAGCGGATGAGCTGGGTTGTCAGTTCGATAACGGCGAGGTTGTCAGCCCAGAGGGTTTTAAGAAGGCGTATCAGCTGTTTTGTGACGGTGGCTGGGGCGCGCTGAGCGGCAATCCTGAGTACGGTGGTATGGGCATGCCTAAAAGCTTGGTCGCGGCAGTGGAGGAAATGGTGCAAGGAAGTTGTATGGCATTCGGGCTCGCGCCTATGCTGACTTCCGGGGCGTGTTTAGCGTTGGATGCCCATGCTACTGATGAGCTGAAAGCGACCTACCTCGAATATCTGTATAGCGGCGAATGGTCTGGGGCGATGGATTTAACCGAGCCGCACGCGGGAACCGATCTGGGGCTTATTCGCACACGGGCAGAGCTCGCTAGTGATGGTAGCTACCGTGTCACGGGAACTAAAATATTTATCACCTGGGGAGAGCATGATCTTGCCGCCAATATCGTTCATTTGGTGCTGGCTAAGCTGCCCGATGCCCCGGCGGGTTCTCGCGGGATTTCTTTATTTCTAGTTCCCAAGTTTTTACCGGATAGCAATGGATCCGTAGGGGAGCGCAATGCCGTTCACTGCGGTTCGTTGGAAAAAAAAATGGGGATCAAAGCTTCGCCCACCTGTGTGATGAATTTTGATGGCGCTACCGGCTGGCTTGTGGGCGAGCCTAACAATGGGCTTGCTGCGATGTTCACCATGATGAATTACGAGCGCCTTGCCGTTGGCATTCAGGGCGTGGGGGTTGCCGAAGTGTCTTACCAAAACGCTGTTGAATATGCTCGCGACAGGCTGCAGAGCCGAAGCCCCTGTGGTGTAAAGCAACCGGAAAGCCCAGCTGATCCTATACTCGTCCATCCGGATGTGCGTCGTATGTTAATGACCATGCGTTCATTAAACGAAGGCGGTAGGGCATTTTATCTCTACGTGGCTCAATGGTTGGATGAGGCGAAATTCAGTGAGGATAGTACTGCCAAAGTACTGGCAGGAAAAATGGTGGCGCTGCTAACGCCCATTGCCAAAGCCTTCCTCACTGATCGTGCTTTCGACGCGGCTGTTCTGGGGCAGCAGGTTTTTGGCGGCCATGGCTATATTCGGGAATGGGGGCAGGAGCAGCATGTGCGTGATATTCGTATCACCCAGATCTATGAGGGCACCAACGGTATTCAGGCAATGGATCTTATCGGCCGAAAAACACTGGCAACTAAAGGCGAGCTTCTGGATCTTTTTCTGGATGAAGTAACGCGCTTTATGGACGGCTTGGAAGCCGACGACCGCTTGCAGGATATGATCACGGCTTTAACCGCTGCGATGAATACAGCGAGAAGGTCGACGGCAAATATCATCTTGCAGGCTGGCAGAGATCCTAATGCAATAGGTGCCGCTGCCGTCGATTACCTCAATTTACTTGGCTACATCTGTTTCGGCTATATGTGGTTGCGAGCCGCCGCAGCGGCTCAAAACGCCGAGAATAAAAGTTTTGCTGAAGCTAAACAGCAGACTGCCCGGTTTTTCTTTCAGCGTTTACTTCCCGAGGTGGAGCTGCTGGCGGTGCGTATCGAGGTCGGCGCTGATTCGCTAATGGCATTGCCGGATGACAGCTTTTAAGTTGCAGTAGTACACTGAGGGAAAGAACATATCGAGACGCGCCATGCCAGAACTCTACCCGGAAGATCAAAAAAAAGTGGACGAATACCTTGCCTCTAATGTCAATGCGGTCGAGAGACGCACCTTCAAGCCACTGCGCTTGCTGGGCATTATTCTTGTTGTCTTGGGTGGTATTACTTTACTGAGTTATTGGCTCGCGATTAATCACGGCGTGATTTAGTCAGCGTCAAAATTTTTTTGAATTCTGCTGTTGTTACGGGTTGTATCGACAGCCGTGGCTGTTTTAACAACACCATATCTTTTAATGCGGGCTCATTTTTTATCTGTGCCATTGGGATGGCATGCGTAAACTGTTCTTCTAAATGAATATCGACACAAAACCAGCGAGGGCTTTCCGGCAGTGATTTGGCGTCGTAATAAGCTGATTTATGTTCGAACTGTGCCGGATCGGGGTAGGCGCTTCTAACGACACTCGCAACTCCCTCGATAGCCGTAGGTTTGCAATTACTGTGATAGATCAAAACCTGGTCGCCTGTTTTTATGCTATCCCGAATAAAATTTCTAGACTGATAATTCCGAATGCCATCCCAGCGCCCTGTTTGATCACTTTCTTTGCTGAGGTCGAGGATGCTGTATTCGTCAGGTTCGGTTTTAAACAGCCAATGGCGCATTATTCTACCCACACCCAGCGCAGCGGCTCACCAAAGTCATCGGTTATCAGCTTTTTCTTGGGTCTTGAATGTCTATTGAGCGGGGGGCCAGGTTTTTGTTTGCGTCGCTGCTCAACCTGTTTGATGACCTCGGTAACCGGCGTACGATCCTGCTTGGGTTGAAAGTTGGGAGAATTGGAAAAGTGGTTGCAATTATTCAGGTTACCGCTGATGCCAGACTCAATGGCGTTGACCTCGCCCCCTGATGCAAGGTATTGGTTAATCTGGCCATCTATTTCCGCTCGGATTTGAGCTTTGGTTTTTAAGGGTTTCATAATAATACGGTTGGCTACAACCTTGTAATTAAAGCACAAGTTGAGGGGTCAAGGCACGTTTAATGTATGCGGTGGTTCGTGCGCTCCGTTTTTTCTCTAACTTAGAGTTGGATATCGATCCAAATAAATATAACATGTTAAATAGTGTGATTTTGTCGATTCTCTGGTAGATAAGGGAGTACTAGAGAATTCTACCGAAAGTATTAGGCACTGTTCTGGAAGGTTTAGGGGGCAGTGTTATGGGTGATTGGTACCAAAGTAGGGAATTCAGCGAAAGCGAGTAAATTTCACGTAATTCTCACTTTTGGCGCTCCACAAGTGAGAATTACGAGTGTTACAATCGCCAAAACATAAATGGTTGGATATTTTATTGAGGGAACAATTTTTCGACGCCTAATATTCTAATAAAAGTAAGTGGTTATGAGTGAGCAATACGAAATACAAGAGCCAGGCCTGTCTCGGGTTGAGCTAGCCTACCGAAGACTCAAAGATAATATCCTTTCCAACGAATTTCCCCCAGGTTATCAAGCATTAGAGCCGGAAATAGCGCGCAATTTGGGTGTGAGCCGAACGCCGGTTAGAGAAGCTTTGATTCGTTTAGAAGCAGAGAAGTTAATCGAGTTAATTCCGCGACGCGGTATGAGGGTGTTGCCTCTTGTTCCTGACGACATTATTGAAATCAGTCAGGTGTTAAACGCGTTAGAATGTATGGCGGTTGAATTAATTGCTAAGCAATCATTAAGCGTTGATACTCTTCAGCCTATGGTTGATGCTGTGAATGAAATGCAGCAAGCTCTGGTTGTCGATGATATCGAAGCTTGGGCAGCAGCCGAAGAGAAGTTTCATCGCCTGCTGATGACGTTTGCAGGTAACAAACGCTTAGCCTCGCTGGTGGAAACCGTTCGCGCCCAGGTTCATCGTGCTCGGAAAATTACCCTTAAGCTCCGTCCCAAACCCTACAGTTCAACGCAGGCTTATACTGAGGTTCTGGCCGCCATTCGCGTGGGTGACGGGAAGGCCGCAAAAGACCGCCACTATCAATTGCGTGTAGAAATTACGGACATTTTGAAAGAGCTTTTGGATCGTTACCAGCTACCCCACTTATAGTTTTTCTCAGTCGAACATAGGATAGTTTGGCTGAGCATCCTCCCTCTGCTTTCAATAGCGTGTAAAATAAGCTCCACAAGCTCTGTCCTGTGGTGACGTTTTTTAATATGAGAGAAAAAAAGAAGCTCAACAAAGGTTCCTCCGGTCAAAACCGAAAATCGGGGGAAGCCTTCCTGCATAAATATGCCCAACGCGATGGCGTGATGAGTACGGAAAGCGGATTGCTCTATAAAGTGATTGAGAGTGCAGAGGGTATTCACCCCGCTGAACGGGACACTGTAGTTGTCAATCAGCGTGTTTTAAGTGCCGCTGGCAGTATTATTGCTGACACCTACAAGTCTGGCGTGCCCGATAAATTTACAATGACGGAAGCCATTCCAGGTTTGCGTGAAGGTTTACAGTTAATGGCGGAGGGGGCGCGTTTTGAGTTTGTTGTTCCCCCCAGTTTAGCTTGGGGCAAGCGTGGTGCCGACAACAAAATTGGACCAAATGAAGTCCTTATTTTTGATGTTCGTTTAGTGGAGGTGACGTTCTGATGGATTTTAAGCACCGGCTTGAATTAAAGGTTCGCGATTACGAGTGCGATATCCAGGGAGTGGTGAATAACAGTGTTTATCAGCAGTACCTAGAGCATGCGCGCCATGAGTTTCTATTGGCTTCGGGTATTGTTTTCGCAGCGCTGGCCGAGCAGAAAATCAATTTGGTTGTTGTGCGTGCTGAGCTTGATTACAAGCAATCTCTGCGGCCGGGAGATAAGTTCTGGGTGGGAACCCGCCTGGAGCGTTCGTCTAGAATTCGCTTCAATTTTATTCAGGGCATTTACCGTCAAACGGATGATGCCCTTATGCTGCAGGGAAAAATTACAGGCACTTCGCTCAATGAGCGCGGACGACCGTTTTTACCTGACGTTATATTAGGCCTGATTGAGTCGGCTTAGTGTTCAAATTTACGACGTAATTTCCGGGCTATGGGCTTTTCGATCCAGTAGGTACTTATAACGGAAAATAACGCCAGTCCGAGGGGCGCAGCCCAAACCTGTTGGTAGCCCGTGCCACTAAAGCTGGCTGCGGTAGACCAGCATAGCGCCATTGCCATATTTTGCCAGATAAAGAGCGAATAAGCGGTCTCACCAAAAAAACCGGTTCCGGGTAGTGAAAACAGTCTTGCCGCCAGGCCGTTACCTCGGGCAAAGTCGAGAATAATAATCCAGAATAGTGGCATCAATAGCCCATGGCGAACGAAGAATTTCAGCGGCTCTTTAATCGTTGTAAAGCAAGCGGTAGCGATTAACACGAGAAGAGCGATGTCGCCCCACGCAAATTTTTTGCCACTGTCCTTTCTCCAGCTGTTGCTGAAGCGACTGATACCAAAGGCCCGGCTTAACAGCATGCCGGAAGAGAATTGCGCTAGCCAAAACAGTGGTGTCGAGCCAAGAAAAATTTGCCAGTTCTGAATAGGTTCACTTCCGTGTGGAAAGTAAAATGAATAAACCACCGTAGGGAGTAGCGAAATAATGGGTAGCAACAGTAGGACGATAAACATTTGTTTGCGGCTTAGTTTCGCCAGCTGCCTGCACAAAAAGGGCATGATGAAATACAAAAATGCGAGCGCCGAAATGGTCCAGGCGGGCCAGTTCCATTCTGGTACCCAGGGGGGATACCAGGATTGAACCAGGGCAAGTGTTCCGATGGCGCTGGGCAATAAGTCTGTCAGTGACCTGAAAGAGAGGTAATAGGAGCCGATAAATAAAAAAGTTACCAGCATTACGATAATATGTATGGGGTATAGGCGACCGATTCTACGAAGCCAGAAGCGCTTGTCTCCGCCTACAATATTTCCGTCCTTATCCCAGTATATATAGGCCAGAATAAAGCCTGACAGGATGAAAAAAAAACTGGTCGACATCCAGCCGTGACTGAAAAAAGTAATAAGTGTATCGGGGAGCCGGCTATAGCCGCTCATTAAATCGGAAAATTTTTCGGGTTTTTCCATATCGTACAGCACCCATAGGTGGAACATAAAAATATGGAAAACGGCAAAAAAGCGCACGCCGGTAAGGGCGGGGATATGGGTGTGCGCTTTAGTGATTACCTGTGCTTGAAGTTCGGTTGCTTCTCGGTTTGTTATTGTTCTTTCCATTCGTCAGTTCCTTTGTTTTTCGAGCGATGCAACCTTAGCGGTATATTGCTGAGTGAAAAATTACTCCCAATAAAACAATTTCCTTACACGCTTTTTGGGGTTAATCGTTAGCCGTGTTCTCCCCCCCCAGAGCTTTAAGTAAGTCACCGATAAAGTGTTTTAGCTCGGTTGCCATAATGGCAAAGTCGGCATCAAACTGTTCCGCTGCGGTTTCTGTGTGGTGGTCATTGGCTTGCTCAATAAGCTTATCTTCGAACTTTACCCGTTTAATGGCCAGCTGGTCATCCAGTATAAAGTGAACGGCGTCTTTCCAGGTAAGTGCGAGCTTGCTTACCACCATGCCAGAGTTGATATGGCTGAGCACTTCGTCTGCAGTGAGGTCCTGATTTTTGCAGCGAATAATGCGTCCGTCTTTCGGCGCCTGAAGCTCGCACTCTTCGCCAAAAGTGAAAGGTGCCGGAGCCGAACTTTCTCGCAGCCAGCTGGTCATGGCCGCTACGGGTGTATCGTGGCTGCTGAGAGGAACTGCTGGCAGTGAGCCGATTGCTTCACGCAGGCCGCTGGCAATTTCTTCGGCATGTTTGCTTGAGGCGGCGTTGGCGATAATCCATTTTTCGCGTGGAGCAATGTAGGCAAAGTCGAGTGATGATTTTGCGAAGGCTTTCGGTAGCAGAGAAAAGATGACTTCGTCTTTTAATGCATCGCGCTCTTTGCGTCCGACATGACGAGCCTCTTCTGCAGATATAGCGGCAATACGGTCTTCCATTTCCTCTTTAACTACCGCCGCCGGCAGGATTTTTTCCTGCCGTTTGGCGCAGACCATAATGTTGCCGTTGGAAGCGTGAACCAGCTCAGTCCCGTGGCGGCCCAAGGGAGTAGTCCACCCATATTTTGCCGGGTCCAGTTTTCCACAGGGTTGAAAGGCAAAAGGCTCCATTAGCTCGGACAATTCTTCCGGGCTGATAGTAAAGCCTTTGCTTAAACGGAAAATCCGCAGGTTTTTAAACCACATGTTATTAGCCTGTTGGGTTAAGCTACGATATCAAGTAATTCAACGTCGAAAATCAGCGCTGCGTAAGGGCCAATAGAGCCACCGGCACCACGCTCGCCGTAGGCCAGTTGATACGGCACGTATAAACGCCATTTGGAACCCACTGTCATCATTTGCAGGGCTTCGGTCCAGCCTGCAATAACGCCATTAACGGGGAACTCTGCTGGCTCGCCACGATCGACTGAGCTGTCGAAAACCGTGCCATCGGTCAGTGTGCCGTGGTAGTGAGTGCGAACAGTTGAGTTGGCAGATGGCTTTTCACCTTCGCCGGTTTGCAGTGTTTCATATTGTAGGCCGCTCTCGGTTACGGTAATGCCGGGTTTTTTTGCATTCTCGGCAAGAAAAGCTTCACCTTCGGCTGCTTGTGTTTTTGACTGCTCAGCTTGCTGCGCTTCGATACGTTGGCGGATCTCAGCGAAGGCTGCTTGTAAATCGCTTTCTGCAACACAAGGCTCGTTGCCTTCCAATGCATCAATTACGCCGCGAGCAACCGCTTTGTAGTTCATGCCTTCGAAACGATTGGATGAGAGTTGTTTGCCCACTTGAAGACCTATGCCGTAGCTAACGCGGCTTTCGGAGCTGGTGAGAGTGTCGAGTTGAGTTGTGTCGGTCATGGCTGGCCTCTTTAAGATAAAAAGGGGCGCAGTTTAGCATGAAGGTCGGTGTTGAGGGAGGAGCATTTGGACGACAGAATGCCGCCCGGAAGCTCGATGCTATTGAGTTCCTAGGCTGCGCCGGGAACGCTCTTGCCACCTTTACCCAACAGGCCAAAAATCGAGCCCAGTGCACCTTGCATAACGTCCCGACCATTACTGCTGGGTGCGAGTGCCGGATTGTAGCCAAGGTGCTCTGCATACTTTTCGGCAATTGCGATTGCTGCGCAGTTGATGATATCCAGGTTGCCCGCGTGGGCGGGAATCCAGTCGCCCTGTCCTCGTACGCTAACCAGTAACTCTACGGCGCCATCCTTATAGCGGGGGGTACCAACAATATTGTAGCCAGGGACTTGCTTACGTACGGAGGCAACACGTTGTTGTAGTGGTGCAAAGAGCTTTTCTAGGTCGCTATCATCAGTGTAAGCGCGAATCACCGTCAGCATATCGGGTTTCCATGCACTATTCTCCACTTGCAAATCGACGGAGACATTTTGTATGCAGGAGTAGGCGGAGATGGCGGAGGCGGTGCTGGAATAATATTCATCAATATTTGCTAGCGTTCCGGGACCTATGGAGTCGGCGGCCAAGTGTGAGCGAACTTCTATCTGGGTTATTCTGGGATACACATGTGACAGTGTATGGATAACGGGAATGGAGGCCTGGCCACCGCAGGTGATCATATTTACGTTGGGTTCAAGCGTAACAACATCAGCATCAATTGTCGGGACGCAGAACCGCCCTACTTTTGCGGGGGTCATATCAATAGCTTTGATTCCTTGCTCGCGAAAGTAAGAGGCATGGCCTACATGGTGGGCTGCAGAGGTAGCATCAAAAACTAAATCGAGTTTTCTCGGGTGATCTTTAAAAGCTTGCAAGCTTTTATCCGAAACGTTGATGCCGATAGATTTTGCTTTTTGAATGCCGGGCGAGTCAATATCTCTGCCTACGAAGAGTTCGCAGCGAAGAAGTTCAGAGCGTAAAATTTTAATCAGCAAGTCAGTGCCGATTTTTCCAGAACCTATAATGCCTACATTTAATTTCGAATTGATAGTCATGTACTTCAAACTCCTCATATCATACGTATTTCGAATTTATGACTAAAAAGTTATAAAACGTTTTAGGGTGTGGATAATAATTTTTTAATCGACATCCGTAGTAGGTGAAATCAAAGTGTCGTTAAATTTTACATACAGATTGGGAATATTCGTGAGGGCGATTAGCGCCACGCGGAAGTTATTTGTGCCAACAAGTGTTAACTGGTTGCAAGTTTTATGATTAAGGAAAATATTAATGTAATTGTTTTTAATAAATACGGTTGCGCATGCACAGGGCGTGGAGAAGTTAAGGATTAAATATTTTTCCTAGCTTAGAACTTGAAAATGATATTGTTTGTATGGAGAATGTTTTTTGATCTAAGTTCGAAGATTTCATAATTATTTTACGGCACTTGTTTGTAACTAGCCTTAATAAAATATAGATATGTCTTTTAGACGGTAATAACGATTGACAATAACTTATATTTTCTGGTTCTATGCTTCGGACGAATCTTTGTGCGCTGTTCACAATTTAAAATTTACTATAAGTTGATCGGCGTTTATTAACGAATGTAACTGCTAGAGTTACATTGGATATTGTTGTGGCGTGTTTTGCTGGATGCATTTTAACTTCACGTCTGTGCTAATTATTTAGGGGTGCAGGATGGAACGAAATGATCTTCGCGACCTGGAGCATGCTCTGGGTATTCGATCTCCTTGGACGATAAAATCGGTTAGCGTTAACGAGCAGGAAAAAGTTTTTGATATAGAACTCGACCTGCACGATAAAAAACGCCTTTTCGGTTTATTTGGAACAAGTAAAAAAGAAGCCACCGAGGAGTTGGTCTCCGGTCGCTGGCGTTACATGAATTTGGGTACATACAGTTGTATGATCAGCGCTCAAGTACCTCAGTCGGCGTTATCCGATACGACTTTCCTTAGTAAAGATCTAATTGGTCAGCAGTCATTCGTCGGTCACCCTTCACGTTACTATTCCAATTTTTTACGACAACAGGTTGCGTTGGGCCAAATAAAGGGTGTGGATTCCAGTGTGGTTTCGGATCTCTATGGTATTAACGATACAACACTCAAAGCCATTAAGGATGATTTGGAAAAGGCATCGGCAACTGCTCGCGCTCTCGCTTATCTGCCTACCGAAATTGACAAAGCGTGGGATCGTATACTGAACGATCAATTGATCGTAAGGACAAGCGTATTACCGCTTAAATTCTTACTTAGTAAGTTAAAACTTGCCGCCGCAAAAACGGATGATGCGGATGAACTATTGGGTTTGAAGTTACAATTGCGACAGTTTTTTATTGAAAATAGCGGGCAACTTGATGGTGAGATAGAACAGGTCTGCGGTATAACAACAGAAAAGTTACAGCAGCGCGCACGGGCAGTTAAAAGCAGGCAACGGCTGGTATTGCCTGCATTAAAAAGTGTTGTCTGGATCGAACTATTGAGCGGTAAGTTGGGGCTAAATTCTCAGAGCATACCGTTCAACCTTCTAATATCCCGGCAAAGGGCGGCTTTTGTGCAAGGCCGCACGAAAGAACAAAAAATTCAGGCAATTGAAACAATTCGAGAGTATTTTCGTAAGAACTACCGTACTTTAAAGCCAGAGTTAATATTGCTGAATCGTGCAATGGATATACGGCAAAAGACCGGGTCCTCTCTACCCGATGTTGAACATAGAGTTTGGCAGCGAATATTGGAGGATGATGCTTTTGTGCCAAGTGAGCATATTGCCTACAAGTTGCTTCTGGCAAGATTACGCGCTCAGGTTATTAAGCAGCCTGAACCAGTCATTAAATTGGAAGCCGCTCGTCGAATTCGCGAGTTCTTGAACTACAATCAGAAGGCCATGCGCCAGGAAGTGGGTGTTCTGCTAAAGCAGGTCGCTATTGTCTAAATTACTGTTTTCGGAGTAAAAAATGTCTGCAGCAGGTTCTGTATCTTTCTCGAGTCATGCGGTGACTCGTGACGAAGTCGTAAATATGATTTCTCGTGGTGATTATATGGTTATCTCGGGAGACGAACGAGCGCTGGCCTCTTTGCCCTCTGGTAACTGGATTGCTGGCACAATTCCTTATTTTATGACAGAAGAGGGTGGGAAGGTTGATCAGGAGAAATTGTATGTGAATACAATTTCTGGTTTGACCTCTAGCCATTTGCCTCGCTTTACGCTTTACGATGTAAATAATATTTCTCGTATTGCCTCTGAAGCGCCAGAACAGGGGTTTACGATTCTTATCTTACCTGCAGGTTCGGAGGTTCATCTGGCCTACGCACAAAACGCACCGGATTTCCCGAAGATGTTTTTCTCGCCTATTATCGGTTGGATTGCGGGTGTGCATCTGGATGAGTTAGCTACTCGCTCTGCTAAGGTCGGATTTGGGCCTGCTGGTGGCCTGTTAAGTGATACGCAGGCAGCGGCGATACATATTCCTCTGCCAGATAATCAGTTTGCTCAAATTAAAACCGTAAACCTTTTTGAGCCGGGTGATGGAGCTGCAATTCAATTTCCAGAAAATGGTTTTACCGTATCAAACTGTAAAGTTGATGGTGAAGAATATAACCTTGCCGATTACGTTAAAGAAAATAGTATTGATACGCGCTTGCCTTTAGTGGCAGATTATTCTGGCGTTAAGGTAAATGTTAGTATTCAAGAGCTTGGTGACGGAGATGTTACGCTTTATGCTCCGGTTTTTCCCGGTGTTGAATATCGCTTTGCTAAGCCAGTAGGCGATTATGTCAGCGAATTTAATGAAGCTATACCTGCAGCCGATAACAACAGTATTGCGTTTTCCTGTAACTGTATTCTGAACTTCCTGTATTCTGAACTGGAAGGAAAAAAGACGGGCAAGCTTACTGGGCCGATGACGTTTGGTGAGATAGCGTACCAATTGCTGAATCAAACACTTGTTTATTTGACGTTAGAAAATATGTAAAAAGCGTGGTTTAACACAAAAAGGCCAGTCGTTTATGCGGTTGGCCTTTTTTGTGTCTGTGTATCTTCGATGGTGAGTCGTCGATGGTAAATGGAGCTTATTAGGTTGTTTTGTTGAGTTGGGCGCCATCCTCCGGTAATGTGCTAGCACTTTTGAATGGGTTTAAAGGGTGTTACAAATGAGGGCGATTGGTGTTCCTTTGGTCTTGAGCTTTTTACTATTGGCTTGCGCCAGAGTACCGGTTATGAAAACGGAGCGTTTAAGCCAAGAGGATCGCGCGTCTATCGAACGTATCCACAGAAACCCCACGGCTGAAAATTATTCCAAAGCTTTGGCTCGGTCGCTATATCTAGAGCAGTACGAATATGCGGTTATGCATCACAGCGTATCAATGGGAATGACCTGGGTCGAGGTTGTTGCTGCAATCAATATACCCTATGCAACCGAAACCCTTGTTACGCATACTTATACCCGAGAGCAGATGGTTTACGACCGAGTAGGCTTCCGAAAATATGGCTACTTTTACGTATTTTTAGACAATGGGGTTGTAACCGGTTGGAGTGGACGGTAAGAGCCTTGGCAAGTCTAGAGTTATCCACGAAGCATATAATATCCGTTTATATGCTTCGTGGATCAAACGGAAGCGCTGTTTTTGCGTCTTGGGGGTACGCATCATAATTATCTGCTAGCCACAGCCACCGCCTGCCGGGGCTCGCTTCACTTCCAGCTTTACTTTGTCCACAAAAGGCTCTGGAAAGGCTAGAAGGTTTGGGCTTGCCATGGGGTAGCGGTTGCCCAGTGCTTTGGCAAAGTGGAACCCGACTTCATCTGAGCCAGATTCTGGTTGCTTGCTATCTAACAAAAAGCTTTGCGGTGCAAACTGACGAATCCAACCATTAACTCCTCCCTCTAATACGTAAAGGTTAGGAATACTAGCCGCGCGTAATTGTTTCCAGGCTTGAGTCGCCCTCAGCTCTCCATTACCAGCAATAATGTTTACCGTATTGGCGGGCTGATCGATCAAGTCTCTCGCCAGTGATTGAATCTTGTCCAAGGGCGTATGTTCTGCTTCGCGAATATGGAAGCTATTGAAATCTGATTGGCCGCGAATATCGAGTAGTCTTACTCTTATTTGTCTATCGTTTTGTAAGGTGGCAACTTCCATTGGGGATACATAAATTTCACGATTTTCGATGCGGGTTTGTTCTGTTCCAGCGATCCACAACCAGCGATCTGACAGATCGGGCTGGCCTAAAATTAAGGTTATAGTTGCCAGTGATGCCAGCGCAACGGCGGCAGGCAAACGCCATTTTGGGGGGGGCGGGAAATCGGACAAGGCATTCTCTAGCCACTCGGCGCCCCAAAACATAGCTAAAGCCATTAGCACTACAAGTAATACAACGGTACCATAACTCAGGTTAAAAATTTCCGGAAGCGTAACACGACCGAAATAGCTCCCATTGAAAAATTCCGAATAAAAATCGACTGTATCTCCAAATATAAAAATACCGAGGAGAACGCCCAGAACAAAAAAAATGCCATCGAGTTTCAGTGTTGCTGCCGCGACCAACGATGTACCCGGGCAAAAACCACCGATGATAAAGCCAGCGCCCATTATTAGACCGCCAAGAATGCCTGGCCATAAATAGGTGGGGTTCACCCATATCAACTGATAATCCAGAAGCCCTAGTGAGCTTGAGAGAAATATAAGCACCATTGCTACAATAATTGCGGTAAACATTACTTTAAAAACGGTGAGCTCTTTGAAATAGAACTGCGCCGCAAGCTTACGGGAATTGCCAAAACCCGCGCTTTCTAAAATAAAGCCAAAAAATAATCCCAATACAGCATAGATAAAATAACCAATAGTCGAGCCGTATTCGGCAACAACGTTAAGAGGAAAGGCGGTCATCGTGTGTTACTCCTAATTCCAGCTCTTGCGGAATGCCCAGGCTAATAAATAAGCACCCGCAAACACTGCTAACATAAATGCCCAACTGCCAACCGAAAGGGTGGCGCCGCCGCTTAAGGCTTGCCCAGATGTGCAGCCCCGTGCAAGCCGGGCGCCGTAACCCATTAATATTCCACCAATAAAGGCCAAAGCCCAGCGTGAGTTTCTGCTAATGTGTGGCCCTTTGTTGGTTTCTATTTTTACGCGTCCACGTAGCCAGCCGGAGATAAAACCACCGAGTAGTGCGCCCACTACCATTGGTACAATCCAGCTCTCAAGTGGGTTCGTGTCACCGCCGGCCATGGCGAGTAAAAATGGCGTTGTGTCTACGTGCTGCGGGAAAAAAAAATCCTGTAGATAAACAGTAAAGCGATTTAGCCCGCCGGACGCACCGAGCCCGTTGCCGGTAATAAAGAAAGAAAGAAATAGAACGATGCCTAACAATATGCCGGAAAAATAGGGGTTCCAGTAATCCTTTCCAGTACTGGGCGTGATGGGATACTGGTGTTTATTCATTAGGAGTGCTCCCGTTTATATCTTCCACTTCTTCCCAGCCATTAATCATGGATTGAATGCCAGATAAAGGTCTGGGGCCGGAAGTCGTGGTGAGGTAAATATGCATAATTAGGAAAGATACAAATGCCCAAGCCAGCAAACTATGTAATGGGCCTAGCAATGTTAAGCCGCCAATACTATCGGAAACTATTGGCCATTTCTGTGCGCCCCACATTAACAACCCGGTGAACATCTGAGCAGGCAGCAGCACATTAAGTAGACCGAAGTACGCAATTTTTTGTAATGGGTTAAGCTTATGCTGTGGATCCTTTTCGAATGGGTGGGGTGCGTTTTCAAATATACCCTTGAGATAAAAATGTAGCTGCTCAAAACTGCGGACAAACAAGTCTGCTGGCATGGGGATAAATTGCTTTATTTCACCACTAGCTAAATGATAGAAAAGAGCCAGAGCAGCATTAGTGAACAAAATAAACGCAAAAATATTGTGTAGCTCCACCATTGAGCCAAAACTCAGCCATGAAAAAAGCCACGGCTTGTGAATGGCAGCGCCTGTAATCAGTAGAATAAATATGATCGCTGCCTGTAGCCAATGCCACAGGCGTTGGTAGTAACGATACATATAGACGCGTATACGGGGGGTAGCGCGATCAGCGCTTTTGCGGCGAGTTAGATACAGAGCGAACCCGTGTGCACTTACGCTGCTTAGCGTGGCTATTAGGATAATGAGCCCTAGCCAATCGACAATGGGCACGGTATCTCCACCGAGTACGTAAATGCCTGCTGCAGCGGGGACAGGTTTAAGGTTCGATAGAAAACTCTCGGGAAAATTCAGGTTTCTGGGATTGGCGGGTAGAGCTCTTAGTAATATGGAGGTGTTACTGTGGCAGGCGCTGCAGTGTTTTATGGCGGCCTCAGAGCTGATGTTGTGATGAATGCCTTTTGCTACAGCAAAGGTATTTTTTTCGTTAACAATTTCAATAATATTGAAGGGCGAAAACTTACCGTGTTTATTGGGAAGTAACCATGGGTTATAGCCTGTAATTAAACCGTCTTGTAAACCGCGCCATGTCACTTTTATATTATCTCCTGTGAGTGAGATATTTGAGAATGCGGGGCTGGCAATCCAATTACTATGGCAGCTTTCGCAGCTAAGCTTGCTGAGATGTCTACTAAGATAGGGGAGCCAGTTATGTGTTTTGTCTACTTTATGACAGCTGCTGCATTCATGGGCGTGTGTGAAATTATGATCGGGTTGTTGTAGATAGTCATGTGCTGAAAGCGTACGTGGGTCGAAGGATAGTTGCTTATTGGTATCGAGTTTTTGTGGCGAGACGGGATTGTTGGCTGAAGCATGGCAGTCGCTGCAACTCACTACACGCTCAGCGTGAGCATCAAAGCTGTAGTTCAATTTCTGTTTGTTGGCAATGTTCAGGGCTGATTGACTGATAAATTGCGAAGAAAAAATTTCACCGGTCAATCCAAAAGTATTGTCATTTTCAATCTGGCCATCAATGCTCAACGCTTCGCTTCCGATTTCTACTAAGCTGTGGCAGTTGCCGCAAGCTGTACTGGTTGGGCTGGTAAGTGTTAGGGTTTGGGGGGAGATTTCCCCTTCGTGATTAACCAGTTCTGAAAGTGTGTGACTCCGGTCAGGGTTGTGACAGTCCAGGCATTGGATGTTCTTTTTACGCGTATTTGTCAGCGTTATACCCAAATATAGCTTTAGGCGGTCACCACCTTCGGCAGCTTTGTGGTGGTAAGGGGCAAGCGAAGAATGGATAAATTCGGCATTGTGGCATTGGCCGCAGGTTAATGGCTGTGAAATCGCTTCGCCGTCTTGCCAGATTTCTCCGGCCGTATTGAGCAGTGAAAATTCCGGGTGAAAATCGTTGCCCCTCACAGATAGAGTGGTGGTAAGTAATAGGAAGGAAATGATTGAAAACCATGCTTTCATTTTTCACTACCCTGCATATCTGCAGTTAACTTACGGGATCCCCAGCGAATCGGGTCACCGGCGTAGCCAAGAGCTTTCCAGTTTAATCTGCCTGCTTTATCGTTGGCTGTTTCGTTGTGGCAGTCGCGACATTGCAAGGCTCTGCTGGCGGCTTGCACCATATGCGTTTGTGGCCAGTACATTAAGGTTTCGGTAAAGCCAAACTCACCACTATAGGCAAGCCCGGTTATGTCTGACCCCTGCTGTACGGCGCTGTCCCAGTCGAATGTTTTCCAATAGCCGGTCTCGCCATAGGTTTTCGGCTGCAGCAAGTGCTGATATTGTTTATCGTAAATTTGCTTTGCGCTGTGAACCTTAAACGGGAAAATTTTAGCGTGGGGATTATTAATATCCCCATTGGGATAATTTAAATCGGTTGCTCCGTCACGGTTAATCTTGTCTCCGTATAAATGGCGTTGAGCTGTACCGCTAAACCAGAGGTATTCGGGTTTTAAGTTATTCGCATATTTAAATTCACCTTTGATCTTTTTGTATCCCTCATTCTCTTCCCGCTCATTGTCACCAGCCTGGCTCCAGTCCCAATGGGTTTTAGTGGCGCTGCGCGTGGCTACTTCTGGTATGTGACAAGTCTGGCAGGCGACGGTGCTTGTGTGCTGATTGATACGCTGATCTTGGTGGAGGGTTTCACTGTGGCAATCGATACAGCTCACCTGAGCGGTATTATCCATGCTTACACTTAAGGCGCGACCGGATATCTTATGGCTTTCGGTTCTATGGCAATCGGTACAAACCATATCGTGCTTGCCCATATGTATATCGACATCATCGGAGGGAAAGTAGAGGCTGGAGTCCAGGTCGCCATGCTTCACGGCATCTCCACCACCTCCGCCGAAGTGGCAACTACCGCAGTTGCTGCGGCTGGGGAATGCGACGCTCTTCGCTGAAGCGAGTAGGTCCACTCCGTCTACTGGTAATCCCGCCTTGCCTTTCACATAAGTGCCCGTTTGCTCGTGGCAGACAAGGCAGTCGACATTGCGGTTGTCAGAAAAATCAAAGCTGTCATCTTTCCAGCCGTAGCCAGCATGGCAGCCTGTGCAGCCCTCCCAGTTTCCGGCAACGCCTATGCAAAAGTTGTTAATGACGTTCTTCTTTCCTCCTTTCACTCGCTCGGTACGACCGGGCACAAGAACGGGCTCATGCTCCCAAGTCCAGTGGGAGGAGCGCATCACCTGATCGTCGCTTTTATCATGGCACTCCAGGCAGCGGGCGGTTACCTGCTGTGGCGTATCGTATGGGCCTTTCATTAGCGCTGTATGGTCTACGTGGGGAATACGTTGGGGGAGGAAACTGGATGGGTCGGCCGTAGGCAGCTCATGATCGGGCAGCAACACCAATAACGGTATGGTAATAATGGCAAAGATGCTGATGGGCAGCCAGAGTGATTTTAATCGTGTCTTCCACATGGTCGAGCCTAGAGCTGTTGACGTCTAAATATAAGCATATACTAATATTTTGATCGTTGACTTTTATCAAAGATAGATACGCTTGTCATTTAGTTGATGAAAATTAAATGGGAAGTCGTTGGCTGGCAGGTGTTGAGTGAAATGATATAGTTGGCTCTATTGCTCAGGATTGGCTGCGCCCAAAAAGCAGAATCGAATAAAATGTGAAAGTACAAAACTTTTATAAAATCCATTTTTTTATACCAAAAAAGTTCGTTACCTATTTTCGAGAAACAATAGAGCATCCGACCAGTTGTTGAATATTATTTTTATAAACTCTTGCTTTGAGGGTAAGTCTTCGCGCCTAAATACGGAATTACACATCATCGCAGTAACGTATCCTGCTATTTTTGCGGCGTTTAGCGCTGTAGGGCAGTCATCAATGTAGAGCGTCTTTGATGGCGTTAAATTGATGGTGCTGGTAACACGAGAATAGTGTTCAGGATTAGTTTTACTCAGCCCGGGCTCTGCAATAACGTGGTCCTTACCAAGTAGCTCTATAATTTCCCGATACTTTTCAGCCTGAATATTGCCGGTGGACAATATATAGAGGGGTATACGTTTTTCAATACAGTGGTGGATAAAAGTTTTCGATTCGCTAATGCCCCCATTTGTCGACATTAAAGCACTAACGAGTTCCGCTTTTATATGATTGAGATCCATTGAGGAAAGTAGAAAGTCGATAGACAGGTCGAGAGGGTGAGGTACGAGTGACGAAAATAATTGACGGAATATGCTGTAATCCAACGGGCGATATTGAGATATGATTTTGTAGCAGGCATCCAGAAGTAGTTGGGTGTTCTGATAGGCTAGGACACCGTCAAAATCCGCGATGATGCTTGCTGGTGCTCCACCGCTAAACAGGTTGTGGTTTGAAGCATTTTCCAGGATCAATATCAATCTCCAGTATTCGTTCTTTAGTTATTTGTGTGAGCGAACTTAAGCGGTGTACAACTCCGGTACGCTTCATATCGCTATCCTGCCAACCCCAGGTATGAGAGGGTGGTAACCCGATGAATCCCGTGCCTAAATTCTTGCAGGTTTCTGCAACGGTATTGACATCGTCTATAAAAAGAACGTTTGTTGGCGATAGTTTGGCGCTATAAATTATTTCCTTCATTCCTGGTCTGAAGCTATTGGTGCAAATGTAGTCGTCAAAAAAATCCATGCAGGGTAAAAACTCCTTATGGATTTTGTGCTTTTCAAGACCTCCGTAGCAGAGTATGGGAAGTTTGAACTCTGAAAGCAACGCTAAGGTTTCAAGCGCGTCTTCGTTTAGACCTCCATCGTGATGTTTGAGGTAAGCTTCCCTTTCGGTAAAGTATTCGTCTATAAGGTGGTGTGCTGTGATATTGATTTCCAGGGTTTCTATTATGTAATTTGCCGCCTGAATTTGGTTTCTTGAAAATACATTACGCTCAATATCACGGGTGTAATCTCCGCCGTGGCGCAATATAAGTGTGTGCAGTACAGGGCTGAAGGTATCTTTGAGTATTACGCCATCAATATCAATTGCAAATAATTTGATGTTTTTCATATCGTATAGATTGTAATTCTTTAGTGTAAAAAATGCCGCATCTAGAACGCAAAAACAAAACACCTTAGGATGTTAAAATCCCATCGTCTCTCTAGGAGCTTACCTGAAATGAGGGGAGTCTTATCAGGTAGAGATTAGGGTAATACTAAGATGTTACCATTTTTTGCATGCGCCGCTAGATGCAGGGAGCAGGGCTCTAAGGAGACACAAAGTAACGTTGATATTTTTAAATTTAGCGAATAATTATTCGCTAGTGAAGTGTTTGCGAGACCATGGTCCCTCCGTCCATAGGGAAGACGGAACCAAAAAATGGCTCTCTTGCCAGTCGGACAACATAAAGCATGACGAAGGTATTTGGCGCTACCCAACGGCAGATACCTCTTCTATAGGGTTCACCTTTGTCGAGGAAACCTCCAATAACGCGTACAGTACCGCCAAAAAGGGCTGATTTTTCGTGAAAAAGTTGCGCGGCAAGGTCAAACTCTTCCTTGGTCGTTGATGAGGGGATTATGTCAATCTCTGTGTGCCAGAGTATTACTTCTTGATAGGCATCTGCGACTTGTTGGTTGTGCCTTCTGTATCTTTCAAAACTACGCACAACAAATTGGGTTGATATATCACGCTCAATCCATATTCTATCTAAGTCTTCTATATCGTATTTGTCAAAGCTGATTTTTTCAAATAGCTGGACCATCAGATCCTTATTCGATAGTTGATATACCTCGTCGTACAAATCACCAGCGATGGCCTGTTGCGCAAAGGTTAGCGTTATTGTTATGAGTATCGTTAATCGAAGCATGTTAGCAGGTAACCTCTTGTGGACGTAAAATAACGTTTTCATTGTTTAGGCAGTCTATAGAAGATCTTGGTGAGAAGTCTAGATCGTTGATAGATTTTGATATATCGTACGATTCTTTACTGTTGTAGTAGAACTTAACTTGGCTCCTTAGCAGCTGTGGCTCTGTTTTAATAATAAAACCTATAAATTCTGCGATGGATGCGACGACCATCAATATTAATCGACCAGAATTTATGGGCGGGGTCAGGTCTGGGTTATACTTTTGGAAAAATTTGTTGATTTGGATAAGGCTAATACCTGCGGGATTGGCCAAAATATATCGATTTCCGATTTTTGCTTTATCTATAGCATTTATCATTGCGTCGCAAACGTCATTGACATCTACAATATTGAGTTCAAAGTTTAGGTTAAATGGAACTTTCCCATCCCTAATCGATTCGATAAAGCGGCTTGTTGGTGTTGAATGCGTAAACGATCCACCGAGCATGGCACCGGGCAATACAGACACCATATTAATTCCCAGCTTTTTTGCTTTAGCCCACGCGAGTTGTTCAGATTGTTTCTTCGATTCAAAGTACGGGTTTCCGTGAGTGTTTTCTATCCACTCATTGGGCCCTACAACGCGCTCGTTACTTCGCCCTAGCGCTCCTGTCGAACCAACGTAAATCACGCGTTCGACTGCGTTGTGCTTGCAAGCGATTAATACATTATCTGTGATACGGTTGTTAGCTAAAATAATATCGTGTTCAGGGTCTTCACTCCAATGTGAAAAGTTTGCTGCCGCTTGGAATACGATGTCAGCACCCTGCATTACGCTTTCGGCTTCATCTAGCTTGGTAAGATCAGCTATGCGTATTTCGGCTTTGCTTTTATCTAGTCCTAACGCTTTAGCTTTACTGAAATTTCGAACAACCGCTATTACTTGGTAGCCTTTGTCTAGCAATTTTGATACTAAATTAAGCCCAAGATGCCCGGTAGCACCGGTAACCAGTATCTTTTTCATGCAATTTCTTCTCTTAGAATTTCTTCACTATTTTGTTCTTCCTTGAGTTTCTTCTTCATTAGCCGACAAAATTTATTCGTCGTTATTTGCGCAAGTCGAGCCTCCTTTTTACAGAGTTCTGATTTTTTCGAAGCCGTGAAACGACCACCCGATGTAACAACTTTTGTTGAGTTTTGATAAAAATCGACAGTTACATTGAAATATTTTTCACGATTTTCAGTTTCTTTATGCTCGATTGTCAGCTCTATGAACGTCTCAATCGGAAACGAGAAATTGAGATATTCAGCGTAAATATTGTGCATAACATAATAGCTATTAGAGTCGTTGAAGAGTAAATCTACTACTGAGGTCGACATTTGGCGTGTTACCTCCAGGAAAATCATACCTCGAATATGGTAGCCGGTAGTATGGTCGAGAATGAACTCATTATTTTCCTGTAGTACAAGCTTGGAGGAATAGGTGTTCTCTCCAGTTTTTATCGGTTCTGTTATAAGAATATTATCGGAAATATGCTTGTGTGTTTGCTTTTGTGTGGCAATAGGGGGAGGGGAGCTTTCAAAAAAAGGAGACTGCCTGTAAATATTGTCGATTTGAATGGGGCTTAGGCCTTGGCCTGGAACGAATAGGCAGGTGCCGGCATGTGTTTCGCCTGATTTTACCAAATCCTTCCAGTCGCTATAAAGGATACACGAAGAGATGTTGTTATAGTTGTAGAACCGGTCACCCACAACGATCCATATGTCCTGTATTTCCATTTCACTACCATCACTAGTTTTAGTTAAAAATTAAAGTAAACGTAAGAGGCGTTGAGGGAAAGTACTCGACGCCACTATGTCTTTAAATTTTGTTAAGCACTAAAAACCATTCCGAAAGCTTCAGTCAGCTTTTTGTCAGAATGCTCGTGGCGGCGCCTTATGGAGGTTGGCGGGTTTTCACGAGTGGCGTTTCATTGAAAGAATGGTTTGAGTTTGTCCCTAAAGCCCTCTTTGGTGTGCTCGTTTAGTATCCGATGAACGACCAAATTATTATTAATTATATGGATCTGCTAAATTTGGCGGAAACGGATACACGGTATGGCACCCGTATCGTTCGGTATATTATGTTACTCAGGGTAACTTAAGCTGTTGATATATGTCAACTGTTCAGACTATGTCGTACCGTCTTGCGTGGCGTTGGTGCTCTATAGGTATTTAGCTAACCATCGTCGGGCTTGGTCTAGCACTGATACTGCTTAGATTAATTGCGCAATTTCATCTGGTGTTGTGGGGGGAACTGAGGTTGTTCGGGGGGGCGAGACGGTTCGCTTATCCTAGGGCCAAGTTTGAACGGCTTCTGCCCAAGTAAAGTATGAGGTGGTTTATTGAAAAGTGGTTTAAGTGGGGCGTACGGAAAGTAGTTGAAAAATTTTAAATCAATCGACATAGCCTTTAAGCAAGGCTTCAATATGCCAGTACAGCGAATCATAAAATTTCATGTTAAATACGCTAAGTTCGGGTATTTCGTAGGCCTTTGCCATTAATGCGCTTGGGTTACTTAAGTGCCAGGCGCCGATTAGGGAAGAAAAAAGTTGTAATATACATTGGATCGCGTTTTGGGGCGTTAACGACAATTCTATGGCTACCGTTTTTACGAGCGGTTGCATTAATATTGCCACTTCACTTTTAAAGTCAATGGCCTCTTCGAGCGTAAGTGGTTGCTCGAGTACAGTTGTGAGTATGCCGCTCAAACGACAAAATATGGGTCGGCTAACAAATACCTTGGTAATGGCCTCTGATGATGGCGGTGTAAAAGCTTTAATCAGTAATGGAATTAGTTCGGATAACTCCCTGCGATAGATTTCCAAAAATATAAGTTCTTTGACGCGGAAATATCGATAGAGTGCCGGTTTACTCATGCCAACAGCGGCAGCAATGTCGTTGAGGTTGCAGCGCTCAAAGCGCTGTTCTGCGATAACACTTTCAGCCGCCGAAAGGATTTCAGTAATCCGGATTTTTTTACAATCTTCAGATCGCGCTCGCCGAAACGTCACGATGCTACTCCTTTTTCGTACCAATAATAATATGTATGCAAGTAATCGAATCCAATGATTGAAAAATGGCAAAATCAGCCAATTATACTGTCGAAAATAAAAATGCCCGTGAATTGAAAATTTTTCTATTCAGTAAAATGGAAGAATAGACGCTATGCGCGCCATCCGCAACTGCCAGAAAATGCCTAGATAAGGGTGGTGCAACACGTAAACAATAGAGGTAGATGCTTGGGCTTGCTCAATTATTCGCCTAAGCTTCGCGTTTTTCTTACTGTTATTTTGTGGTGACGTTACGGCATTTTTCCATTCTTTTTCGGGCGTCGCTATGATGTTTCCCTAAAAGTAGAAGATTATTTTTTTCGTTAAAGCGGTTGCGTAATCTCTTTACAATAGGGTTTGATATAGATGCTTACAAATTTCCTTTATCGACGATACGTTTTAAGTGAATCCATCTTGCGATGGACCGTCGCTTGGACCTCGTTGATATGTATTCGTCCGGGGCGAATTAAAATTTAATCAGAGCTTCACCAGTTGGTTACCTCCAACGTCCAAAACGAATAAGCTTGAATCTTGTCTCTTTTGAGATATCCGTTTGTTATGGGCGGGAGCCTGTCGGAAAGATAGCAGATAATTGGAGGTTGTCGCGTTAGTTATAGGCTTGTTTAAATGAGTAAAATCGCTATTTAGCGTCTGAGATAATCTCGGCGGGCTTGTACGCTGCTCCAGATGCCTTTTGGTAAAGTCCTCGCTCAAAGCAGCGGCTGGATGTTACATTCGTCTCTTTTCAGGTCATTGATCCATCACAAATAAAAATAGTAATTATCCTATATGATGTGTTTTAAGTGATGAGAAGCACAACATGTAGGCTTTGTGTCACTAAATGCAGGGGAACCTGGTGTGAATCCAGGGCTGTCGCGCAACGGTAATAAGTGGGAATGTATTAATCCCCACTTTAAGCCCGAATGCCTGCCAATGTGCTGCCAGAAAGCTGACAGCTCAACCCGGGTCTCGCGCTAGGACCAGCAGGGTGGTCGACGCTGTTGACCTTACCTTCCCCGCCGTTCACTAAGTTTCCGCGCGACCCCCCACAGATATCGGGGAGTCTTATGTCTAGTAACGTGGCGTCAGCCAATTCATTGTTTTCTCAAATGCCAGAAGCCGTGCGTAAACGCGACGGCAGTCGCGCTGTTTTTGAGCGCGACAAAATCGAGCAGGCCATCGCTAAAGCTGGGCTTGCGACGAATGAGTTGGACGGAGCAGAAGCCAGTCTAATGACGTCGCAGGTACTGAAAGTTATCGGTCATTTGCAAGTACGTGAAGTGGATATAGAGCGCGTACAAGACATTGTCGAACAGGCCTTGATCAGTGCCAATCACTTAAAAACAGCGCGGGCGTTTATTGTCTATCGCGAACAGCATCAGCGCTTGCGAAAGGATAAGCAAACCTTGGTGGATGTGTCCTCAGCTGTTAACGAATATCTCGATAGGCTCGATTGGCGGGTTGCTGCGAATGCCAATCAGGGGTATTCGCTGGGCGGATTGATCCTTAACACCTCTGGAAAAATTATCGCCAACTACTGGCTTAATCATGTGTATCCGCCCCAAATAGGCGAGGCTCACCGCAAGGGCGACTTGCATATTCACGATTTGGATATGCTCAGCGGTTATTGCGCGGGCTGGTCACTGCGCACGCTGTTACACGAGGGCTTGAACGGTGTGCCCGGTCAGGTAGAGGCAGCGCCACCGCAACATATGTCGAGCGCCGTGGGCCAGATCGTGAATTTTCTGGGAACCCTGCAGAACGAATGGGCCGGTGCCCAGGCCTTCAGTTCTTTCGATACCTATATGGCGCCATTTGTGCGCAAAGATCAGTTGAGTTATACCGAAGTTCGCCAGCACATTCAGGAGTTGGTTTACAACCTGAATGTGCCCTCGCGCTGGGGTACGCAAACCCCTTTTACCAACCTTACGTTCGATTGGGTGTGCCCGGACGATCTTAAACAGCAGAACCCTGTTATCGGCACCGAGACCATGCCATTTTGCTACGGCGAGCTGCAGTGTGAAATGGATATGATCAACCGCGCGTATATCGAGGTTATGTCCGAGGGCGACGCCAATGGCCGCGTGTTTACCTTCCCTATCCCCACGTACAACATCACTCGTGAATTTCCCTGGCACTCAGAGAATGCCGAGCGCCTGTTTGCCATGACAGCCAAATACGGCCTGCCGTATTTCCAAAATTTTCTCAATTCCGAGCTGGAGCCCAATATGGTTCGCTCCATGTGCTGCCGGCTGCAGCTGGATTTAAGGGAGCTGTTAAAGCGGGGTAATGGCCTCTTTGGCTCTGCCGAGCAAACGGGCTCTCTGGGTGTGGTAACTATCAATTGCGCGCGCCTGGGTTACCTGCACAAAGGTAATGAGGCTGGGTTGATAGAGGCCTTGGATCGGTTGCTGGACCTGGGGCGGGACAGCCTAGAGCTTAAGCGCAAAGTGATACAGCGGCATATCGACGCGGGCTTATTTCCTTATACCAAGCGTTATTTGGGCTCGCTGCGCAACCATTTCTCCACCCTGGGTATAAATGGTGTCAATGAGATGATTCGCAATTTTTCCGAAGATCAATGGCATATTGCCACTCCCGACGGCAAAGCACTGGCGCTGCGGCTGCTCGACCATGTGCGTTTGCGTATGACACAGTTTCAGGAAGAAACCGGGCATCTATACAACCTGGAAGCGACACCGGCGGAAGGCACGACCTATCGTTTTGCGCGGGAAGATAAAAAGCGCTTTAAGGATATCCTGCAGGCAGGTACGGAGGATAGTCCGTACTACACCAATTCCTCCCAGTTACCGGTGGATTTCACCCAGGATCCCTTCGACGCGCTGGAGCGTCAGCAGGAATTGCAAAGTAAGTACACGGGTGGAACGGTTTTACATCTCTATCTGGGCGAGCCTCTGGCAAGCGCAGATGCCTGTCGCCGGCTTGTTAAGCGCGCGCTCAGCAATTTTCGCCTGCCTTACATCACGGTAACACCAACGTTTTCCATTTGTCCCAAGCACGGCTATTTAGCTGGTGAGCATGAATACTGCCCGCGCTGTGATCAGGACATTCTGCAACAAAAATCGAAGGAGATTAGCGATGAACAATAAAGTCGAGTTAAAACCAGAAGAGCGTGTGCGCTGCGAAGTCTGGACCCGAGTAATGGGCTACCATCGCCCTGTGTCAGCCTGGAATGCGGGCAAGCAGGCGGAGCATCAGCAGCGTCGTTTTTTTACCGTAGATAAAAAGCCGCATGCCGAGAGCTAAGACACTGCAGGTGGGTGGTTTTCAGCCCTTAACCAGTATTGATTATCCCGGTGAGCTGGCGGCCATCGTGTTCGCCCAGGGTTGCCCGTGGCGCTGCGTTTATTGCCACAACCAAGGGCTGCAGCCCACCGGTGGTGGTACTAGAATTTGCTGGCAGCAAGTGATGGATTTTCTCGCCCGCCGTCGCGGATTATTGGATGCCGTGGTTTTTTCCGGGGGAGAGCCAACGGCGCAGGTCAGTCTGTGGGCGGCTATTGAAGAAGTTAAAGCTCTAGGGTTTAAAGTCGGCTTGCACAGCGCGGGGATCTACCCGCGTCGGCTTAAAACCTTGTTGCCATTAATCGACTGGATTGGTTTGGATGTGAAAGCTCCGGTCGATCATTACCCGCTTATTACCGGTGTTAACGACAGTGGTAACGCAGCCTGGCAGAGTGCTCGATGGGTTCTGGATAGCGGTATCGACTACCAGTTTCGGATTACAGTCGATAACCAGTGGATAAGCTCTGAACAGTTGGCGGCCACTCAGCAGCGTCTGGCGCAGATGGGGAGCGTTAATACGGTTGTTCAGTCGGGCCTGCCTGTGGTCTGAGTGCCAGCTCGATAAACGCGCGTAAATAGTCGGTTTGATCAGCGTCGTCACGCGTGCCCAGGTGAATCTGTTTTTGTATGCCTTTGTGTCCCAGGCGCACCGCTTTTACCGCAAAAGTTTCCGCCAGCTCGGTTACGAGCCATTGTGGCAGTGTGGCGACGCCGCGACCGGCTTCTACCATCTGCAGCATAATCTCAGTGGTTTCGACCGTTTTGTGTTGTCGTGGTCGACAGTTGGCAGGCAACAGAAATTGGTTGTAAATGTCTAGCCGTTCCGTGGAAACGGGGTAGCTAAAAAGTTGGTGATGATTCAGATCTTTCGGCATTACATAAGCTTTTGATGCCAGCGGGTGCTGAAGGCCTACGACCAATACTTGTTCGTAGTCGAACACCGGTGTAAAGCGAACGCCTTTTCTGTGCAGTGGGTCGGGCGTTACCAGTATGTCGATTTCGCGGTTAAATAGAGCTGCCATACCGCCAAACTGGAAGCGCTGTTTTACGTCCACATCGACCTGAGGCCACTCCTGAAGATAGGGTTGTAACAGCCGTAGCAGCCATTGATAGCAGGGGTGGCACTCCATACCTATTCGTAGCGAGCCCTTTTTCCCCGAGGCAATTTGCTGCATTACCTCGTCGAGGTTGCGCATTTGGGGGAGCAGGCGCTTCGCCTCCGCAAGTAGATAGTCACCGGCCTGCGTGAACTTTAGTCCGCGCCCATCTTTATGCCATAGGCGTGTGCCCAGCTGGTGTTCAAGCTTCTTAATCGTATGTGTGAGCGCGGACTGGGTAAGGCACAAAGTTTTGGCTGCAGCGGTAAGGGAGCCTTGTTTTTCAAGTTCGCACAAGATACGCAGGTGGTGACGTTCAATCATATCATCTATGAATAAAATTAATGGAATTGCAAAATAATACCATTATTCCTCATGGTTTACGCTCGTTAGACTGCTCGGCAATTCTTGATCAATACAAACGAGTGAGACGTTATGGTTACCACACACAACCTTGGGTTCCCGCGCATAGGCGGTAACCGGGAACTTAAATTTGCATTGGAATCGTTATGGCAGGGGAAAACCCACGCTGCCAATTTGCAAGCCACCGCTGAACAATTACGCGCGCGACACTGGGCTTATCAAAAGAGCTGTGACTACCGGCCCGTGGGCGATTTTTCCCTCTACGACCACGTACTGGATACCAGCTTTTTGCTCGGTAATATTCCCGAGCGGGCGGGTTCTGGCGATACCCTGCAGCAGTATTTTCGGGTGGCGAGAGGTCGGGCGCACAACACAGATGATTGTGGCTGTACGCGGGCGGGGGAGATGACAAAATGGTTTGACACCAACTACCATTACATCGTCCCGGAATTTGATGCCCAGACTCAATTTGCACTGAATCCCGAACGCCTGTTGGGAGAGTTAAGTGAAGCCAGGCAGCAGGGGGGCAAGGTCAAACCCGTACTGCTCGGGCCGGTGACCTACCTCTGGCTGGGCAAAGCTCGTGATGGCAGTAATAAACTCGATTTGTTGGAATCGCTGCTGGAAATCTATAGCCAATTATTACAGCGCCTAGAGGACGCTGGTGTGGAGTGGGTTCAGTTGGATGAACCCATATTGGCGACTGATCTGTCGCCCGAGTGGAAACAGGCGCTGGAGCGCAGCTGTCACCGATTTAAAACACAAAAAATTAATTTGCTGTTAAGCACCTATTTCGGTGCGCTGGAAGATAACCTGCAATTGGCCTGCACACTGCCGGTTGCGGGGCTACATATCGATGCCATCAATAACCCAAAAGAAGTGACGAGAGTTGTCGACTGGTTGCCTGCGCATAAAGTGTTATCGCTGGGCGTTATCGACGGTCGCAATATTTGGAAGACGGATTTAAATGCAGCACTGGAATGGTTGCAGCCTCTGGCCGACAAGCGGGGTGATGGGCTCTGGCTGGCGCCTTCCTGCTCGCTTTTACATGTGCCAGTGGATCTGACTAATGAAAGTGCGCTGGATCCTGAAATTAAAAGCTGGCTGTCTTTCGCGGTACAAAAACTGGAAGAGCTGGCCGTGCTGGCCAAAGCCTTAAACCATGGTTGTGAATCGGTCGCACAAGCGTTGGAGGACAATAAAGCGGCCATACTGGGACGACGGTCATCAACACGCGTGCACAATGCCTCTGTTCAGGCGGCTATGGGCCAGATAAACGCCGAGTTCGGACAGCGCCGAAGCCCTTTCCCCACGCGCGCCGCCCTCCAGCGGCAGGCTTTAAACTTGCCGGAATTTCCGACGACGACAATAGGCTCCTTTCCACAAACAGACGAAATCCGCAGCTTGCGCAGACGCTATAAACTTGGTGAATTGCAGCAAATGGAATACGAGCGGCTAATAAAACAGGAAATAGAGCGGGCCGTAAGTGTGCAGGAAGAGCTGGGTTTGGATGTGCTGGTTCACGGCGAAGCCGAGCGCAACGATATGGTCGAATACTTCGGCGAACAGCTGCAGGGTTATGCCTTCAGTGAAAAAGGCTGGGTTCAATCTTACGGCTCACGCTGTGTGAAACCGCCCATTTTATACGGCGATATCTCTCGCCCAAGTGGCATGACGCTGCAATGGATTCAATACGCGCAATCGCTAACGCAAAAACCACTTAAAGGAATGCTAACAGGCCCGGTCACCATGCTTAATTGGTCGTTCGTACGTGATGATCAGAAAAGGAGTAGAACGGCCCTGCAACTGGCGCTGGCGATACGAGAAGAAGTGCAGCAGTTGGAAGCGGCGGGTATTCAGATAATTCAAATCGATGAAGCCGCCCTGCGGGAAGGTCTACCCCTGCGCCGCACTGAATGGCAGGGATATCTGGATTGGGCAGTTGAAGCGTATCGCATTAGTGCAAACGGCGTAAGCGATAGTACGCAAATCCATACCCATATGTGTTACTCAGAGTTTAACGACATTATTGCAGCGGTTGCGCAGATGGACGCGGACGTAATTACGATCGAAAGCTCTCGTTCTGATATGGAATTGCTAAACGCGTTTGAAAAATTCAGTTATCCCAACGATATCGGTCCAGGCGTATACGATATTCATTCTCCAAATATTCCAACGGTCGAACAAATTGTTGAGAATATGCGCCGGGCGGCACAACGAATTCCCGCCGAGCGTTTGTGGGTAAACCCCGACTGTGGTTTGAAAACACGAAAGTGGGACGAAGTGTTATCTGCACTCAGCAATATGGTTTCTGCGGCAAGAGCGCTGCGTGACGTTTCTGAGCCAGCAGAGACGAATACATTGATGGCTAATGGTTAAGTTATACCCTGACATTGGAAAATAGCGCCCAAAAACTCGTGGGCCGAATTGTTAAAGGAGCTCGCGTAGATTAGGCCTGGGCGAGTTCCTTTTTTGTGCTTGGTATATATTTCCAGCTTATATATGGAAAACCTTCTTTGTGACAGAAATGAAAGATTTGATGCCAAATGATTTTTTGAAGCATAAGTTAGTATGCTTTGAATTTGGTTTTTTGGGATTGTATGTTGATATTAAACAGGATAATCTCAGTGGCTTGCGACGTTAACATGATAACTAATTGAGATTTTCGTTGATTCTGTTAAATCTTTATAGCTCATCGCTATGGATTTTGTTTTGTGTAATCTCGTAGTGAAAGGTACGACTTTTGTTTTTTTCGTGCGGACAATTATTTTGTAATAATGTCATGCATTGACTTGGGTAGAATAACAATAATTTCTGGAGGGTCATAGGGATGCAGCGGCATCAATATTTGATTCTTTTATTATCCGTAATACTTTCATTTTTTCTTGGCCATCGGTTTCAGAATGTAGGGCAGGGTAATGTTGCCGAGGTTCACCGAAGTGAGCGTCCTGGCGAGCTACCACTTAACGATTGTCAGCCACAAGCGCCGCTCCTTTCTAAATCCATCACAAAAAACAATGTCTTACTCCCGCGTGAAGAACTGTTGCCAAAAGAGATGGTCGAGCGCGGTGAATATTCCACCCGAAAAAAATTCGAAGAGATTGCTATAGCTGAGGCTGAGCTGCTTAAAAGTGAGCAGCGAACGAGCGAGTTTCAGATCTGGGTTAGTAGCCAAATTGCGCGCGATAGCAAGTTTAATATCGAGCATGAAATGAATCGGAAATTTAGTGCGGAAGAAAAAGATGCATCCTGGTCTATTGAAGCTGAAGACGAAATTTCCAGTATGTTTTACAACGAAGAAGCACTTGGAGAATTTGCCTTGCAGGGCGTTGAGTGTCGGTCAACTCAGTGTCGGGTGGACGTTGCAATTTCCGATCTTCGTCAGGCAAATGCCATTATTGAAGTGCTGTCGAATAGTTTCTCCAAGACTGGCGACTATCGCGAGCTGGTTGCCGCGCCGAATCACATCGTCGGAAGTTCAGCCATTTTCGTTTCTCGCGACGCCGGAGGTCTGTCTATTAACTCTGAGTTTTAACTGACACGGAGGTTGGTGTCCGCCAATCAAGTGATGGTGAGCTTGGTAATATTGCTATAAAAAAAGGGAAAATTTTATAGCGAAAAATAATAGTTCTAGGAGAATTATATGAAGAATAAAACGTTATCTTTTTTTCTGCTGCTCGCAGTATCGATGTTGATGGGGAACTCGGCTCTGGCAAATGAACATAGCGTTACGGATTGTAGTTGGGTAACCACCCAACAAAACCAAACGTATTACTGGATAACGGTATCTCAGGCGTATCAATGTACGCTGGTAGAAAGTGGGAATGCCGTGACGCCGTTAACGCGTACTATTAAACAGCAAAAACGGCCGATAGGTTCAACGCCTCCCGGCGCTCCAACATGCTCTATAGTGGATCATGGCGTGTACTCACACACCGGCACCTGTTTTAGCCCAACACTTATCACTCCAGCCATTACTCCCCCTTCCGAGCCTTGCGGTGACAATGCTGGGCATTTTTGGGGGTCTTTACCCACCATTATTACGTCAACCATTACAAATCAAATAAGTCAGTATTGTGGTGGTTGTGGGTTTAATATTCGCCCGCTTTACAGTAATAGTGATGGAACCACTGCGCTGGGTGCCTGGTGTAATAATTAATGAGTTTGATGGCGCTATAAACGCAGCGAAATTTCTAAATAGGTCTAAGTGTTGTTGAAATATCACGAGTTGATATTTAGGTGGGGTTGTCTCTGAAGGCGCGTTGTAAAGTTTTGGTGGTAAATACATCGATCTTTCAGCCATATCTTGTCAATAAGAACTTCTAGTATGAAACAACGTCCGGGCTTGTTCAGATATATTATAAAAAGAGTCGTTATCAAAGTGCCGCAGTTGCGGCGCTTTTTTAATTGAATTTTAAGTGGTAGTTTGTTCTGTGAGAGTTCGATTGATCATACCAATAGTGATTGCCCTGGCTATAAGCATGTCGCGCTATCGTCTGTAATTCGTTCAGATTTCCATTTTGTGTTTTCGGTGGTCTTGAATTCTCGCTAGTTTCGAGAAGTGAAACGCCTGCACTTCACTTCGTTCCAAATATCGACTACGGTCGGTAATATTCCATAAGAATTAATCAGTTGTCACAAAAAGCTTCGAGTTACTTTTGACGTATCTCGGCGTCTTAGGCTTTTAAAACCCTTCGCTATGCAGTCTTCGCATAATATCGCTTTTGCGAAAGTTCGCTATCCATTAAAACAGACGGAGATGTTGATTATGAATAAAACGTGCGAGATATTCTTTAAACGAATTTTACGGTTAGGTATTTCGGGTGTGGCGGCTATCTGTTTTTTTTCTTCAGTCAGTGTGTCTTCGCAAGAAAATAATAACACTATTGATGTTCGTATGCGTGGAGGTGCTGGAGAAGAAATAGCCTTCCTAAAGGTGGGGTCGAGCGTTGTTGGATCCTGGGAGGTGACTAATGATTATCAAACCTATTCTGCAGCTACGACCTTATCTGGAGAAATACGAGTTGAATTTAGCAACGACGCTGACGGTCGAGATTTACAGGTTGATTACATTGTCGTGAATAATGATGTGCGTCAGGCTGAAAACCAGCAAGAAAATACCGGCGCCTGGGATGAGAGTTGTGGTGGTGGATCCTACTCGGAAATGCTTCATTGTAATGGCTATATAGCATTTGGAAGTGTTGGCGGTAGCCGTTCCATCTCGTCATCTAGTTCCAGTAGTATTGCGTGCGAGGAAGTGTGCCAGTGGTATCAAGACTCTCCGCGACCGCTGTGTGAATATTTGGACAACGGTTGGGGGTGGGAAAACCAGCAAAGTTGTATTGGTAGAATTACCTGTGAAAATCAGTACGGTGGCAGTGGCGTTATATCGACGTGCGACTCAGATGAAGACGACAGGCATCTTTGCGATCAGATGAGCGGGCGGACCTACTACTCCAACGGTCTATTTGAAATGGGGCGCTCGGAAACAGGAATCGTGCAGGGACACCGCCAGTTACGTTTCAATAACGGTGAGTTGTCGATTTACCAATCCGACTACGTTATTCCCGGTAGCTACCGCTGTGAAAACAAAACGGTACTGCTTAGCTACGGAGCGGTAGCTGATCAACTGCTTGATATAAATTGGGATTTAAGCACCTTGTTTTTTAATGCCAACGGTGGTGAAGCGATTGGCTATACCTATCCCGGTGACGTTAATACCACGGATGCTTGCGAGTTGGTCGCAGGAGCTTACTACGAGGTGGATACTTCCTCGCTTGAGGTAGAAACAATCCCCGAGGAAGAAAATTATACTATCGCGTTTACGGGATATTCACGGGTGAATATCGATATGAGAGGGGCCGTCTACCCCGATGCCTATTACGATTGTACCTTAGGTTACCTACACCTGCACCGAAGCACTGATGACGAAAATCCGATGGTTGTTGACGTCGGTGAGAACGGCGATGTTCTATTTGTTGCCATTGGCGATTCGACAACCTGGAGATTTAACAAGGTTGATCCTGTGGTATGTCCTGCGGTTTATGAGCCGGTGTGCGCGATAGAGCCCCATGACATAGCGTGCGAACTGGATGACTGTCCGGTTGGTGTTTACAAAACCTATGGCAATCGTTGTGAATCAGATAGCGTTAACGCGTTGTTGCCAAAAGATGGCGAGTGCGGTGAAGAGGAAGGTGGTTATGCTTGGGATGATGGCGGCATCTGCACGATGGAATATGCGCCCGTATGTGCGGTGGATACATGGGTGCAGCCCTGCACTGAAATGCCCTGTCCAGTTGAAACGCTTCGTACATACAGTAACTCGTGTTTTGCCAATGTAACTCACAACACTTTCGTGATCTCGCATGAGACCTGTGGTGACAGGAGTGGCGAGCGTTTTACTGATTTGACAGACATTGCTCAGATAGCTTGTGCGACGGATTATTACCCTGTTTGTGGCAAAGATGAGGCGGATATCATGTGTGTTACGGAACCTTGCCCAACCCATGAATATAAAACCTTCAGCCAGAAGTGTGCAGCGTTTTATGCTGCGGCTGATTTAACCTGGGACGATGGTGTGTGTGGGAATCTTGAAGGAACGTTAGCGAGCAGTGAGCCACCGGTTAGGCTTGTCGATGTTTTAGCGGTATCGGATAAAGCTGTGGAAATCGAGCAAGCGACTATCGAAAACGACGTCTTGCTCGTTGCTCTGAATTACTCCGGGTGTAACGAGCAACATTTTGAGTTGCAAATTTCGAGGGCATTTGCCGAAAGTAATCCCGTGCAGGCGCGCTATGTATTTAAGCCGCTATTGGAAGATAACGATTGCGATAACATCCAGTCGACAAAATTCAAGTACGATTTATTGCCGCTAAAGGCGACCTATCGAGCAGCCTATGGTAATAACAGCGGCGTGATTGTCTTGCCGGGATTGGGGGAATACGGTTTTTAGGTCGAGCCGACAAGAGAGGCTCTTAGAGCCTCTCAGGGGAGTGAGATTATTGGCACCTTAAATGGGTTTTGGTTGTTCTGTTGTTGAATTGTCGTGGCTTCCGATATGTTGGTAATTGATATACGGAAAAATTCTGGCGGGGCGTTATGCGATTCGATGTTTTGCGTTGAAAGGTGTGTTGTTTGGATAAGGCGCGCAAGCCAAACGCGGTTTGTTGTGTGGACTAAAGCCGTTGTCGAGGGAAGAAGATCCCGTCGACAACGGACATGTGTTGCTTGTTTAGAGAAACATTCCGCCGGAGGCTTCGATACGCTGACCGGTTATCCAGCCATTTTGGTCGGACAATAATGATGCGATGGCACCACCGATATCGTCCGGTAGGCCAACCCTACCAAGAGCGGTTTGTGAAGCGAGATGTTGATTCATTTCGGCGTTGTCGCGCACCACCCCGCCGCTGAAATCTGTTTCAATCGCTCCGGGTGCGAATGCGTTTACCCGTATGCCGCGCGATCCCAGCTCTTTCGCCAGATACCTGCTCAGAATTTCAATGGCACCTTTAAATGATGCATAGGCGGAGTGTCCCGGAACGCTAAATCGGGTAAGTCCGCTGGAGATATTAATAATTCTTCCGCCATCGGCCATTAAGGGTAGCAGTGTTTGAGTTAGGAAAAAGACTCCTTTGAAATGCTCGTTTAAAAGTTGGTCGAAGTCGGCTTCGGTTGTTTCCATAAAAGGTTTGTGAACACCTCTACCCGCATTGTTCACCAAAAAATCAAAGCGACTGCACTGCCATTCGTCCTTCAGATGGCTTGCGATCTTCTCCGCGAATGTGCCGAACTGTGGGATTTGCCCAACATCCAGTTGCAGGCATACGGCTTTTCTGCCCAAACTCTGGATATTGCTAACGACTTCACGCGCCTCCGATTCGTTGGTGCGATAGGTCAGTATAATATCCACACCTGACCGCGCCAAAGCCATTGCTGTGTTTTTCCCGAGACCGCGACTACCGCCGGTTATCAAAGCTAGTTTGCCATTGCTCATGTTCAGTTCTCCTATGCATGTAGAGCCCGTTGATCTAGGGGGATAAAGGGCCGATGTGCTTAGGTTATTGGTTTCAAATATAAAGATAAACAGCCACAAATAACATAAACTGTTCATATTGTCAGAACAATAGGGTGGGTGTATGGACAAATACGAAGCCATGACGATATTTACTCGTGCGGCTGAGCTGTTAAGTTTCAGTAACACCGCGCAGGATCTGGCCATTCCTAAAGCCAAGGTATCCAATGCGATTCAACAGCTAGAGGCCAGCCTCGGTACGCGCCTATTTCATCGCACCACTCGTCGTGTGCAGTTGACGCAAGACGGTTCAGCCTACTACGAGGGCTGTCTGCTGGTGATGGAAGAGCTGGCGGCGCTGGAGTCGCAACTGCAAAACACAAGCAGTATTTCCGGCAGGCTGCGCGTTGATATGAATCTCGGCATGGCGAAAAATCTGGTAATTCCTCATTTGCCAGAATTTTTGGAAAAATACCCGAATATTTCTCTGGAAGTGAGTTGCGTTGATTACCCGGTGGATCTTGTTCGGGAAGGTATTGATTGTGTGCTTAGGGTGGGAGCATTGGCTGATTCGACTTTGATCGCAAAGCCACTGGGTAATCTGCATATTATCAACTGTGTTAGTGCCGCCTATCTCGAACAGTTTGGCGAACCAGAAACACTGGCGGATCTCGCCAGCCATAAGTTGATTGATTACGTCACTTCACTTGGAGCAAAGTCTAATGGCTGGGAATATTGGGATGGCAAACGGTACCGCAGTTTAGCGATGCAATATAGAGTTCGGGTAAACAGTGTTGAAGCATATACTTATGCCTGCCTGGCCGGCTTAGGTATTGTGCAGGTACCCGAGGTAGGAGTAAGACGATATTTAGAGGAGGGGAGCCTGGTTGAGATCCTCACTTCCTTTAGCGCAGAGCCAATGCCTGTCTCGCTTATCTATCCCAACCGAAAAAATGTATCGAAAAAAGTTCAGGTATTTATGGCGTGGGTTACAGCACTTATGGGCGATTATCTTCGATAACCTTTAGGGGTCAAATGGCGTGCGTCGGGAGCTCCTCAGTTATTATTTACCGTTAGGTTTCAGTGCTTGAATAAGACCTTTTTCTGTATCTAAAAGAAAATGATTGTCGGGAGCACCGGTTTCGAATCCGTCGAGGATGGTTAGTACTTGGCTCAATTGCTGGCGTAGTTTGCTAATGTGCGGCAGTTCTTCGGCCGTGAAATTTTCAGAGTTGGTATTGTCATTGTATATTTGGTTGAGTAAGCGATACTCAGCCAAACGTTTCGGAGCAATATCTTGCAAGGCTAGGCTCCCTGCATTGCGCAGGCGATAGAAGTCGACGCCAATATCCATGCCTGTCCAGTCACCGAAATTATGTAAAGAGCGGCCAGCCTTTTCCGCATTTTTCTGAGCGCGCTCGCTTGCCTGATGCCATTCGGGCGATGTTAAAATCGACTCCCAGGCGATATCGCCATTGTCGGCAAAGGCTTCCGGTGTTCCCCTCCATTGAGATAAAACCAAAAGTTGTTTTCCGGTTAGTTCGAAAACGCTGTTTCGTAGGTGTTGAGGCCACTCGTTTGGAATAAATCGTTGTCGGGTCAGCTCGCGAATGTGCCAGTCCGTAAACTCACGGTAGGTTTTTGAGTCGAGAATGGCGTGGTTCCACAATCTGTCAGGGTCTGTCCGCTGCAGTGTTTTATACTCCGCCTCATAGTGCTCGAATAATTCATCGAAACGGGGTACTTCTTCGATCTGGATGGTTTCAACTTCTATCTGGTGATTATTCCTCAGTGTTATTAATTTATAGGCAGGACGGTAGGCAGCGATGCTGGGCGCCTGAATATTGAATAGCGTTTTCCCTGCGGGTGTGCGAATAACGCTGGTGTCATTCATATGCATATGGCCACCGATGTGAACCTTAATCCCCATGTTTGCCAACAGCTGACCTGTCTTGTCTTCTGGCTTGCGGCGCAATTGATGTGTGTGTTTGCCAAAAGTATTCGCCATGGTGCTTGACTGGTCGTCGTAAAATTCCGCCATTGGAAAGTGGCTGAAGGCAATCAGCACTTTGTTTTGAGACGATGCTCGCTGCACGACATCGCCTATCCAGTTCATTACATGGGTTTTGTGAGTAAACATTTTGTTGTAACCGGCGTTTCCAGAACTTTCAAATTGTTTATCCTCGTTCGGAATGTAAACATTGGCATCGATGGCCAGTAGCCAAAGCCCTGGGACGGGTTCCACCAGATAGCTGCTGTCGGGTACCTGTGTACAATCGGTAAAACCCTTTTGTTTGAATTTTCCACCACTGCCCTGCTTGCAAATTTCGTATTGCCGAAGAGACAGTTTCGATCGCGCCAACGCGTGTTTATATTGATAAGGCTTTACCTTGTTGTCGCTATAAGGTGTTTCCCAGTAGCGGTAGTCAGCTTGCGGATAGAAACCATACGGAGCTAAAAAGTGCATAACATCGTGGTAACCCGAATGCTGAACCATTTCGTTACAAATGGTATTCAGCGTATGACGGGTTTTTATTCGCGCCACACTACCCCGATATTCGTTGCATTCGGCCATGCCGCGACTAAAAATTCTCTGTTCGTAACCGGCTACCCCGAGAAAATCGGTTTCACCTCCGGGCGAATTAACCGGCCTGACGGGATCATGGTTTCCCGTTGTCGCAAAAAACGTAATACCGTACTGCTGACGATAAGATTCAAGGATCTTAGCGAGTCCACGCAAGTGAATGGGCTGCCCATCGTCGCTAAAGTCTCCCGGAAGGACGACGTAAGTGATACCGCGTGCGGCGACATCGTCCAACGCAGCCAGCAGCGCAAAATAATTTTCATTGAATAGTCGGGTCGAGTTCAGTTCAGCAGATAGGCTGCGGATTGTTGCGTATCTTCCACTCTTGCTATTTAACAAACCTCTAAAAGCGCCTTCGGGAAAATTCGCATAAATATCGTGAAAATGAACGTCGGGCATAAACGCGATACGCAGGCCATTTAATGGTGAACTTTTGTCCGCGTTCGCGGTGGTGAGGCTTACCCAAGAGACTAGCCCGGTAAGAATAAGGTAAGAGATTAGCCGAACGATTGTTGTTTTCAGTTTAAATAGAAAGTGCATGATTAAACGGAGACATCCTGACAGGGACGGAGAAAAGAGCAGGCGTCACGATTGACTAAACCTGCCCCAAAAACTTAGAAATTGGCTCTTACACCCAGGGAGTACCGGCTGCCCGAGACTTCATACATGGTCGGGAATGAAGGGTCCATGGTGTAACCTTGAGTCGCTTCATCGGTAATGTTAATGCCTTCCAGTGACACTTTTACAGTGTCCGTAATTTGGTAGCCAATGGATATATCCATTTGACCGTAAGCATCGCGATATACGGGGTACATATCACGCTCGATACGATCGACATATTTGTCCTTGTAGTTATAGGACAGACGGGCATCGAACACATCGTTCTCGTAGTAAAATGTCATGTTGTACGTGTTTTCTGCGAGGCCTTCCGGTGGTGTGGAAATCCCCAGGTCCGATTCTCCCGTTAGCGAATTATCGAGCATGGTGTAGTTGGCATTAACGCCGAAGCCATCAAGCCGATCGCTAAACATGTTTAAAGGGAACATGGCGACTAACTCTATTCCGGAAACATCATAAGAACCATCGACATTAACTTTTTGATAGACTTCAAAGTCGTATACGCCATCGAGAGTGCCGTTGTCATTATACTTTGTGACATCTGGAACTATATCTGTCAGTGTTTCACGCACAACGCCCTCGATTTTTTTCTCGAAGTAAGATGCAGCCAAAATACCCCCACTTTCCAGATAGTATTCGAGCCCGAGCTCCCATTGGTCCGCGTAGGTGGGTTTTAGATCGGGGTTACCATCACGGTATTTAAATTCATTAACACTGACGCTACGCTTATAGGCTATATCACTCAGTGCTGGTCGAATTAATGTTTTCGATGCGGCGGCGCGCACTAGCATTTCGGGTTGAATAGCGAGACTCATATTAAGGCTTGGCAATAGATCGCTGTAGCTGCCCTTCTTTGACACAGGCTCCGAAGTGTAGCCTGTTGATCCGTCGGAGTTTTGTACCTGGTGATAGCCGAAAGACAATACCGAGCTATCGACAAAGCGGGCACCGGCATTGATGGTTGCTGGCATATCGGCAATATCGAATTCAAAATCTGTCATCGCGTAGAGGCTGAGCACTTCTTCATCAACGCGGTAATACTGGTCTGCTTCGTAATCGACATGAAAGCCGTCGTAACGGAATTCCTTGCGTGCGTAGGCGTTAGACACCTGGGCCCAGGAGGGACTGTAGGGCAGCTCCGGCAAATAGTTTCCACCGGGCACTAGATCTGAAATCTGTGTCAGTTCACTATCTCGAAGTGTACGTACTCCCGACCAACTGTTGTCCCCTTCGCTAGGGCCCTTGACTTGATGGGTTCCCTGATCGCGTTCCTTGGATTTATCGGTATAGCGTATGCCAAACTGCACATCGGCGAGCGCTGGGAGAAATGACAAATTCAGGTCACGGCGAAAATCCAGTTGCGCCGCATATTTGTCATCACTAATTTCCTCGAGACGCACTTCGTAAAAATCGAAAAGATACGCTTCCGGTGATTGGTACATGTCGATAGTATTAGGGTTATCACTGAATATTGTCTCGCCCCCCTTGCCGGTGTAGCGTGTTCGCGAAGGCGCATAGGCGGTGTGCTTTAAGTTGGTAATGTCGGCCAACTTTTCGGCACCGGAATATCCCAGTAAGCCGCTGATATCCCAAGCCGTAACATGCCAATCCATTGTTACGCTGTACTGTTGGTAATCTGTTTTGTTCACGCGTTCTTTGCTTAGGAATTCGTGCTGGGTCAGTGCATAGGATACATCGTTCAGAACTGTAATTCCGTGCTCGGAAAGTGTGGAGCCGTCATAGCCGTGAATGACTTCCAAGGTGCTGGGGCTGGAAGCAGAATAGGCTGCCGCGTCGTATTCGTCTTCGGTCGTATCATAGCCACCGAGCATCGCATCAAAACTTAATACAAACTCATTGCTCGGTTTGTATTGCAGTGATGTTGTTGCTCCCCATTTGTCCTGGTCATTCAGGTAAGCGCGATCACCTACTTTGTCGATAAATACCACTCGGCTGGTTTCGTCACTGTCAAATCTATCGTTAATGACAATGCCGGTATCTCGTTCGAGTACGTCTGCGGCCTGATCTGATTGCGCCTGTTTGGAATCGGATCCAGATTTTTCCAGCCAGCGTGAAAGTGGACGAAAGTTAATGCCCGAATTGGAATCTGTGCGATTGGTTCGTTTTGAGCTGGAAAACGATACAAGGCCACCCCAGTCACCAAATGTTTCGCTGGCAAGAAATGCAAAATTGGGATCGATTTCTTCAGAGGTTGAATTATATGCGCCTTCGGCGGAGACGATAAATTTACCTTGGTCGTAATCGAAGGGGCGCGCTGTAGAAATAAGCACCGACCCGGCAATACCTCCCTCTTCGTCGGCGGCGGAGGGGGATTTTTGAACGGTAACACTTTGAATGATTTCGGATGCGAAAATATCGAACTCAATGTCACGGCCCCCGCTACCCGACGCCGTTGCAACGCCATTTATCGAAACGTGCGTAAATTCGGTAGGCAGGCTACGAACATTAACTTTGGTTCCCAGCCCCTTGTTGCGTTCGATTGTCACGCCAGGCATACGCTGTAATGCCTCGGCCAAATTTTGTTCGGGAAAGTCAGCGATATCAGAGGCAACTACTGAATCTGAAAAACCGATATTATTGCGCTTTAGGTCTACCGCCTGCTTGAGGCTTTCGCCATAACTTCCTGTTACAACAACCTCTTCAATCAGGTTTTCCTCAGATACACCATCAGCGTAAACTGCGGCGGAATTGCCCATTATCGCTGTAATCATAGCAATAAGACGTGATAGCTTCTTTTTCTTGATATTCACTTCGTGATCCTCATTCGGCGGTCTTTTTTCAACCGCGATTGTCAGAATCCGACTACTGCTAAAGACAGGTTTCAATCCAGTTCCATTGAGCAATATGGCAATCGCTTCATCGATTGAATAATCGCCTTTGAGTCTATTGGCATAAATTCCGCTGACTCGATTAACCGGAAATAAAACCTGCAATTCAGCTTGTTGAGCAAAGTGATTTAGGCTTTGCGTAGCCGGTTGCTTGTCGATATCGAAGTGATAAAAAGTTTGTCTGCTTTCCGAAGCGCGGACGGCAGACAATGGATACAGTACCAGCATTAACAGTAGCCATTTGCTTAATACACCGGCGATATCACGATTAGTTTCTTTAAAAAAACGAGGTTTAACCGCCGTCAAAAAAACATATCGTCGGATAAGACAACTGAGGATGAATAATCTGCCAGTTAAATTTTTATGAACTTTGTGTGTGAGAATAAGAAGGTACATCGTCGACTTTACTGAGCGCTACTGTTGTCATTTTTTGTTAATAAAACCGTGTTATTGTTTGTGGTTGTGACATTAATATTAAAACCGATTTTCAGTAGATCGAGCATCGCTTGAGTTTCCCCTGCTTTGAAATATCCGCCAACTTGCAGGTTGGCCAGCTCTGGGTCTTGAATTAGAATCTTTAAATCGGTATAGCGCGAAATTTCGTGAACAACCTCATCGAGAGGCGTATCGACAAACGACAACATACCCTTCTGCCAGGATAATTCGCGCTCGATTTCTTCATCCTCTACCTCGATGATATTGTTCACGACTGAATCGTCGAAGCGTAATTTTTGACCGGCGATAACCGCCACTATATTTTTCTTCACGTTGATTTTTTTAGGAGGATGCGAAGAATCTTTAACGTCTTCGATTTTTGTTTTTGAATTGGCGACCTTTACTTTACCTTCTGTAACCACCAGGTCGGTTACACCTTTGCTATATTTTACATTAAACGCTGTCCCCACTGCGGTAATTGAACCTTTGCCAACATAAACGATAAAGGGGCGTTCGGTGTTTTTGGTTACATTAAAGTGAGCTTCTCCCTCTAGCAGATAAATTGCTCGCTCCTTGTTTGAGTAAGCAACGTCGACTTTAGATGCGGTATTGAGGTTTATACTTGAGCCGTCGGCGAGTTGAAACGTTTGGATTTCGCCGACCATAGTTTCAATTTGAGCGATAATATTCTCGGCTCCGATTTTAGTATCCGTATCGGAAGGAATAAAAGCGAAAATTAGCGCGGCAACGAAGATAGATGCTGCGATGGCAGAAGGAAGCAGTTTTGATACGGATATAGATAGGCGATTGGATGGCGGGGGTTTATGAAGCTTGCTGCCCGTATGTGCCTTGAGAAGATCAAGCTTACCCCATAGGCGTGCCAATGCAATAAATTCGCGCTTATGGCTTCGATTTATTGAGATCCATTCCGCTAGCTCGCGACGCTCTGCACCGTTCAATTCACGCTGATCGATTTTTATAATCCACTCCGCAGCATCCTGCTGTATAGCGCTCTTGCTTTTAAATTTCTTTACCTGATTCATTTTTTTATTTTAGTGTCGTACGAATGTCGTGGATTTTGAAGGTGGGTGTGTCGAACAGGTGGTTGCTCTGCTATGTCGAGATGGCCGAGTTTCTGCAACTCATTTTTGCACTCGATCAAACCCTTGGCTAAGTGCTTGTCTACAGTGCTTACCGTAATGTTGAGTTTTGTGGCTATTTCCCCGTTCGAAAGGCCATCAATTTTCTTGAGTTTGAACACGCGCTGGCACTGCGGTGGCAGTCGATCGACAATCTCACAAAAATGTTCAAAACGCTGCTCTTGTTCGACTAGTTCGTCAAGGCTTATGCTGCTGTTTATGTGATCGAGGTCTGCATCCTCGATCTGATCCGTTAGCCGATGACTTGCCCGCGAGCGTTTATTTAGAGATAAGTTACGAGCAACTTTGTACATAAAGGCCTTTGGAGACTCGATGTCTTCGGTGTTTCCTCGTTCGGCGATTTTTACAAAAACATCCTGCAGAATATCGTCAGCATCTTGATCGCTACAGAAATAGGAGGCCACATAGTGGTGAATGCTCTTAAAGTTCGCAAGAAAAACACCAGTGAGAGAGCCTGGATTTTCTTCCTCCTGAAGGGAAATATCTTCCTTCTCTAAATACTGCATGAGGGGAACTCCAAAGCAGGGGCTTACGTTTATTAATAATATGAATTCGAGCAATGGCTGAATTGGCGTGAGCGTTCTGCTGAGACAACAAACTTTGTAAGGGTACTGACTTATAGTTGCAATAATATGACGGAAGCTTGCTCGTATACCGAAAAATGGGTTTACGGTCTGAAAAAGCTATTTCCCGGCTCTGGAATTGGAATCATGCTCTCCATAGACGCTCGATACTCCACTTTCTCCAACTTGTGCTGCTTAACAATATGGGTGTATTGGTTTGGTCGGGAATCATAATGATTTGAATTATGACAGTGACGTGTTGGAAAGTTTTGTTCATCAATAGTAGGGCTATTTCTAGTCATTTTCCTCCTCTTCATTAGTGAGCAGTTTAGAAAAGTGATAATTCAGTTCTAATGCCTACGGCTTAAGACGGTATGGTGGCTCTACATAAAATCTTGCTACGTGCGGCCTGTTTCTTCTTTTGTGAGCCTGTGGTCTGGTCAATAATGAGCTGGGATTGACGTTGCTGATGGGGTTTTTTATGACTCTCTCGGTAAACCACTAAAATGCGCAGGTTATTTATAGGCGGGATGAAATAGATTAATTCCTAATTGGATGCTTTTGACGAAATATTGAGTTGAATTGATGCCAAGTTAATCGATTACATGCAAATATTTTAAGGCTTGCTACTTTTGTCTAATTTCAATTTCCTGTTCTTTATCCTATAGTCATATGGTCAAAAAGACAATAAGAATAAAAATAATTGGGAAGTCTTTGTGTCCTACGCTTGCAGTCGCATGGATGTGTTGCTACCTCGTACTTACCCATATTTATCGCTATTACTTTAGGGGAAATTTTGGTGTTGCCGGATTATGAAAATGTAATCCTGTAGCGATTATTTGGTCTGGTTTCCAGTGAAATCATTTTTGGCCAGTCGGTGTGCCGCTCGGTTTTAACTGCACCGATAAATAAAATCCCTAGCACGACATTTCTTTTGTGCGCTCACCTGCGCCCGATTTGGAATGGTTTTAATAACGCATAACTCACTTCATGGGAAATTTAAAATGAAACGTCTATTACACGCAGCGTTCTCGAACGTTGTACTCTCAATGTTGTATTCAGTAACCGCCAAGGTGGCATCGCCTTTTCGGCGCGTAAATAAATTGATTGGCTTGCTAGCGCTCGTTCTTTCATCCGCGTCGGTTTTTGCCGCCCCCGATCCCAACTTCCATATTTACCTTATGTTTGGCCAATCCAATATGGAAGGTCAGGGGCAAATATCTGATCAGGATCGTCAGGTCCCAGCTGGTCTTATGGCGATGCAAGCCGATAACAATTGCACCGTTGGTGGTGCCAGTTACGGTGAATGGCGAACAGCCACTCCACCTTTAATTCGCTGTTATGACGTTGCTCATAATTGGAATAGCGGTGGCCTTGGCCCAGGAGACTACTTTGGTCGCACCATGCTTGAAAACAGCGGGGCCGGAGTGCAGGTCGGCCTGGTCGGGGCAGCTTATCAAGGTCAAAGCATTGATTTCTTTATGAAGGATTGCGCATCCAGAGGCACTTGTAGCCCATCCGGTGCGAACGGTTCAGTTCCCCTTGGGCAAGGCGGTTATGCTTGGCTCCTCGATCTGGCGCAAAAGGCTCAGCAAGATGGCGTGATTAAAGGCATTATCTTCCATCAGGGGGAAAGCGATACCGGTGACACCAGCTGGCCTGGCAAGGTCAACGATGTTGTGACCAACCTGCGCAACGATCTAGGATTAAACGCGAACGACGTCCCCTTTATTGCTGGCGAAATGGTCCCAGGTGCTTGCTGCACCAGCCACGACACCCAAGTGCATCGTATTTCTGATGTTGTCACTAATGGTCATTGGGTTTCTGCTGCAGGCTTAGGTTCGCGCGATCAGTACCACTTTAACGCCGCTGGCTATCGTGAAATTGGGCAACGCTACGGGCAAAAAATGCTGGAGCTAATCGATGTTTCCGGAGGTTCCAGCTCTTCTAGCTCAAGCAGTTCTTCCAGTAGCAGCTCTTCATCCAGTTCCAGCAGCTCTTCCAGCTCTAGTATTGGCCAGTGTGAAGAAATGTGTAAGTGGTATCAGGACGATCCTCGCCCACTGTGCGAGAATCAGGATAGCGGTTGGGGTTGGGAAAACAACCTGAGCTGTATAGGCCGCACAACCTGCGAAAGCCAGTCTGGTGATGGTGGCGTCATTTCCACTTGTAGCACATCGTCCTCTTCCAGTAGTTCATCTTCGAGCAGCAGTTCAAGTTCTAGTTCTTCCAGTTCTAGCTCTTCAAGCTCCAGTTCTTCAAGTTCTAGCTCCTCTAGCTCAAGCTCTTCCAGTTCCAGCTCGTCCAACAGCAGTGTTTGTGAGACGGTTTGTAATTGGTACGGCACGAACTACGCCGTCTGTCAGAATCAGACCAGTGGTTGGGGTTGGGAAAGCAGTCAGAGCTGTATTGGTACCAGTACCTGTAATAGCCAGAGTGGTGATGGTGGTGTCGTGAGCAGTTGTTCATCGTCCTCCTCCAGCAGTTCTTCTAGTAGTTCTTCTAGCAGTAGCTCCTCCAGCTCTAGTTCAAGCTCTAGCTCCAGCAGTGGTAATAATGCCATTACCGTTCGTATGAGCGGCGTTATTGGCGATGAGAGTGTTAGTTTGGAAATTGGTGGCTCTACCATCCAAACCTGGACGCTGAGCACCAGCATGATGGACTACAGTGTGAACACCAATGCCACAGGTGAGCTTCGCGTTGCGTTTACCAACGATTCCGGTGACCGTGATGTGCAAGTGGATTACGTGACGGTAAATGGCACAACCTATCAAGCGGAAGATCAGCAAGATAATACCGGCGCCTACGATGGCAACTGTGGAGGTGGTTCTTATTCAGAGATGCTTCACTGCGATGGTTCCATCGGTTTTGGTAACCCCTTCGGTGGTTCATCCTCGTCAAGCTCCAGCAGCTCTTCTAGTTCATCTAGCTCGTCGTCGAGCTCTAGCAGCTCTTCAACAGGTAACCCCAACTTCCCGCCATTTTTCGTAGGTAATATCACTACCAGTGGCAGTGTGAGATCCGATTTCACCCAATACTGGGATCAAATCACGCCCGAAAATGAAGGTAAGTGGGGCTCAGTAGAAGGTTCGCGTGACCAGTACAATTGGGGTCCTTTAGATGCCATCTACGATTATGCCCGCGCTAACGGCATACCCGTAAAAGCCCACACCATGGTGTGGGGAAGCCAGCAGCCTGGTTGGATCGGTGGGCTAAGCGCTTCCGAGCAAGCCGCTGAAATTGAAGAGTGGATTAGTGATTACTGTGCGCGCTATCCAGACACTCAAATGATGGACGTAGTCAACGAAGCAATCTCGTCTCATGCTCCGGCCAATTACGCACAAAATGCGTTTGGTAATGATTGGATTCTTAAGTCATTCCAGTTGGCTCGTCAGTACTGCCCGAACACCGTGTTAATTTACAACGACTACAACTTCATGACGTGGGACACCGACACCATCATGAATTTGATCCGCCCAGCAGTTGAAGCTGGTGTGGTTGATGCGCTCGGTCTGCAAGCCCACAGCTTGTATGATCCCAGAGAGTGGACGGCAACAGAGATTCAAGACAAACTCGACTTGATTTCTACTCTCGGCGTGCCGCTTTATATTTCCGAATATGACATCGAAGCCACCAACGACCAGACTCAGCTACAGTACCTGCAAACACATTTCCCCCTGTTTTATGAGCATCCAAATGTTTACGGTATTACCTTCTGGGGCTATGTTGTTGGCTCAACGTGGCGTGATGGCACAGGCTTAATCCAAAGCAATGGCCAGCACCGTCCCGCGATGGATTGGTTAATGAATTATTTAGGCCGATAAATAAAACTAATATCAGTAAAAATATATTCTGCAGGCCAGTCAAAGCGTGACAGAAAAAGGGGGCAAAACCCCCACGTAAGGCAGAGTTAAATAGATATAAGCATGGCGGCACAATCTTCTGCCCACAAGGCACAAGGACGTGTCGTTATGTTTAACCGACCTGCACTATTTTATTACTTACCAGGTTAAACGGTGATGTACCTAACCGTACACGCGAAGCGCAGCCAGCAGTGGTTGCGCTTTTTTTTTGCGTGAAATATCGAGCATAAAAAATGTGGCGGCAGCCTAAGCCGATCGTGGTAGATTAGGAACGGCCATTAGAGGTTGGGCAAGCAGAGAGATGAATGCAATGAGGTGTTGAATGAACTAAAAGGGGACGCCCTTAGGTTGTTGATGAAGTGTCGGGTTAGAGGGGCTTGGGCTGCAACTGGATTTATTATTTCATTCTGTTTGTGGTTGGAGTAATTAAGGAAAGCGTTGGAATTTGGACGGCCGGTAAGGGGGGGCAATTTCTATTTTGGCCGTCAGAGCTCAACCGTGGCATTGTTCTATTACTTTTTTTATTCTTTGATTCTTTGATTCTTTGATTTTGGTCAATATCTTTTAATAATGAAAAAATATGGCGCAGGGCGGGTTGTTTCCAGTTTCAGTTGTTCAGCTGACGACATGAATTACGATTGTATACAATTGGTGTAATGAAATTAAAACAAAGATGGGTTATCCTTTCGCTTGTAACAACGTAGCAGTTTGGCATGGATGCAGCCGATAAGCGGTTTTTCGAAGGATTGACTATTCGCTGTGTCCCTTATTTTCTCTTTGAAATATCGGGGGCGATGTGAATTCACTCAAATCTCTTTTTGTTGGCACGTCACGGGCTAGCAAGCGCGACATTAATTTTTTCTTCCAATGCGTAGCGATCTTAACGCTGACGCTCGCATCCGCCTCCATGGCTTCGTCATTGGGTGTCCCGGGTGAATATAACGCTTTCATCTCTGGTGATTTTACCGCTGAAGCTACCGATATTCATGGGAAACTCGCCGCAGGGGGCAATATTTCGCTCACCAGTTATGGCGTGGCAACCAAAATTGAGACCCCTCCTGAAACCTTCACACTAATAGTTGGTGGAGATATTACTTATCACGATGGTCGTATTTTTACCGGTAGTGTAGCTGCTGGAGGTGATACCTCTGCAATAGGCGATGAAATTTTAAATGCAATGGAAGAAGGTTCCGCTGTTGTTAATCATGCCGAGTTGCCCTTCAGCTTTAGCGATGAGTTCAAAAGGTTAGCTCTCATCTCTCAGTTTTTATCTCTGGCCACAGTAAATACCACGGTTGAGTACAAGTGGGGTGGTGTATATATGGCGGGCGATTGTGATTCTGACACCCAGGTTTTCAACCTTGATGGTGATATGGTTAAAACTGCCTATAGCTTCGATGTGAAATGCATCCCGGATGACGCAACACTTATTTTTAATGTTTCTGGTGATAATCCAAAGTTTGAGTCAATTGGTCTGACCCATCTAGCCCCTTGGGCGCATAAAACAATATTTAACTTCTACGAAGCGAGTAAAGTTACTTTTGTGAATGTTGGTATTGAAGGGACAGTACTCGCCCCAACTGCAAATATTGTAGATCCCCAAGGGCATTTAAACGGTAGTGTTTACGCTAAGAGTTGGTCTGGAATGATGGAACTACATCATGTTCCTTTTGTTGGGGATCTTTCAATTATTTCGAATAAACCTCCTGTAATTGTTTCAGATCCTGTTACTCAAGCGACAGAAAATTTGAATTATTCATACGATGTGGACGCGGAGGATGAGGACACTGTAATCGGAGACGTCTTAACTTATAGCTTGGATAAATTTCCCGCAACAGCAGTTATTAATCCTGAAACCGGGCTTATCAACTGGATGCCAGGCGCGGAGTATGTCGCTAGTGTTCCAGAGTTTAATGCGCAGTGTTATATCGTGCCCGCAGGAGCTGTAGGTGTGCTGCAGGAAAATACAGTTGGTATAGAACCGACCTATATAGCACCGCTTTTCCAGGACGTAAAAACGGCGCTAGAGTTAGCCGGCAGTTACACTGCTCCAGCAGTATATGAATGGAGTGAAAGCAACCAATGCTTGGGTTGTCATGTGCAAACGCAAAGCCTGGTTGGTTTGGAAACGTCTATGACAAAGGCTGCTATAGACGAGACCGTAACTGAATATTTACTTCAGGAATTTCTCAATAATCAACAGTCAGATGGGTCAATTCGAAAGTCGCATCCCGAATATTCAAAAACACAAACGTCATTAGCGTTATGGGCACTCGAAAACCATCCTGATCGTGAGCGTACAGCAAGTGTGCGAGCAGAGGCCTTGAGGTACTTTCAGGCGACACAACAGGGCAGCGCCTCCAATCTTTACTGGACTCGAGATCACGACACTGCGTGGATACGTATTCCCCAGGCCGTCAATGCATTGATTGCTCAGGGCGTCAGCGGATTTCTGTCTGATATCAATGGGGGTGAAATTTCGTTTAGCGCTAGCCAGCTAGAGATGGCCGATGTTTATCGTTCAGAAGTGGATGCAATTACCACCAATATCCTCACAGGAAACGAAAATAATAACCTTGACTTTGCCTTTAAATTAATTGGGTTAGCAGAGCTTGTTGGTTATATTCAAGATGACAATTTGAAAGTACAAATTCTTGAGAAAATACATGCGAGTGACGCACGCTTACGTGAAGAACAAAGTAACGATGGCGGATGGCCACTAACATTTGGTGGCGCTTCTTCAGATCCTCTCGTCACTGCATGGGTAGGTTTAGCGCTGGATTATAGCAATCCAGTCATAACAGATCCGGCTGTTATTAATGCTATCAAATATTTGCTGGGTACTCAGGAAACCAATGGGGTTTGGAGGACAAGTACCGGCTGGTTTACAACGAATTATGGAACAACAAGTTTGGTGATGGCTTACCTGCCCGTTGCCCTCGATCACCTAGGCAATCCGGATTTGAGAGTTGGCGATTTTGATCTTATAAAAAATGAAGATGGTTCTCTTCATTTGTCCGTAGGCGTTTCAAACCGGGGAATTACAGATGTTAATTCCAAGACCACATTGGAAATATATTCAGGGTTTGACAATTCCGGTGTATTTCTTGGGCGTGTAACAATTCCCGAAATCTCGAGTGGTGTTTCTGCACTCGTTTCCATTGATATTGAAAGTGATAGCGCTCTTTCCAGTTCTGTATTCGCTCGAATTGTGGAAGCTGAAAATTTGGATGAGTGTGAAATTCAGAACAACTCAAATGTTGCCGCCGTTTTTAAGGCGCGGGTTACAGATCGCAGGGGGTTGTTCGACACTCAAATTTTTACTGTAAATGTCGCTGATGCTAACGATGCGCCGGAATTTGAGGGTGAGTCTGAGCTTGAGTTAGATGGTGCTCAGGTTCTACGTTCAACTGTTGATGCAAGTGATGTGGATAGGGGCGATGCCCTCTCTTTTAGGTTGGTGGACGCACCGGAAGGCTTGTATATTGACGAGCGTACAGGCCAGTTTACATCTGATCCAACAATCCTTCAGCCTGGTAACTATGTATTTACTATAACAGTGACTGATTTACGTGGTGCAACTGCCGAACGTGAAATTACGCTCATAGTAAATGAAAATCTTTCGCCCGAAATAATATCGAACTCGGTGCAGCAGGGTATTGAGGGGTTAGGTTACATATATGATGTGAAGGCCACTGATCCGAATGGTGATGACCTGGGCTATGCACTCGATCGTGTATACGAGCCAAACGTTGTTATAAATAAATTCTCTGGGGGTATTTCGAATGCCGACGATTTTTTCGTTGAATCGTTGCGCAACAATAATGAGTATTGCGAGCGTCCACCGTTCATAGGTTCGGGTGAATTTTCTGCTCAAGTGAAATGGAATTGGCAAGGAACGGGTAGCTCAACGCGTGTATTTGGGCCTGTAGTCGTTGTGCAACTTACAGATGATAATGCTGATGGGGAAATTACAACTGAAGACATGCCGGATGTGGCATTTTTTGACCGAACCGGTGATAGTTTAGTTGTGGTAGATGGTGATACAGGTGAAACGATTTGGCAAAGCGCAGAGGGCTTAGTCGCAGGCCTAGGTAGCCCTGCTGCAGCTGATATCGACGGTGATGGTATTGTTGAGATCGTTGGCGTTTCACCAAACCGGTCTCGATTGTTGGCCTTTGAGCATACTGGTGAACTAAAGTGGAGTAAATTAACGGGAGCCCCCTCAAAAACTGATCCGCGGGACGCGGTGTCAATTGCAGATTTGGATGCAGATGGCGATCCGGAAATTGTTCTGGGCCGTATTATTTTCGACCATGAAGGTAATGTAGTCGCAGAAGGTGGAAATTCGTATGGTGGTGAAACTGGCTACGGTATTATTTCAATTGTTGCTGACGTGAACCTGGATGGTTTCCAGGAAATTATTGCAGGTAACACCGTATACGATTACCAAGGAAACACTCTGTATCGCAATACCTCAGTAACCTCCGGTGGCTTTAATGCTGTTGGTAATTTCGATGAAGATGAATTCCCTGAAATTGTTCAAGTTGGGGCTGGAAAAGTTTATCTCTATAACCACGATTTAACGCTAATTTGGTCACGGCCTATACCGGGCGGTGGTAGCGGTGGCGCCCCTACGGTTGCTGATGTGGATGGTGATGGCGAGCCAGAAATTGGTGTCGCAGGTGGTGCCAATTACGTTGTTTTCGAAACGGACGGTTCCGAGAAATGGCGTTTTCGAACAATTGACGCTTCGTCCCATCGTACAGGGTCTTCTGTATTCGATTTTCAGGGAGATGGGCGCGCCGAAGTTGTGTATGCGGACGAGAAATATTTCCGTGTATTCGATGGTACGACAGGTACGCTAATTCATGAGAGATACAATCGTTCTGGGACAACTCTCGAAGTGCCAGTAATTGCGGATATTGATAACGACGGTCAGGCCGAGATTTTGTTCGGTGGGAACGAATCGACCACGCCTGGCTTATTTGCGCTTGAGACAGCTGGTGAACCATGGGCACCAACTCGATCTATTTGGAATCAGCACGCGTATCACATCACAAACATTAATGATGACGGTACTGTTCCGCAATTCGAGCAGCCGAGTTGGTTAACACACAACACCTACCGCTTGAATACTTTTGCAAATCGGTCAGCTCTTTCGATGCCTGACTTTGCTCTATTCGAGTTAAGCTTCAACGACAAAACTAATACCCTGTCAGTTGTTTTGAAAAATCGCGGTGCAGCTCCTGCTGGAGAGCCAATTACCGTGAGTTTTCATACCAATGGAGACAGAGTGGAAGACACGTCTTTAGGAGAAGTAGTTGTCGAGGCTTTAGATGGTTACGGTGAATTCTCAGTTAGATTGCCTAACATATCTGCAGAGCAGTTGGCGTCCTATGTGTATGCCAGTATTTCTACGGTAGCGGAAGAGTGCGACACCAGTAATAACAGTCAAGGCTCGACTGTATTGCAGGTAGGGGCATATGACCCGTTAGGCCTGTTCGATAGCCAAACTCTTCTATACAGCACAATAAACCTAAACGAAGCGCCAAGTATTGTGAGTTCCGCTTCCAGCGGCGTGGCCAGCGCATTGGGATATTCGTTCCAAGCCGAGGTGCAAGACTCAGACCTAGGTGACGCACATCGTTTCAGTCTACGTGACAATCCCTCTCAAATTTCAATAAATGCCTATACCGGAGAGCTTACTGCGCTAGCGGGCGTGCTAGAGTCGGGCGTCTATAGTTTTAATATCGCTGTGCAGGACTCAGAAGGTTTATTAGATGAACAGCTACACAAGTTAACAGTATCTGTTCCAGATAATTATCCTCCGCAGTTTGAAGAGAAGGTCAATGAATCCATTTCAGCGTTGCAAGAGTGGACATATACTGCTGTAGCGACAAACCCCGATGGTGATGCGATTCAGTTTGGTTTGGCCACCAAGCCTGCAGGGATGCAAATAGATGGCATTACAGGTGAGGTGTTTTGGACTCCTACGCGAGATCAAATTGGTCTGAACGTAATTGATATTGTTGCAATGGATGAACGCGGTGAAAGTACCCACCTTCGGTTTTCAATTGAAGTTACGGATCCCTATGAAAGTAATCACGCCCCACAAATTGTCAGCACTCCGAGCGGAGCGGTAACGGTTGGACAGGAATTTGGTTATCCAGTGAAAGTCGTTGATGAAGACGGTGACGATTTGAGTTATTCCTTGGACGATGCGGCAGGAAACATGGCAATCGATTCAGCCGGGGTGTTTACGTGGCTTCCAGAGGCATTCATGATAGGTCGTACATATACTATAACCATAGTGGTTTCAGATGGTCGTGGTGGGAAGGCAGCGCAATCTCTGGCGTTGCCGGTGAACGAATCCTTTAATAATCCGCCAGCAATTATCAGTGATCCCGGTCAAACTGCGACCGTCGGTGCGCTTTACCAGTACAGCGTTATAGCGACGGATAGCGATGGCGATGCGGTTCAAATTACCTTGGGGGCCAAGCCAAACGGTATGAATATTTCTCCGGCCGGTGTCGTAACCTGGACCCCGTCCGAAGAGCAAAATACTCAGGTATTTGATGTAGTAGTTATCGCAACTGACGCCCGTGGAGCCATCAGCACTCAAACATTTGGGGTAGCGGTAAATATGCCAGTTGTCCCGAATGAACTACCATATTTTATCAGTGTTCCAACATCGCCAGCCGTAGTAGGGAATGAGTACCAGTATCAGGCGCAGGCAGTGGACCCAGATAACGACGCGCTTGTTTATTCTTTGTTAAGCCCAGAAGTTGATGGTGTTGAGTTGTCTGCAGCTGGCCTATTTAGCTGGACACCCGTTGAGGGGGCCGTGGGCGAATACACGGTAGCTATTAAAGTATCTGACGGAAAGTCGGCTATTACCCAGTCTTACACACTTGCCGTTGAGTCGGCACTCGAAGACTCGGGTGCAGGAATAAACAACTACCCACAAATAGTCAGCCAGCCTTTAACCGAAATTGTGTCGGGCGAGGAATATGGCTACCAGGTTGAAGCGACAGACCCAGATGGTGACGCACTAACTTATGAGCTACTTAGCGCAACCGTGGCAGATGCGAGCCTATCGCCTGAGGGCGCGCTCCTTTGGAATACCGCAACTTCGGATATTGGTATCCAGAATTTCAGCGTACAGGTTTCCGACGGCCAATTAAGCGTTATCCAAACCTGGTCTGTAAAAGTGTGGGATGAATATCCACCTCTTCGATTATTCCTCGATGTCACGCCGGCAACTGCTTATGTTGGCGACGATGTTACTCTTTCCGTCGCGACAACAGGCGGCAGTTCAGTGACTGCAATTGCTATATATGTAGACGGCTTGGAAGTTGAGCTGGATGGTTATGGCCAGGCCACCATCACGGCAAGCGAGTTTGGTCTGCACGATGTAATTGCAATAGCAAGCGCTGGTGAAGAATATCGGGAAGACGTGGGTAACTACTTGGTGCTAAACCCAGATGATACTACAGGTCCTATCGCAACAATCTCTACACCAGAGGAAGCCACAATCGTTACGGCACCAACCAGCATTGTTGGAACCGTAAGCGATGATAACCTTGTTTCATACGAATTGTTTGTTTCCCCTAAAGGTGCAGGTAATTGGACGATGGTGGCTTCAGGTAATAGCGAGGTTGAGAATGCTGAGCTTGCCGAGTTCGACCCAACAATGCTGTTAAATGGCACTTATTCGGTTGTACTTTTAGCAACGGATGTAAACGGTCAAACTGCACAAGACAGCACTACACTGATTGTGGACGGTGATATGAAAGTTGGTCATTACTCCATAACCTTTGAAGATGTGAGTGTTGATCTTGCCGGTATTCCTGTACGCGTAACGCGAACCTACGATACACGCCGCAGCAACGAAAGTCTGGACTTTGGTTACGGTTGGAGTGTCGACTATCAAAATGTTCGGATACAGGAAAGCAGAACACTAGGCTTTAGTTGGAACCTGAACTACTACCGTAACGGTTTCTTTGGTAACTATTGTGTAGAGCCGAATGGCAATCCCATTGTAACTATCACCTTGCCTGATGGCAGTATTGAAAAGTTCAAAGCTGTAGCAAACCCAGATTGTTCGTACCTAGTACCAACCATTGACGTTCAGATGAGCTTTGAAGCAATGGCTGGTACATACTCGACACTGGAACAAACCGACCATGGCCTGTTGCGTTTGGCAAACGGCAATATTATCGATATGGGGGACTTTGAGTCACAAGATAATGGAATCGATCCAAATGGCTACAAACTCACTACAAAGGGTGGCATGGTGTACTACCTGGATCAAGGCTTCGGTATTCGCAGAGTAGAAGAGCCGGGCGGACAATACGTTACCTACAGCGAGAGTGGAATTGTTCACAGCCTCGGGTATGCGATTGAGTTTGAACGCGATTCGCAAAATCGAATTATTGCATTGACGCTGCCAGATGGTCGTCGCATTGATTACTTCTATACGCTCGAAGGGGATCTTGAACAACTTTCTGACTTCTCTGGAGATATAACCACCTTCGATTATCTACCCCGTATTCCACACTATCTGGACGACATTGTTGATCCAAATGGTGTATCTGCAACGCGTATGGAATATGACGAAGATGGTCGTCTCACTGCGATAATCGACGCAGAAGGTAATCGCATTGAATACGACCACAACATTGACGGCCGTACCTCAATCGTTACCGATTTGCGTGGTAACAACACGATTTATATATACGACGATAAGGGTCGCGTACTAAGCGAAACCAACGAGCTGGGTGAAACTACAACGCGTACCTACAACATAGTTGGAGACGTACGAACAGAAACAAACCACCTAGGTGAAACGCGCAAATGGGATTACGACAGCCGTGGCAATATAATCAGCGAGACCGATGCATTGGGTAATATAACTTCCAATACGTATACCAAACAAAACATGGAGGAAAGCACCACTAATGCTTTAGATGTTACGGTATACCAAAATGCTTACGATACACGTTCTCGCAAGCTCACCAGCATTACAGACGCATCGGGTAACGTAACCAAGCTACATTGGGATATAGGCGTTGGAGGCAGCTCTTGTTCCACCGGAGCAAGCAAGGGCTTTACGGATGCACTTGGAAACACTCAGTCACATGGTGTTATTTGTGTAGGCCCACTGGCTGGCTTGATTAGTAGCCAGACCAATGCCGATGGTTCTGTTACTTCTTTTGGCTACGACGCGAGTGGCCGTAAGATTCGAGAAACAACTAGCCGCACAGACTTGGAAGGCAATAGTGTCAGCCTCGAAACTCTATACGAGCACGACGCAGAAGACCGCGTAATCCGCACTGTATATCCAAACGGCTCGGAAGCAACTATGGAATACAATTATTTCGACCAGGTTGTGGTAGAAGTAGATACCCTGGGTCAGAGAACCGAATTCGAATACGATTCGCGCGGTAATCAGGTTCTTGTGCGTTATACCGACGGCAGTGAAGAAAGTAAAACATTCGACGCCGGGGGAAATTTAATTGAGCAGATGGATCGAAATAACAACATAACTCGCAACGAGTACGATGCTGCCAATCGCCTTATAAACACTACTCACCCAGATGGAGCAATAACGCGTAGCGAATACAATGCCGCTGGCCGCTTGGTTGCGAGTATTGATGCGTTGGGTAATCGTACAGAGTACGAATACGACGCGGCGGGGCGCCGGACATTGGTTCGTGATGCGTTTGCGAACGAAACGCGATACGAGCATGATGCTGCGGGGCGGATGACGGCGACCATCGATGCGCTTGATCGCCGTGTGGAATACACCTATAACGATCTTGATCAGCGCATCGCAACGATCTATGCAGATGGAAGTAAAATCGAAACGGAATTCGATGCGCTTTCACGTCGTACTGCTGAAATAGACCAAGCAGATGTTCAAACTCGATTTGAGTTCGACAGCATGAGTCGACTAGCGAAGGTTATCGACGTATTGGGCCAAGAAACTATATATGGCTACGATGAGCAAGGTAATAAAGTTTCACAAACGGATGCTAATGGTAATAGCACTGCATGGGATTATGACACCCAGGGTCAAGTAACCAAACGCATATTGCCAATGGGCCAAGAGGAAACAACGGCCTACAGCGAAGCGGGTTATGTACTCAGCTATACTGACTTCAACGGTGACATTACCACCTACGAATACGATGACAATGGCCGTGCAACTGTCATCGTGTACGCAGATGGTAATGAAGAACGGTTTGAGTACAACGTACTTGGTCAGAGATCTTCCGCTACAAAAGTATCTGCACTAGGAGAACATCGTATTGCATATTACGAATACGATGTTCTCGGTCGTCTAACTCTGGAAACACAGCCCAATGGAGCAACTCTAGCGTTTGAGTACGATCTGAATGGCAATAAAACGCGATTGGTTGCCACGCCAGCCGGAGGTGGTGCTGTTACCACAACGTATACTTACGATGCCCTTAATCGGCTGACCTCGGTAACCAGTGTGGACGGTATTACCGGCTATGGCTACGATGCCGTAGGTAATCGTACCAGTATCAGCTACCCCAATGGCAGCAGCCAAATATACTACTACGATGAACTGAATCGTTTGATCACCCTGGAAACATACAGCGGTGCCGGTGCTTTGGTGGAGCGATATGACTATTCGCTACATGAGACTAACCGTCGCACTGCAATTACCGAGTTGGATGGGCGCGTAACAGATTACACCTACGATAGCCTGTACCGTCTCACTGGCGAAACTATTACTGATAGCGATGTAGGTAATTACAGTGCAAATTATACCTACGATGCGGTCGGTAATCGTATTAGCCAAACGGTAGAAGGGGTTGAAACGTCGTATGCCTACGATGCAAACGACCGCTTAACAGCGCAAGGAGGCACTACCTACACCCACGACGCTAACGGTAATACCCTGGAAGAAACCTCGGAAAGTATTACCACTACCTACCGATACAACAGCAAAAATAAAATGGTGGAAGCCGAAACGGCTGAAGAGTTGCTACGTTATACTTACAACGTTGCGGGAATTCGCAACAGTAAACAGGTAGGTGGTGTTACTACAAGCTTCCTTGTTGATAGCAACCGGGCTTATGCGCAAGTTTTGCTCGAAACCGATGGTGTAGAAACGGTAAGTTACACCTATGGTGACGACTTGATTAGCCAGGCGAGAGAAGGTAATAGCTATTTTTACCATTACGATGGATTGGGTAGTGTTAGAACGTTAAGTGATAGCGCAGGTAGTATTTCAGACGCTTATGATTACGAAGCGTTCGGTGAGGTACTGAACCGTACGGGTGTTACCAAAAATAGTTATATGTTTGCTGGGGAGCAGTTTGACAGCTCTCTGAATCAGTATTACCTAAGAGCGAGGTATTACGATCAAGGGATTGGGCGATTTACCTCAATGGATACTTGGATGGGGAATAACCATGATCCTATTACATTGCATAAGTATCTGTACGCAAATGCTGATCCGGCTAATAACATAGATCCAACGGGTAAGTTTTCTATTGGGTCTGTTATGTCAGCCGTTAATGTAAGCTCTACTTTAGCAGTCGCAAGTGCTGGTTTATCTGGATATTCAATTGGTAGCGGTGGTGTTGCGATTTATGAGGGACGCTATGCTGATGGGGCATTAGATATTGCGCTTGGATTTATGGGTACAGGCGTAGCCACCTCAGGTTACAAGCTAATTAAATATACTTTTGGTCCAGTAAACCGTGCGATACGACAAAGGTATATGTCGTTCCTTGCTAATGAAATGCCGCGTCAAATTTCATTGTGGAGAACGCAAGGGCGTACATCTCAGCAGATTGCCGAGTCGTTAGTCCTGATGCGTAACTCAATCAAAATAGAAGCTCGCGCAATGATGGAAGCCGAAGGAATTGCGGGGCAAGCGGTAAAAAGAATATTGGAGTTAAGGAATATGTGGCATTACGGCCATGCAGTTGGGCCGGACGTGTCTTGGTTCCTCAGCCGAGGGAAAACGTATGACGATATTATTGATAGTGCGGTTCGAAGCAGTGAAAAAATAAATAGGATGGTTGGCGGAGCCTTGTAGTATGACTACTTTTTTTATAAGAGAGTGGGGTAAGCAAAGTACGGTTTATTCTTGGAGCTGTTCTGGTGATTTAATTCACGAAAACAGCTCCCCAGAATTAACTGATGGTTTTTTAAAGCGATTTTTATTTGGAAAGAAGTTGGTTGCTTACAAGCGAGATGAGAATTGGTTTATATGCTTAAAAAATAATGAAATGGCTGTACAGGAAATCGAAAAAGTAGAGTTTCAATGTTTCGGCCCGTTCTCTAAATTAACCTTGTTAGTTAGGGGGCAAAAGCACCTCTTTTTTGATTTAACACCATTTGATTTTTTTGCTAGTAAGTTTGACCCCACATACGATTCACTAGATAGTGAGCTTGTATTTGGGCGCTGGTTGGTAGACCTGTTCTGTAAGACCAAATAGGTTAAATGAGGTAAACATTTTTAATGTAATTTTTTAAGCCCAGTACTCGCTGGGCTTTTTACTTCCTCATGCTCTGACTGGCACTGACCAATTTTTGCAAATCTGCTCTAGCCACAAGGCTGTCCAAGAGCACAATTAGCGCTTGCTGATCCTCATCTGATAACTCATTGACCTTCTTGTACAGCTCATGCAGCTTAAGGTTATGTATGACAACTTTGTCACTCTTCCCTGTACGTCCTGCGAGCTGATCAAGGCTCACATCCAGTGCTTCTGCAATCTTTACTACAGAATCCCAATGAGGCACGGCATCGCCGTTTTCCCATCGATTATAGACGCGTGGGCTTACGCCAATTAGCTCTGCTAGGCGTGTTTGAGTGATTTTGCGTTGTTCGCGTAGCTCTTTGAGCTGGTCTTTGAGTTGTGCCATATCCAAGCCAATACCAAAGTAGTGGAATACGGCCATGATGATAACCCCCTGTCTAGAAAGTACGACTTGATAAGTACATAGTAGTCATGTAGTTTAGTACTGTAAAGTCTATTGACGGGTTTTTTAGAGAGGGTTGGCCTATGGCACGTATACCAGATGACACCATCAACCAAATCAAAGCGGATGTCTCGTTGTTGGACTTAGTGCGCCAGCAGGGCTTTGAAGTGGTGAGCCAAGGCAAAGACTCCGTGGTGTCGTGCCCCTTCCATGAAGAAAAGACACCCTCGTGTATTATCAGCCCAAAAACCAATCTCTTTAACTGCTTTGGCTGTGGTGCCGGTGGCAGTGTGATCGATTGGGTGATGAGAACCGAACGCTTAGACTTCCGTCAGGCCGCATTGCGATTACAGCAGCAATACCTTCCTTTAGCCGCTTCTTCTGAATCCAAAACCAATGCCCATACACCGGAGCCGGTTGATGTGGAGGTGGCACCCACCGAAGATGATCAAGCGGTTTTACAGCAGGTGATTAGCTTCTATCACGAAACTTTAAAGCAAAATCAGGACGCACAAGACCATTTAAAATATCGCGGCTTGGATGATGCGGAATTAATTAACCATTTTAAATTAGGCTACGCCAATCGTTCTTTGGGTATTACATTACCAGCCAAACAAGTGAAAGCCGGTGCGCAAATCCGCGAACAATTACAGCGAATCGGCTTGTATCGCGAAACTGGCCGCGAGCATTTTAACGGCTCATTGGTGATCCCTGTGATCGATGAAAATGGCGTAGTGACCGAAGTTTATGGCCGTAAAACCGTGCGCAATTTACGCAAGGGCACACCCAAACACTTGTATTTACCAGGGCCACATAGTGGTGTGTTTAATCCCGAAGGTTTAAACAGTGACGAAGTGATTTTATGTGAATCGTTGATTGATGCGTTAACGTTTTGGCGTTGGGGCTTTAAGCATGTGACCACCAGTTACGGCACGCAAGGCTTTACCGATGAGCTGTTTGACCGTATCACCGCGTTAAAAATCAAACGTGTGTTGATTGCTTATGATCGTGACGAAGCGGGAAATGCTGCCGCTGAAAAAGCTGCCAAGCAACTGATACAAGCCGGTATCGCGTGCTATCGCATCCTGTTCCCGAAAGGTATGGATGCGAACGAGTACGCACGGCAAGTGACGCCAGCGCAAAAAAGTCTTGGCTTGGTGATTAGAAAAGCGGAATGGATGGGTGGTGGCGAGCCACCACTGAATGATATTGAAGAAATAGAAACACCTTCACCTTTGGCGGCTAGTTCTCTAGTCGCTCCTACGCATCCTGCGTCCGCGACATTAGAACATCCCTGTTCGTCAGATGCTGTTAAACCTGAACTGGCAGAACCAACAGAAAATAGTGAACAAAATCACTCTGCATTACCCGAACCGCCAACCTCATCACCAGTACCCAAGCACGACCCGTTAACCGTCGATGCCCAAATCAAAGATAACGAAATGACGCTGGCCTTCGGCCCACGCCATTACCGCGTGCGCGGCCTAAACAAAAGCGTGAGCTACGACAGCTTAAAAGTGAATGTGCTGGTCAGGCAGGGCGAACACTTCCATGTGGATAGCTTGGATTTATATGTGGCGCGGCAGCGCCAAAGCTTTATCAAGCAAGCCATTATCGAGCTAGGTGTTGATGAAAGCACTATCAAAAATGATTTAGGCAAAGTGTTATTGGCCTTGGAAAGTCACCAGCAAGACCGCCTCGAAGAAAGTGCGCCCAAAGATAACGCGGTGTACTTGAACGATGAAGAGCAGGAAGCCGCTTTAAGCTTATTACGTGATCCCAATTTGCTGGATCGTATCTTGGCCGACTTTAACGCCGCCGGTGTCGTGGGTGAAGAAACCAATAAGCTGGTGGGCTATTTGGCTGCCGTATCCAGAAAGTTAGATAATCCTTTAGCGGTAGTAATACAAAGCACCAGCGCCGCCGGTAAAAGCAGTTTAATGAATGCTGTACTGGCGATGATGCCCAAGGAAGAATGTGTGCAGTACTCGGCCATGACCGGCCAAAGTTTATTTTATATGGGCGAAACCAACCTCAAGCACAAAATCTTAGCGTTAGCTGAAGAAGAGGGCGCAGAAAGTGCGAGCTACGCTTTAAAGCTTTTACAAAGTGAAGGCGAGTTGACCATCGCTAGTACTGGCAAGGATGCCGACGGTAATTTAATGACGCAGGAATACCGTGTGGAAGGGCCGGTGATGTTGTTTACCACCACCACGGCTATCGACATTGACGAAGAGTTAATGAACCGCTGCATAGTGCTTACCGTGAATGAAAGCCGCGAACAAACCCGCTTAATCCATGAGTTGCAACGCGATAGAGAAACCCTCGACGGTATGCTGGCCGATGAAACCAAAAAAGCCATACTCCAAACCCATAGCAATGCCCAGCGTTTATTAAAGTCGATCAAGGTGGTGAATCCCTTCGCTAAGCAATTAACCTTTATGGACAGTCAAACCCGCAGTCGTCGTGATCACATGAAATACCTACACCTCATTAAAACCGTGGCCTTACTGCACCAGTATCAACGAGAAATAAAAACCGTATTGCACCAAGGTAAAACCTTGGAATACATCGAAGTTGAGCTAAGCGATATTGCTATCGCGAATCGTTTAGCGCACGACGTGTTGGGCAGAAGCTTAGATGAGTTACCACCGCAAACGAGAAAGCTATTAAGCGCGGTGCATGACATGGTGAAAGCCGTTTGCCATCAAGACAATATAAAACAAAACAGCTATCACTTTAGTCGCAAAACAGTACGAGAAAAAACCGGTTGGGGTGATACCCAATTAAAAATACACCTCTCTCGCTTGGTGGAGTTGGAATACTTGATGGTGCATAAGCAAGGCCAAAAATATTTATATGAGCTGCAATATCATGGCGAAGGTGAAAGCGGCCAAGCGTTTTTAATGAATCTGATTGATGTCGAATCGTTAAAAAAGATAAGTTACGACAACAACCGGTCGGGCTTAAAAGCTAGTCAGTCGGAGTGCGGTCGGCCCGTGGTCGGTGGGCAGTCGGGGGATGGTCGGGAAGCGGAAAATCAAAATAACTCTATAAAACCAGACTCAAACACGATTGATCTTAAAAATCCTGAAAGTAACAGTACTCAGGGAAAAATAAATCACTCCGTGTCGTCGCATCGTACCCAAAGCACTCGCTGCGCTCATGGGGCAGGCTCTAGTCATGGCTCTCCTTCCTTAGCCGCTTCTGTTCGGGGCTAAATCATGGCTAAAGTTAGAACCCGAATGAAAACCCGTGTAATAACAGCCGATGGCCCCGACGGTATCGGCACATGGTTATTGCGCTTCCTAGAATGGATGGGTATGACCAATTACGCCAAGCCCACAATAGACGGTCGTCACCGCGATTTATGGCAGTTTAAGCAGTGGTGCAACGATCGAAGCTTGGAAAGCCCCAAGCAAGTCACAAAGCCAATTCTCGAACGCTATCAGCGTTATCTGTATCACTACCGTGGCGCCAACGAAAAAACGTTGAGCTATGAACGGCAAGCGTCATTGCTTAGTGCCGTGAAATACTTTTTTAAATGGATGGCGCAGCAAAACCACTTGCTATTTAACCCCGCCTCAGAAATTACCTTACCGAGAACCCCGCGCAGACGCTTAACGGATCGACTGCTACAAAGCTCGGAAATAGACTTAATCATGTTGCAACCTAATATCGAAAACCCCACAGGGATACGTGATAGGGCGATACTGGAACTGTTTTACTCAACGGGCATAAGACGCCGTGAATGTGCCGAGTTACAACTGTATGACGTGGACAAAGAGCGCGGCACCGTCTTTGTACGGCAGGGTAAAGGTAAAAAAGATCGTGTGGTTCCGATTGGTGAGCGGGCGCTGCATTGGGTGATGCGTTACACCTTAAGCGTGCGACCCGAATTAAGCATTAATCCTAGTGAACAAACCCTGTTCTTAAATTATCAGGGTTTACCGTTGGTGCCAGATGGCATATCGCATTTAATCCGTGGATACTTCCAAAACGCGGGAATCATTAAGCAAGGTGGGGCGCATATGTTCCGTCATACGATGGCTACTAGCATGTTAGATAACGGCGCAGACATCCGTTACATCCAAGAAATACTCGGCCATGCGATGCTGGACACCACACAGCAATACACCCATGTCTCGATCCAGAAATTAAAGGAAGTGCATAGCGCAACCCATCCAGCGGCTAAATTAAAAGTGCAAAGTGAAGATGTGCTGGAATGGCTGGAGGATGACGATGATGCGTGATGTTTATGGGGGACATTGTACTTCTTCCTCCGGCTGTCACATGCCTTGCAAAAAAGCCGCAAGGCAAGGCGCCAGCCTACCATTGTGCTAAAAGGCCAGTGAATCACTTCGTAAGAAAGTACTTACAATAATGTTGCGGCCCGTTCGTTCCGGCTTATTGTCACAGGCTTTGCAAAAAAGCCGCAAAGCCAGCGCCAAACGCCTCCACTCTCTAAGCGCGCAGCTTCCATAGCCGCGCCCGTGCGCGCACCTTGCCCAACCTGGGTATTTATTTTTAGGGAAAAAACGCCCCTAAAAATAAATACCGTCGGTTGCCCCGTTTTGTCTTCGCTACGCTACGCCAAAATGGCCCTTTAAAAACACAAAGGGCCAGTGCTTGCTATGTGTTGCGGCAAGCCGCGTTTAAAAAATCTGTTTCACCCACCCCAAACCCCGCCCTCAAGGGCGGGACTTCAGATCGTGCCAGTCGGGAAGTCCGTGTCTGCTGTGTGCCCCTTCAGGATAGCCCCGTGCTCGGTCTATCAAGGGTGAAATGCACGGCGCAAAAAGACGCGCCGCCCTTGACAGCCCTGCGCGCGGCGCTCTCTAGAAGTGGCAAACAACAGCCACTCAAAGGAGTAATCAAAATGCGTAATGTCCCTTATGAAATTGAAAAAATCATCAATGTAGCCAACGAATTAGCGTGTAATGGCAGTACTGGCGCGTCAACAAGCGAGGTTATCGCGGCGGCGTTCGTGCTGGATCGCATGGAGTTCTTGCCCAATGGTTATACGGTTATCGAGGCGTGGGAGCGCTTGGATAACTGGCAACCCTTGGTCAAAAAGATCAAAGCCGAATATCAAGACTTGTTGGTGCCTTGGTAGGCACCAAGGGGCGCTACCGCGCCCCATTAAGAGATGATCTAGGTGACAATCGTCACTTCTCTGCAAAAAGATAGTGAAAAACGACTTTACATTCCCATAATGGGATAGCTTCAAACGATGATATTGGAGCGAACCATGTTAGAAATACTGTCCCTCATTCTCACCATATCAGCTTTGCTGATCCGTTTAGCCGACAAAATATACAAATACTTCTTTGATAATGACCCGCCTTCGGAATGAGGGCGGTAGGTCAAAAAGTGCATCTAGGGAAAAAATTTACTAGACTAGCGAAGCGCCTAGCCGCAAGTTCTTTAACTGATTGATGTGCCTAGAAAAAATCGCTGTCTGAGCTACGACGCACGGCGGGGTCATACATGTACGCCGGTAACGACCCTGCTCTCATGGTTGACCCTAGTGGTAATAATTTTACTATTGGCGGTCTTTCTATTAGTTTTAACATGATGGCTACACTTGCAGTAGGTAGCTATGCTTCTTATCAGGTTGGGCAAAGTCTGGCTGGAAGTGATCTTGATTCTGGCTTTTCGTCCGGGCAAAGTTTTTGGATTTTGCTGGCCGCAATGGCGGGAACAGGTTCTAATCTTTTAGATATGGTGACATCTAAGGTGGGAGCGGATTCAAGTGGAGCCATCACTATGTATCATGGCTCATCCGTTGAGTCATTAGTTTCACTGTTGAACGGTGCCCCGTTGTCAGTTGCGTCGGCTCAAGAGCAGAAATTTCCTGGAGAAGGCTCTTTGCTCGGGTTTTTCTTAACACCAGATTTATTAGCGGCGGAATTTTTTGGACAACGACGTGGAGGAGGAGTGATACAATTTACATTTACTACTTCTGCATTCAATGCAATTAGGTCCGGATCGATTACACAACCCATTCCGCCAATAGGAAGTTCTATGCAGTCACCGGGAATGGAAATGATTGTTCAGCCCGTTGTGTTCCCGCTATTTGATAGCTTGAGAAGCTCGGGACAAATTATAGCTAGCCCAGTACCATAAAGAGGTTGTGAATGGCAGATAAAAAATATACAGCTGATGACATCAAAGTTATTAAACCTGCGAAGTCAAATGAGCAGCTGATCGATATTAGTAGAGAAGCATTTGGAAATAATTTGCTAAGTGCTTCGAGACATGCTCTTGAATTCGCGCGAACTTTAGTCATCAAAGAGTTACCGGATGACGTTAAGTACGTTGTTTGTTTGGGGGCTTCTTATGACGGTAATCCCTTGGAGAGCGGTGAAATAACCTTTCCAGAGGATTACAACGAAAATATGAGAATCTTTGATGAGTGTGAAAAGGTTATAAATCTTTTGTGGCGAGATGGCAAAGTGCCTGAGTGGATCAATATTTCAGTTGCATCTGAAGAGGATGGTTTTACTAATGTACGATTGGATTGTTGCGGTCGATATTCAAGCGACCCAGAGCAGATATATCATGCTCATGAAGGGCGAGCTCCTTTTCACGTTTTAGGTCCACCCGTTCCGCAAGGCGTTGATATTGAAAAAGGGCAAAAATACACTTTATAAATATTTCGTGCACTCTATTAGTTCAAGTGATTTGTAACCAATTCGATAAGGTTTTTGACTCGGTGGATATTTGTTGTTTAAGCCCAGCTAAGCAAAGAAATTACGTCAAAACCATTGTCAAATACACTTTCGGTTATGGGGATGTCTTTGGCGGATCTGGGGTCTATCCACTTTGAATCACTAATAAGAACATTGTTAGAATCGATAAAATATTGAGGAGGATGAGAGATAGACTGTAGTGGCCAAATAGAATCAGATAAAGAGGCGCTACGATCAAACCAACGCCTAGTCCCGTTATTGCTCCAAAGCGCGACCATTGCAGGTTTTTTTGTAAGTTCAATAAGGCGGCCTGCAGAGCTAATGAGTGAGGTGTTGTAAGTGCTGGCAATATATCGCACTGTGTCCATATTTACTGGCATGTTAGCAATATCAACCATCATAAAGCCTGGCATCATGAGATGGCTGGCAAAAACATTCGCGCGTGCTTCCCTAGCTTGATGTGCGGTAAGTCCTTTACCATTCTGTCTTTGGTTAATATCGCCAGTACTGCACTCAATACTTAAATTCTTGCCACGATCATTTGTCCAGTGCCCAATTTCATGCGCGAGTGAAAAACGCTGACGAGGCACTTGCGTACCACTGTTAACGGTTATTACAGCTTTATCCTTTGAACCAAATATATTGGCTTCATAGCCTTGTAGAAGCTCGTATATAACTTCTGCATTTAACGTATAAGCGATGAAATCTAAATCGATCTCATGTGGTTGAGAGATTCCTATATCTCTTAAAACCGAAGCTGGTGATTTTACCCAGGCCATTATGACGCACGCTCATCTTCAATTAATCCAAGCATATACATCCGAACCCAGATTTTCTTCAGTTCTTCATCATTGTCTTTGCCTGAAACTTCTTCACGATGAGCCATTGTCCAGCCTTTTGGCACAGTGTCTCCACCAGATGTCACGACGTTCACAATCTGCTTAAAAACTTGCTCTACCGACGCTGGTAGAGAAATTAAAGCGCGATGATATAAGGAATCTTGTTTTTTGTATGCTGCATATATAGAGCGGTATTCGTTCAGACGTGTCTTTCTATGTGCTGAAATTACGCTATGAGTAATAGAACGAAAACGATTAACACGCTCGTCTGTTGGTAAATACTTTGGGTCAGTCTCTGCCACTAATTGACTGGCGGGAAGATCTTGGGTTTCCTCTGTAATTAACCCGTTAATAAAATCTAAAAGTTCAAAGCTCACTGCTCATCCCTCCAGTAATCAATGCCTGCTGGAAACATCTTGCGAGCATTACGTTTTAACTTCTTCACGGCTGCTTGGTAGGAATTTTCCGTTAATGTGCATATTTCTTTAATTTTGGTCGCCTTAAACCCTTTAAGTTTGTTCAATATGATACATGTAATACTTTGATCGCCCTTGAATGCATCCATCAGCGCGTGAACAGCTTTGGAGATGACTGCTTCATCATTTCTTAGGTCAGCTGTTAAGTCCAAATCAGAAATATCATCAATATTCTCGAGCGCTGTCGCTTGAGAAAGAGCATCTTTCCTGCTTTTCACAATGCTCCAGATAAGGCTGCGAACAACATTGCGAATGAATGTATGGCACTTAACTGATTTCGGCCACTTGCGATCACCAGCGAGTACTTTCTCAAGAGCCAACTCAAAAAGGTCTTCCGCTGTGGAACCCGCCCGATGAGGATTTAATTGCTCAATCGATAGAATCATTTTACGGTACGCGTCGTCACTGATATCAGCGAGAAGCTCCTCTGCTTCGCCAATGCTGTAGTGTTGTTTAGTTTCATTTGACTCCAATGTAAACGTCCTTTTACCAATAGGCTCCGCATTTTCAGTTTTTTGGACATTCTTGCATATTTTTGCTTGCTGCGACCACCCGGTTTCGAGGAAGAAGCGGCAGATTTAGGGTCAATGCTACTAATTGGCTTAAGGAGGAATTCAACTGGTGGAGGGCGTGACCAATAGGTATTTGTGGTTAATGGACGATATATCTACATTCTTGTGTCCAAATTTTCCTGATATTGGAGCCTAAGGGTATACAGCCCATATTTTACCTTTCTTGGGCAGACAGTTAACGTCAAATTGGAGCAAGAAAATGCCTAAAAAATCATCAATTCATCACTTCCCCGTGGGTAATGGCGACATGACATTACTCAAAATCGCCTCTAACAATCGTTACTTCTATGTGCTGGTGGACATGTACATCCGACAGTCAAGCTCAGAGAATGACGACCAATGCAATGTTTTGGACGAGTTACACTATCTTCTCGAAAAGGACAGCGATGGACGTCCCTATCTGGATGCTCTCGTTTTAACCCATCCTGACAAGGACCACATTGGTGGCTACAAAACGCATTTCTACCAAGGGCCACCGGGCGACTATGCTCCGGCTAAGTCAGGGGAGAAAGATCGCATATTTGTACGAGAGATCTGGTCCTCGCCACTGATTTTTCGAAGGAAACGAAAAAATCATAGCTTATGCGAGGATGCCAAGGCATTTAATACAGAAGCAAAGCGCCGAGTAGAACTTTATCGTGAGTCAAAGTCGGTTGGTCCTGAAGGCGATCGTATCTGCCTTATTGGCGTGGATGTTGATGGCAAGACAGACGATATTCTAGATATTGTATACAAACCTGGAGATGTCATTGGAAAAGTTAACGAAGTGACACTTAAAGAGCTAACCATTGATATTTATGGGCCACTATCCGACGAGGAGTTTGAAGATAGCGAAGCCCTGGATAAAAATATGTCGAGCGTCATTTTACGGTGGGGGATTGCAAGTCACGGCTACTCAGATCCAACTAATTTTGTAATGCTTGCCGGTGATGCAAGCGTAGAGGCTTGGGAGGTCATTTGGGATAAGTTCAAGAGCAACCCCAAAAAGCTTTCATATGACCTGCTATTAGCTCCCCATCATTGTTCTTGGCACACGCTTTCACACGATAGTTATTCAAAAAGTGATAATCCTAAGGTCTCAGAACCCGCCAAAAAAGCGTTAAGCCAGGCAAGGACTGGGGCAGTTATTCTTTCTAGCAGCGACCCGATCAAAGACAACAAAAATGACCCACCTAATTTCGGAGCCAAGAAAGAGTACGAGAATATTGTTAGTTCTGCAAAAGGTACGTTTTTATGTTTGGCCGATAACATTGCCGATGGAGAGAAAGCTCCTTCGGTTCTAGAATATCGTTTAACGAATGAAGGGCCTCAAAAGGTCAGCAAAACGGCAACAACTGATTCTACCTCATCGGCTAAGAAGCGAACCGCTGCTACCACTACGCTCATAGGTCATTCGGGGCAAGCAATTGGACATGGGTAAATTAAAACCTACGCCTGACATTCACCATGTTATCCGTAGGTTAGAGGAGTATTCCCCGGTTGCAGGGGTAAAAGTGGAAGCCTGCTCGGACGACTGTGTGGTTGTATCAACAAACTGGAGAGTTGACTTACCGATAAGATTTGAATCGGCAGGAGAGACCGAATCAGGGATACGCTCGATAGAGCCTGTATCGTGGGTGTTTCCTTGGGACTATCCTTTGCGTGCACCTCATCCTACGTTAAGGGACGACTTCCCTTTAACGTTGCCGCACATCAACCCCGTGATTGAAGGTGACGGCGTCTCTCCATGTATTGCTGAGGTAGACCTATCGGATCTTTTACATAGCAGTGGTATCGAGGCAGTTTTTGGTGCTATGACGCATTGGCTAAACAACGCCGCCTCCGGAGAATTGCTTTGTCCTGTTCAGGGTTGGGAGCCTGTACGCCGCGACAATGCTTCTGGGCTGATCAGTGCGGATACTTACGCAATTCGCGAAGAGCTGAACAATTATGCCCCGGCTAGGTATTTCCGGTATAGGTATGTTGTTGCAGGTAATGATCATGATCTAGTATTGGGACATATCGAGACGCCATCTATCGGAAGTGCAAATAGCGTATTCAAAGCAAAGGATGTTGGTATTTTAAATGGAATTCGACATGGTCCTGCACTGCTATTGCAAGTAAATGGGATCGTTGGGGAATACTGGGCGGAGTCTGTTAAGACGCTTGCGGACTTGAAGGGGCTGTTAAAAAAACTACAGTTGAGTGACGCTTTTGAAGCTCGGCTAAAGCATGTTATGGCTACCTCTTCGCCGAAGGCTTGCGCAACCAAAAAGAAAGCGGGAGTTGAAGAATTTATAATTGTAATAGCTGTTAAACGCCCCTTTAACGTGATCGGCGCTGACAATCCGTGGGAGCTATTGCCATATCGTGTTTGTTTTACGGGTAACTCAGAACGACTGGCCGATGATGTGCCGGTTTATGCACCATTGATGATCAAATCTACCTGCCCCGCGATGCTTCGAGCTGTATCGGGCATAGACCAGGATTCTGAGGTCATACCGATATCCTTTATCGGTTGTGGCAGTTTGGGTTCAAAGATGGCGTTACATTTAGCCAAGAGTGGCAGATATGAATTTTCATTAATTGATGACGATATTTTTTCTAGTCACAATAATGCTCGCTACGGTGCAGTAGTGGATGGTTTTGATAGTATTGGCCGCCCGAAAGTAACTTTAGTAGCCAGAGACATCCTAGCACTTGGGGTAAGAGTTGAAGCACTAAAGGTCGATGTTCTGGAGCTGGGAAAGACCAAGCCAGCTATCGCTGACAAAAAGTTCCGTTATATTCTCGATACCAGTGCGTCTTTGCCGGTACGCTACTTCCTTGCTCACCACGCAAAGCTCTCTGCGTGTTTGATGCATAGCATTCTTTACGGAAAGGCAACTATGGGAGTGTTGGCTATCGAAGGTAAGGAAAGGTGCGTCCGAGTTGATGACTTGATGGCATATACCAATACACTTTGTGTAAAAGACGACCGTGTTCAAAAAGCAATGTATGGCGGAGCCGTTACACGAAAAAGTTTTGGTGACGGTTGCAGCTCGGCGACAACGATTATGGATGATATTGGGCTTTCCGTGCTATCAGCGGCCTTAGCAGGGAAAGTAAATCAGTATATTGGTAAGAACACAGGTCAAGATGAAGGTCGGATCAACATCGGTCACTTAGACAAGGATTATCAGTTTGACTGGAAACGCTACGCAATACCAGCCACCCACGTCATTCCAAGAGACACGTATTTTGGTTGGGAGATCCGAGTGCTGGGAAACATAAAAAACCAGATAGAGCGTGAGTCGAAAGGTTCATCAGTTGAACAAGGCGGTGTGCTAGCGGGCATGGTGTGCCACCTGTCAAAAACTATTCATGTAACTCTGGTTGTTCCGGCTCCTGATGGAACCATTCGTACACCTGTGCGACTTGATATTGCTACTGATGGTCTTGAAGAAATATTTGAAAATTTTCACTCCGCCACAAACGGACAAATCACCTTCTTGGGTACCTGGCATAGCCATCCCACTCCGTCACCTCCGAGCCCTAAAGACAGAGACACATATGCAAAACTAACAAATAATTATGATTTACCCGTGGTCATGCTTGTATATACCGGAGGGCGCATCGAGCGCGTTTAGTTAATGCTCAAAGAACTTTCAAGACACTTCGAACACTATGCCATACATGCCCGGTTTATGCCTGTATTCGTGGTTCTTTTCCCTCTAGTGCTAACTATTTTTGCTTGGTACCCACAGGCAAAAACGGTCTTGGGTGGGACAATGACTCTACTTATCAGCTTTGGGGTTATGTCGTTTTTATCGATCTATATTTCGAACCTCGGTAATGATCTACAGGATAAATATTTTATGAGGTGGGGTGGAGCGCCGTCCACATTGTTACTTTTACCCAATAATCAAGAGTTGGATAGATACACTAAGCAGCGATATTTTATATGGCTCAATAGAAAATGCGGTGGATTAGATTTGCCAGAAACGCTAGATGATCAGGTTGATAGCGAAGGGCTTTATGAAAAAATTAGGAGCGTGGGTAATTTCATGCGTGAGTACACAAGAGATAGAAAAAAATACATTCAAGTGTACAACGACAATGTGGCTTATGGTTTTGCTCGTAACATCGTAGCGATAAAAATAGCGGGCTTGGTAATTGCGTCGATCTCACTAATATCAAATGGATTGTTTTTGTATGTGCTCACAAATAATGAATCAGAGGTTGTTGTCAATGTATTAGGTGTTATTGCTCTGATAGCATCTACTGTTTGTTTGTCAATACATGGAATTGTCTTGAATGAAAAATTTGTTAAGCGTAGAGGGGTTCGATATGCACGAACATTATTTGAAGTATGTGAAAAATGAAACAGGGAAAGAGATCTAATGTTTATTCAGTATGTAGACGTAGTAAAGGAAGTTATCGGTTCTCAATCTATTGAAGTCCTGCGGGAAATGTTCGAACGTCGCAAAGGTGAGCCTCCATCGATTCCAGTTCAACGTTTTCGCGCTGATCATGCTGAATGGCTCAATACTTTAGACGAATTAGAGAACAAGTATTCACTAATTGAGCGCACGAGAGAATGTAATGAATATTTGATTCGTCCATATGCTTTGCCTCTGATCGATACCCAAGAATCTCGGGAATTACTGAGTTTAATGGATCAAATCTATAAGCTATTTCCCGAGCTATATCGAAAACATCTTACGCAACCGCTTAGTATTGATGTTCTCTCCAGTACTGTGTTGGGAAATAAACAACATCTGATTAATGAATCTCTTTATTATTTATCTGAATCCCATGGAGTCTACTCTGGGATGACGACCGGATTTCCATATACGTTGAATGGTACGCTTTGTATATCTGAGTCTGTACTTACTAAGCAAACAATTAGTGAAATTTTAAGTGAATATTACGCATGGCATTTCGTTAATCCTAAAAGCCAAGTGATGTCGTTAGAGAGTTTTGATCTCGATGTAGAGCAGAGCAACTCCCTTTTCTTTAAAAGTAATACATCTACGGGAAAGCCTGGTTGGTATGATCTTCTTGGTGACACGCAAAAAGCATTAATATTGGAAATTGATATAGCAATGACCAATAAGCTTGATGCACTGCCTACTATTGGTTTAAGGACGTTATTAGAAACCGTAATGGTTGAAAAGATTGGTGATGCAAGGAGTTTTGGTGAGAAAGTAAAGTGTTTTACCAAGGAAGGGTATGTGACCCCCAAAATGGCGGATGCACTAAGGCACGTATTAGATGCAGGAAATGCATCCGCGCATCGAGCCTATTTCCCTAGCAAGGAAGATCTCACTACATGTGTAGAGTTAGTTAAACATTTAATGCACGGCATCTACATTCTAAGTCCTAAAGTAGCAAAGGTCGCAGAAAATACACCTAAGCGGGATAGAACATAAGCTTTTTAGTCTGTAAAATCTGATTTGATTGCCTTTCGCCTCCAGAGGGTTAAGTCGCTTCATTAATATGTAGTATACTGAGGAAGCTTTAACAACACCCCTCACGCTTTCCGTCAGATCAGCGCACCCCGAGGGGTTACTCTATTTTGGTGACGCGTGAAAGCTTCCCCTGTCAAAATATCCCTCTGCAAGCCGCCAGTAGGTTTTTCTGATCAAGTTAAGATGGTTTACAATCCTGGACTTCTAACTGTGTTGTACATGGTCGTAACCTGTTATTTATCATTAACTAATCGTCCCAAAAGTCTCTTCGCCAAGTCCTCAAATAGACCTCAGCAATTTTTGCTGTAGTAGCCTCTCGAAAAGTCTTATCAGTTGCTTGACCTTCTAGCTCCATATGTCGTTCGACATGCTCATTGAGAATGTTCGCTTTTTTTGTGGCTTGGTGTTCACGAATTTTCTGCAAAGAACCGTCTTCAGGGACTAATGCGTATACCAGCCTACATCCCAAACCTTGTGCTGCTTTTTCTAAGGTTTTAATAGATATGGAGCCGTCTACCTCTCCTTTTTCTATCAATGCGACTCGTGGTTGACTAAGTCCTATACGCTCCCCAAGACTTCTTGCGCTCATACCTAGCGATGTGCGTATAGTGTTGATCCAGCCAGTGGACGGGCGCTGTGTCGCAGGCACACCCATAATGCCATTAAGAGTTGCGTCTAATTGCTGTAAATTCAGCTCTTTTCCCAATTCATAGTAAATACCAAATAGATAAATTGTATCGTTATGACAGATACAGAATGTATCTAAGCTCATAATTATTTGTTATTTGAAATAATTATGAGCGCTTTTCATTTCAATAAGCAAATAAAAACAAGATTAATTGGCCACTATAATTGGTTTGGGTAAATTGAAGGATCTACTTTAAGGTCGTTGTCACTAGCGAAGAGTGTTGGGTCTGGATAGTTGAATGGTGAATGCGTTCGTCAAATTAGGATTGAATGGCTCCATCACCGCCATTTGCGCTCTTTGAAAAATCACTTTGTGCCCTCCAACAATCACCATATCAATGATTTTGCACGCTAACAAGACAAGGGTTATTGTGCAGTTTTAATGTTAGAGATGCGCACTTGAAAGTATGGTGCGCTTGACATTATTTAGAGTTGGCGCAGTGATATCAGCCTTTTATGGATAGGTTCTTCAAATTAGCTTGTCCTTTTTACCTCTAAGGCGTCATTTTATACTGTTTTTGGTTTACCACTGTGCAGAAACGCCGTTTTGGTGTTTAGGTCAATCCGGCATGCCTGATCAGTCAATCCCGGCACGTCGCGCAAAAATGGCCAGCGCATCCAAGTGCATATTCCGCCCAAATTGATCGGCCTCGCTGATTCCTACTGCTCGATTGTTCCGGAAATCTCTGACCACTCTGCTGGCCTCACTGATCAGTTCCTTGGGAAATAGATCAGATTGAGGCTCTGAGGCGGTATCAATAATGAGGCTTTGCTTGGCGAACTGGTGCCCTTTGTATAGGTAATGGAGTTGCGCTTCCTCATCTTCGAAAGGTAAAAAACCTAGAATTAAGCTATGTAGGATGGATTGGCCGTTTAATTCGGCCTCTCGAAGAATATCTAGTTTGGGGAGGAGCTGATCGATAAACTTTTGTTGGTGAGGTGGTATTCCAGGAGGGGCTTTTCTAATAAAGCGTTCATCAATTAGGTCGTTCAAGTCGGCCGCTATTTCTCTAACAGGGGAAAACGTGGCCAATCTGCACAAAAGGTCCTGGGCTTCCCATTTCGAATCCACACAGGTGACGAAATCTTCATTGATCTCAGCTTCACGCATAAGAAGTAATAGTGCTGCAAGTGCATCAAGATTATTTTCTTTTGAGATATTGCTGATGTATTTCGAGCCTCTAATTGTTCGCCGGTCTCTTTTTCCTGATCGCTTACTGGATCTAAATATTCGTCGGTAAGCATTTGGTTCGAGTTCGGTCAGCCAGCAATCAATTTCTTGTTGGGTGGCATTCGGAGCGTCGAGGATTTTCCAAAGTGGGTGTTGAAATATAAGTTTTGTTTTTGGAAGTAGTTTGTTTATGAGATCAATATATTCATCTGAAGGTGTTTTTAGTTGTTTAAGATATTGCTTAAATCGCCGCGAGTAATCTTGCCAAAAGTCGTCTGGCCATGAGAGTTCTTCCGCATACTCCAAAACCCATTTCTCAATTGCACCCAGCCTAATGCCTCCAAGTCTTTTCTGGATGTTCCTGACCCAAATAACCGTTGCAAGATATCGAGTTTCTGGTCGGCGCATTCTGAATTAAACGGCTATAAAAATTTTCTTAATTTTGAATAATTAGATGGGTTGAGGTAGGTGACCAAAGGTTATCTCCTTGATTTGTATGGATTAATGGGGCTTTTGACCGCGCTACGTTAGTCCTATGTAGTACCCGCTGATTACGCTTAGTCCTTAGTGTAAGCTCGAAGTCGTTAATAGTCACATTTAGAGTGGGACGAGGGGCTGTCATGTCAGAACAAGCATTAAGTGGTGAAGAAAAATTAAAACGGGAACTTGAAGATGATCTTCTACGGCTTTACGGCCCTCTCATTTCAAATGAGGATTTGTGGAAAGTTTTAGGGTACCAATCAAAGGGCGCATTTCGTCAGGCTGTAACGAGAAAGCGTGTGCCCGTGCCGATATTTAATATTGAGTATCGACGCGGGAAGTTCGCTTTATCAAAAGATGTAGCTGCATTTCTGGCTGCAAAACGGTACGAGTAAACGAAAAGAATATATAGGAGGTGATGTTTATGCGATGAGGGGATTAAAACGGACAAGGTTTAAAGCTAAAGGAAGGAAATTGTAAAAATTACGAGGCTAGAAATGAAAACGCCCAGAGATTGCAGCTCCAGGCGAGTTCGAGATGTCTTTTGGTAATATTAGACAATCTCAGTATTCATTTCAAAACAGCGTATGTCAAGCGTTTATCGATTTTAATCGACTAATGCCGATAACGCTCGCCTCTTCAAATGACATTAACGCCGACTCCAAAATGTTTTTGGAGCTAGGTGAGTTTGGAGATATGCGAATGAGCATTCCACTAAATAAGTTACGAAGTATTAGGAGATTAACCGGAACTACCGGTTTTTCGAATCGTCGTATCGCAGAGATACTGTCTGTCGCACCGAATACTATCAGGTATTACCGAGATAGATTCGAACGTGAAAAGTTATCATGGGTTGATGTTCAAGAAATGGGAGATCTTGAACTCATTTCTAGGCTTTGCTTAAAAAGGAAAAGGGATATATCTAAGGTCATGCCAAATTGGTCTGATTATTATGAAAGGCTTTCTAAAAATAAGCACTTAACTCTCGAAGTGTTGCACGAAGAATATCGCGCAATACACAAAGAGCATGCTTATAGCTACACGCAGTTCACTCATTACTATCGAAAGTATATTAAGAAAATCGACCCAACTTTACGGATACCAAAATTTCCAGCGGAAATTATGCAGGTGGATTTTGCGGGAACATTGATTCCTTGGAAAGATGTCGATACTGGGGAGGAAAATCAGGCTCAGATTTTTGTTTCGCTATTGGGGTACAGTAGCTACACATTTGTATGTGCAGTAAATTCTCAGAAGGTCAGAGATTTTATTGATGCGCATACCCAAGCGTTTAAGTTTTATGGTGGTATCCCTGAATCGGTACTAATTGATAACCTAAAAGCAGGTGTAATAAAGCCCGGGGTTGACCCAGTCATAAATACAGATTTCGAAAAATACAGCGAATATATGGGATTCGTTGTATTGAGTACAAGACCAAGAAAACCGAAAGATAAGGCAGCGGTAGAAAATGCTGTACGTTTTATTTCTCGGTGGATCACAGCGAAATTGCTTGAGCGAACCTTTTTTAGTATCGAGGAAATTAACAAGGCAATTCAAGAGTTATTGCCAGAATTAAATAATCGAAAGATGCGAGGTATTGATAAGTCTAGATTTATGCTCTTCGAAGAGGCTGAAAAAGAAAAACTCAAGCCTGCTCCGAGTAGACCTTATCAGCATTTTGAGTATATGCCCTCGCAACAAGTACCTAAAGACTATCATATAAAAGTCTTCGGTCATTGGTATTCAGTTCCGTATCAACTGGTTTCTGAGCGTGTGGATGCTCGCGCATCTAAAGAATGTATCGAGATATCGCATATGAACAAGCTTAGGGCTGTTCATCCTCGTTGTGATGATATGGGCGGAATGACGACAGATAAAGCTCACATGGCTCCTAATCACCGAGCTTATCTAGATCAAGGGTTATCTTCTTTTTCACGTTGGGCTGAGGACATCGGACCTGCGGCATTGAGGGTCGTTCAAGCGCAGTATGAGGGGAAACGAGAGCATTCAGCAATTGCAAATAAAGCCTGCAGTGGTTTGAAAAGTCTTGCTAAAAGTTATGATAAGCGTGAGTTCGAAGCTGCGTGCGCGAGGGCGGTGTCAATTTCTTCTCCTACCTTGAAGTCAGTCAAATCAATATTGCGTACAGGTTTGTTTAAGTTTGAGTCGGGTGATTCCACAGTTCAAATTCCGTTGCCACTTCATGAAAATGTACGCGGTTCCAGCTATTACCAAGCGGGAGGTGCTCTATGAGCTTCCAACAAAATTGTGAAATGTTACGTGATCTAGGATATACCGGTTTTTTGCAAAGTTATATTAAGTCTTCCGATGATCCTGCATACCAAAAACAATCCATTGATGAGGCGCTTTCAAGTCATTTGTGCGCACAAAAATATTATAAGGAGCTACTAAAGTACAACCGCTTAATGCGTGCTGCCAAACTTAAATACCCCCAGGCTTGCCCAGAAGATATAGATTACATTGAAGGGCGAGGGCTTATTCCCTCAGTGATAGCATCAATAAACCAACTAAATTGGGTCGATAAACATCAGAATGTATTTTTAATTGGGGCTACGGGGACAGGAAAGACCTACTTGTCTAGCGCTATTGCACATCAGTGTATTCGACAAGGTATTTCAGTTCGACAATTTCGACTGCCTCAATTTCTTGAGCAGATTGAGCTATGTCGTGCTGATGGTTCGTTACCGAAGTTTCGTGTAGTCGTTAACAAGGCGCAAGTTCTATCACTTGATGATATTGGTGGTGTTCCCATTACCTCACAGGGCGCGCAAGATCTCCTCGAATTTATCGAAGCTAGGTCAACATCCGGTTCAGTCATCGTAACCTCTCAGCTTCCGGTGGAAAAATGGCATCAGTGGTTGGGTGAGCCGACAATTGCTGATGCGATTCTTGATCGATTAATTCATCGTGCACACATTGTGAAAATTCAGGGTGAGTCAATGCGTAAATTAAAAGAAAGTGTATCGGAGGTTTCTCATGTTTAATTCTGTTTACCCACAAAATATTACTCAATCTGGTTACGCCCCTCATTTTCCTATGAATGATGGTGAAGATTGGATTGATAGTCTTCCTCGCGATAGTCTTGATGTGTATGTTGATTACGCGTTTGCCCACTACAACGACGTAATTATTCATTCCCCGGAGGTGTGGCGGTGGTTTGGCGATAGGAAAATGCATCTAAGCCATGAGTTGATAGAACGTTTTAAGTTGGGTTTCGCCGATAGGACGTTATGCAAAGATCATCGCCGTGAAAAAGGAAGGTCGGCTGAAATTACGCGTGGTGCGTTGCAAATGTTGGGGTTGCTTAAAGATACCGGTCATCAGTACTTCCACGGATGCGCCGTTTTCCCTATTTTTGATATTGATGGTCGGATTGTAGGTGCTTATGGTCGCAGGATCACTCCGGAATGTCGGCCAGGCCATATTTACCATCTTCATTGGTATCACGGCAGCCCAACGTTTTTTAACATTCAAGCTTTAAGGGACTACAACAGCGTAACTTTATACAAAAGTCCGGTTGAGGCAATGGTTGCAATTGCGGCTGGGTTTCAAAACTCCATCGCTACTACGGGTTTATATTCTTTTGGACAACACCACTTAGAAACCCTGGACAAATTTAAGCCTAAAGAAGTGGTGCTAGCACTTGATGCAACAGACTCCGGAAATCTAGTTTCTGGAATGATTGCGCAGGCACTTGACGCACAGGGAATCAATACTCGTCGGATGGCTTTGCCAAGGAATATGGATGTGGTGGATTTTGTACAGTCCCGAGATAACCATGAAGTTGAACTAAAGCAGTTGGTCAACTCTTCTGAGCCTTACCAGCAAACCTATGAGAATATCTTAAGAGGGTAGTGTATGTGGTCGACACCGGTTTTCGAAACGCTTCCTGAAGCTATTTCGTTTTATTTGGATGATTGTTTGGCGAGAGGAATGTCCCCAAATACGATTACTATAAAACGGCAATCATTAACGCGTTTTGTTAATTGGTGTGCGACCAACGGAATTACAAAACCGCAAGATGTGAATTTGGAAGTGATGGAGGGTTTTAGGCAGTACCTTCATCACTACAAGAAAATTTTGGATGGGAAGCCACTCTCGATTAACAGCCAGCATAAATTCTTAACAGATCTGAAACTATTCTTACGCAGATTACACCGTCGGCGAATTATTCAAAATGCAGACTTTGAAGAATTTGAAATGCCACGATATAAAAGGCGATTACCAAAAGCGGTTCTTTCTCATGAAGAGGTGGAGCGCATATTTTTCATCGCATCACTACGCGGTGATCGAGTTGCAATACGCGATCGAGCCATCCTAGAGCTCTACTACGCGTCCGCGATTCGCCGCTCTGAATTGGTTAGGCTACGGTTGGGTGATATTGAACTCGACAAGCAAATCCTCACAGTGGAAGGTAAAGGCGAGAAAGATAGGCGTTTGCCTATTGCAACGAGAGCCTGCGAATGGGTCAAGGCTTACCTAGACTCCGTCAGGCCTCATTTCAAAGGCGTGGATTCTGGCGATGTACTGTTCCTTTCAACCAACGGAGAGCCAATGGACCCCGATCAGGCGGGACGTATGGTGGGTAAATACGTTCGTAGGGCTGGGATAGATAAACCAGGAGCGTGTCACCTTTTTCGTCATGCAGCGGCGACCGCGATGTTGGATGCTGGTGCTGATATCCGGCATGTCCAAGAGATGTTGGGCCATGCAGATATCTCAACTACTCAAATATACACATTCGTGGCTATCAAGCAGTTAGAGAAGGTTTATAATCGGACTCATCCCTCGGCGCAGTAACTGTATGTTTCTTCGCTTTTTTTAGGGAATGCTTAACGATGCATAAGACAAGGATTGGAGAAATGAACTACGAAAGATCGCAAGACGAAATGCTGGGGTTTGTTGAAAACCCTCGCAAACTGTCCGAGTACCTTTTAGATTTGTCCATAGCTCAAAGTTGGAAAGAAAGAGTTTTTTCCAGTATTAGGCTCTTGCAGGGTAACCTTTCTCCTGACGAATCAAAAAGGCTTTTTTATAAGGTGGTGGCAAATTATTTAATGCATAACTGTATCGATGACGCTCCTAGTCTTTCCAAAGCTGATCGAGTCACATCATTAGAAGAGCTGGATAAGGCAATTGAAAACTTCAGGAAACACTTTTCCATAGATACTGCTATTTCGACGAACGACAAAGATATTTCAAAATACTTGTTGGAAATGATTCGACTGCAAATGGCAACCAAGATGGAGTATCACCAAAATCGAGTATGTGAATCATTGGGCATACCGTTTAGTTCAGGTGAGTCAATTTTATCGATGCCTCATGTTTGGTTGTCATTTTACTATAGCGAATTGTGTTTGTTGGTGAACAGCGATGTTCTTCACGTCAAGTTTTATAAAAATAGAATCTATTTGATGCCTTCACATAGATTTGAAAAAGAGATGCTCCAGTATTGGTTTTCGGAAACAATTGAAGGGTTGAGTACACAATCGGACGATAAAAATATAAAAGCTATTTTGGCGAGTACTGCTCTGTATTCTAGGAAAATCCCATTCAGAAGAATGGAAGTAGTGGTGGATTTTATTCTAGATAAAGTTTTTTCCATTCATGTTAAATATCTAGACGAATACCTTAAAGAAAACGAAAGTTACCAGATGCTGAGAAAACTAATTGCTTTCGCTTCTATTGTTGAGCGAAATTTTATGAGTGGCATCTATGAAACACGCTCATCTGATATATCTGGCGCGGCGGGAATCGAATCTGAGTTCTTATCTGAGATAGATAAAGTTGTCTCTGGATCAAATTCGGAATGTAATGCTTATGTGACCAAAAGGGGTGATACGTATAGGCATGGTACGTTAGGCTTTAAATTTGGTCTAAAAAAACTTGCTGGGGATATGGTCAAGTTTCGAGAAGGAGAGCGAGCGCAGGGAACGTTTGGTGGTGTTTTGGGTAAAAAATTTGAAGTTGAATATTTAAAAAAATATATTGAAAGGTGTAGTTACAGAAAGTACAAGGTTCTTCCGGGATTTAAGTCCAAAAAAGTCAAGGATAACATCGACGGGTATGACGTGGATTTGATTTTGCGTGATGTTGAAAGGGACTTTTATTATTTCGTCCAAGTGAAATACAGTTTGCATAAGCTACCCAAGTATTTTTCTGAACAATATAAATTTTTTAACGATAAAGATTTTATGGGTAAAGGGTTCAAACAAATTAGAACTCTTAAGAATCATTGCTTTACAGATGATGTCATTCGTAAGAAGCTTATAAGCTCTGGAGCTAGGGGAGCTTCGGCTGAAAATTCTGCTTTCTTGGTTGTCCACAACATTCCTTACTTAAATTTCTACGAGTGTGACAATATAGTATTTTACGAGTGGAACACTTTTCGAGCCATATTAAATGGCGGTCTTCAGTTTATCGATATTGACGGAAAGCATGAAGAAGTTAGAGTGGGCTTTAAAGGGGAGTTTGAAGATCCAATTGGATTGATTGACGGCTACTTTAACGAACCTAAATTCGGGCCTCATTTTCAGCGAGGGTATCATGCGTTTTGCTCCTTTATGAGTCGCTCCTCGGTTGGCAATTACACTTTGCTTTGTAAGATGCTGTAGTCGATTGTCTGGGATTACGATGGAGGCAACTTCTCAAAAGTCTAAATAATTGAGAAGTTGAGGTTGGACCTGCTCAATTCTGGCGTTTATTGAGCAGGTTGTTACTGCATTTGAATCAGGTCTTCGACCAAGGGGATAGTTCGATATCATTCTTCTTTGCTGTTTTGTATGCACCAGCCCTGTAAAAGCCACCTCCAAAAAATAGTAAAAGCGCAAATCCGAGTCCCATCATAAGCTTGAGCCCGCTAGGCGGGTTTAGCAGTAGTAGAGCTGTTACGCATATCGCGTATATCAACATCCAAGCTGAGAGCAGGCTTTCGATCGTGATCAGAATCCAAGATGAGGCCAGTTTTGAGGTGTTGGAAGGGGAAGGAATGTCCTCAAAATGCTCTTCTAGTTCTCTTTGCAGTCTCGCGTACGTGCACCGAACCCCGTTAAAAGCATGATCAATCGCTTTTTTGAGCGGCGCATAAAGCCTGTTTTTTCTTAAATAGCTCTCTATCAGCATGAACAGCAGGATGTATGCTAAAGCCGGCTTGAGCTCATCGAATGAAATTAGGTGAACGATCAGTTCTTGTGTTGTCATATTTGGCCTCGGCTTCTAGGTTAAATCGTAGTGGTGTGTTCTTATATTTTTTTTCGAGGTATATAGTATTATAATCTGGATGGAATTTTAATAAATATTGTAAGTATCTGTTTTATATGGCTATATGTGATTTGTTGTATCGCTCTATGTGTCGTATAATTGTTATATCTGATGTCGTATATTTGTAGGCTGTTATGGCTCTTAAGACTTTGAAAAGTAAGATAAAATACCGAATCAACAGGAGTAAGGCTGCAGTCTTTACTCCTGGGGATTTTTTCGACCTATCGGATCGTGATCAGATAGGTCGAGTGCTACGTCAGCTGGTTACTGAAGGGGTTTTGGTGAAATTTGGTCGCGGTTTGTATGCCAAGGCGAAGCGTTCGAAATTGACCGGTAAGCTGATGCCTGTGAAGCCATTGCCTGACCTGGCCAAAGAAGCTTTGAGCGATAAGCTGAAAGTGGAAGTTATCGCATCAGTGGATGCCATAAGCTACAACCAAGGTGGTACCACTCAAGTCCCAACAGGGCGTGTCATTGCAGTGAAGGGGCGTGTATCCCGAAAAATGGCCTTCGATGGTAAGTCAATAAAGTATCAATATGTCTCTTGATCCAGACATCGTTCTTGAGATCGCGACAGAGCTTGGTGTGGATCCAGCCTTTGTCGAAAAAGATTGGTATTCCGTTCAGGCGCTTTCGTTGATCGCCGATTTTTCTCCCCAAAGTATTACCACTATCTTCTCCGGTGGTACAAGTCTCTCAAAAGGCTACGGTATTCTACAACGATTCTCAGAAGATTTAGATTTTCGTTGTCGATATGAAATTGAAACTTCGAGCAATCAGCTTCGAAAAATTAGATCTGAATACCGAACCGAGCTAATTAAAAAGATAAGTAGCTGTGACTTTGTTTCACTCGATGAATCAGATATTGCCAAAGCCAGTAACTACATAAAGTTTCCTTTATCGTATGAAGAGAAGCAGTTTGAACATGCTTCGCTTCGGGCAGGTTTACAGGTTGAATTTAGCTTTACGCAACCTCGGCTTGAACCGGAGATTCGAGAGATCCAATCATTTTTATCGCAATTTACAAATGGCCCGGCTGAAACAAAAATACTTTGCCTATCTCCAGTTGAGACCGCGTCCGATAAGTTGAGTGCATTAACATGGCGAGTATTAAAACGTGATCGAAGCGATAAAAATGATGATCCTGCGATGATACGGCACCTTCATGATTTGTGCGCATTGAAAACAACAGTAGATAAAAATAAAGGTCTTTTTATTGATACAGCAGAGTCTGCTTTTGAAACAGACCAAAAAACAGGAAAGCGTTATACCGAAGACGGTTTTGTCGAATCAATAAAATCAGCGATTGTGTTACTGGGTCAAGATGATGAATACCGGAGAGAATATGCTCATTTTGTTGAGGCAATGTCTTACGCGGATGACGAAGACAATATTGGTTTTGATGAAGCGAAAGCAAACGTTGAAGAGTTGGTAAGCTATTTCAGTTGAAAATTGAGAGGGGAATAGAAAAAGCGGTAAGCATCGACACGAGAATTGGCTGGACTGTATCTGATACTACCTAAGAGCGCGGTATTACGATCAGAATGTGGGTCGTTTTACGCAAATGGATACTTACGCGGGTAACTCTCAAGACCCAGTTACTCTCAATAAGTATGTTTATGGCAATTCTGATGGAGTTAACTGGAGTGATCCAAGTGGTCATTTTGGGCTGGCGAGTTTTAGCACTAGTTTTAGTATGCAGGGAATTCTGGCTGCATCAGCAATTACAGCTGTTGGCTTGAGTTCTGTTGATTTTTCTACGAGTTCTAATTCTACAGATTCAATAGTCAATACAACTTATGGAATTCTCTGGAATGTTATTGCAGTGAGTCATTTTAACTCTGAATTGGCTACTGGCGCTACATCGGCTAGTGGGGCCAAAACAAAGAGGAGGGAGAGAAGCCCTAATGATGGACACCATACCATCCCCATTTATCTTTGTGGTGCTAGAGCACAAAAATTATCATCAATAGACCGGAAGCAGCATGGTGCCCTGCATGCTGGTTTGGCGCTTATAGCGGTAGCTAAAGATTCTGCAGAAGCAGCTGCTGATAAAATGATCCCATTTACTCGAAGGCGTAGTGGTGCAGTTCTAGATTTGGCTGGGTCTAAAGTGGGGCGCCGTGTGATTTCAGGGGCTATTCAAGGTTTCTATCAATATGCAGGTTGGTGGAGTCAAGGAACTCCAACTATAGGTTCAGTTTTCCCTGAAGAAAGAACCAAATATATCAGTGGACATACATCTTTACCTGAGTGTACAAGAGCGAGGCCTCAATAATGTTTACGGAATTATCTGTATTGTTGGAAAGAAAAAATCAACGCTTTATCTGTTCATCTTTAAGTGAGGTGGCTGGGGGGGAGGATAAATTTATTGCGAATATAGAGCATGAAGTTTCTCCTCCAGTTGATGAGTGCCTACTAGAAAATGCTATTAACATTGTAGGAGGGCAATGTGAGTTTATTGATTTTTTTAAAAAATTTGGCAGTATCCGTTTATTTTGTGATTCTAAATCTGACTCTTCGGCCTTTTATATTGCACACCCTAATGAGTGGAGTGAGTTGAAGGGTGAGTTGATGAGTTGGTTTGATGGTTTAAGTGTCAGTGAATATGAAGGCTTGATTCCTGATTGGGCTAAAAACGCAATAGTATTTGGTGAAATCCCCAATTCCAGTAATTACTATTTATATCGAGTAGATAGCTTAGAGTGTGGAGCTATCTATGAGTTTGTACATGATGGATTTGAGTTTGTAAAAATAGAGAATACTTTTAATGAATTTATTGTGTACCTGTCAACTATTACAGAAGAGTTGATAAATAGCATTCAGACTTATACTAGGTGCTCTGATGGGGAAACTGATACTCAGTGGCTCCCCGTAGGCTATGAATATGGTTGAATTACGCAAATGGATACGTGGATGGGTAATAACTCTGATCCAGTTACGCTTCACAAGTATTTGTATGGGGGGGCAAACCCAGTGATTAATATTGACCCTAGCGGTAATTCTTTTTTAAGTATGGCTGGAGGCGGGTCTGTTCGAAGTATTCTAGGGAATCTCGCGCGACCAAATCTCAAGACGATAGTCGGAGGAGCTGCTGCGAATGATGCTATTTATGCTGCTGGTGCTACATTAAGCTCAAAGCAAATAGGTTTGTTTGCACTTGCGGCGATGGGGGCCTCCGGTTTGGCTCTTTTCGAAATGGCGGTTGAAACTGAAGGGGAGGACCCTGAAGATCCAGAGATTTTATATCATGGTACGAGTTCAAATATAGCCTCGAAAATTGTTATACATGGATTTAGGTCTGCTCCAGTATTTTTTGCGGAAGATTTCGTATCAGCTCGTGTATTTGGGGCTACTCGAGCGGGGTTGAATAGTTCAAGTAATGTGACGGTTATTGAGTTTACTATTCCTCAAGCAATTGCTGATGCGGCTATCACTTACCGAGGGTTGATTGGAAGTTATTGGGGTGTTCCTTTCGTGGATATTCCCGGAGGATCAGGGAATGAGAGAGTAATTCCTACTGATGGTCAGATGCAGATATTTAATGGTGCGCTGAAGGCCGGGGTGATTTCTCAGCGTAGATTAAGGTGAACCCATGAAAGATGAACTGTCACATTTAGTACATCAACTTAAAGGAAAGTCTCATCCGAGAGATTTAAATGTTGAGTTTATACGATATGGAGAGAAAGGTTTCTGTGCGCTGCTAGATCTATTCGAATCTTCATGTGAAAGCGAGAATCAAATGTCGAATGCGCTTATGGTGATGTTTGATATGGTATGTAAAGGTATGCCGGATAGAAGCTCTGATTTGTTTCGCTTGGCTGTTTCATTGCTCTGTGACAGTCGAGTCGGTGTTAGGACGGCCGCTGCAAAAGTCACAGTGGGAATGTTGAGCCTATTAGATGGTAATCCTAATTTTTTCGATTTGGGGGATGTAAGTAAAAATATTCTTGCTTTGAAACTAAAGCAAGCGTTAGATTTAAAAGTTAGTAAACAATCTGAACCTTATATAGCAGGCTATTTAAAAAAATTAGGACACGACTAAACAAGACATATATGGACCTCCCTGAACTGTCAAACAAAATAATCCCGTGACTTCAATTTAAGTTGAAGTCATAGAAATAATCGAGACACCCACCGTAAGCCCTAGCATCAGCGGGGGCTTAAATTAAAGGGGGTTTATTTATCGAGTCCCCACCAGAAGCCTAGTTTAATTGCTGGGCTGTCTTTAAGGCGCCGCTTGCTGGATAACGGTGTCGAGCATATCCATTACAAACTTCTGTTTAGATTTGGGTAACTGGCTAATCAGTTCCACCTGCTTTAGTAGCTTAGAAATAATCGAGATACCCACCGTAAGCCCTAGCTTCAGCTAGGGCTTTTTACATTTAGCCGCTTGTTCTTCTTCCGCTATCCCAGCGCCGTGATTGATACTTAATAATCAGGCTCTCCAGTACTTCCCGAATCACCATCTGTTCATCTTCTGGCATCTGGTTAACCGCTTCTAGCTTCAAGGCTAAATCGTTCTCTGGTACACGCTCATGTTCATCAAATAGCAAGAAGTCGGTGCCAAACCTATGAGTCTAGATTCAAACTGGGTGGTGAGTATCAGCCATTCATGGCTGGATACATTTAATCTCTCGAGAGCTGCCCGCAAACTCGGCGAGCTTTATGTCAGGGAATCGATACGTCGTGCTATCGAACGGTGGCCATCACCTGCACGGGTGGGTCATTTTACTACAGGAAGCCTCCATCCGGCTCCCCGCGCGCGGTGTCTCGGTCGCACCGGCACGTTGTAGGGTGTTACACGCGCCAGAAAGGTCGTGGTTGAGCTACCAGGGCAATGCTCATGCTACTTATTGGGCGTCCCATTTAGTAGATATGCCCGCCATGCGCTGTGTTGTGTAATCTCTTCCGCCCCGCTCAAACCCCAGTCATCGCAAATAAAGCCACTTAGCCATCGGCCATCTTCCATTTCCACTTTTCCAATACCCAATGGGCTGGGTATTTCGGCAATAAATGAGCCTAATTCGCTCGCGGGTATACGCCATATTTCGACGTCGATACACGCATTGCTGCGGCTGTCGCGTACCAGTGCGGGTCGAATAGGCGGGCCGCCAGACAGGGCGTAAAAGCGATAGTTTGCGGATGTTTTGGTGCGTTCTTTAAGTTGTGCGCCGCGTTCGGTAAGTTGCCAATTAAGCGCTAGGCCTTCCATATGTGCACCGCAGACGACGATATCGATTGCTCGGTAGGGTGTTTGTTTCTGTGAGTTTCCCTGGTCACGAAATTCGCCAGAAAAAGCACCGAGCGGTAATTTTAGGTGGTTTTGAAGGCTTGCAGCCATGGACAATAATACTTTGTCGGTGAACGCCTGATGAAAAAGTGTAACGCCGAAGCCAACACCATTTTGGTAAAAACCTGTGGGAATCGCAATTGCGGCGCAGTCCAGCAGGTTCATAAAATTGGTGTAAAAGCCAAGCTGCGAGTTGAGCGCAATGGGATCGTTTTCAACGGCTTCTATGGGAAAATAGTTGGGGTTGGTGGGGGTGATAATGGCATCAACTTTCTGTAACTCAACAAGCGCTTGCTGTCTAAATTTTTGTAATTCATAGCTGGCTTGAAACGCGTCACTGGCGGTGGGCTTTTGTCCTTCGCCAATAATTGTTTGGATAACGGGTAACAGGGCATCGGGCTTGCGATGAAAAAGTTCGTGGGTGGCAATATAGCGTTCGGCCACCCACGGGCCACCATAAAGCAGTTTAGCCGCTTGTAGAAATGGTGTGATATCGATATCGACAAGTTCAATGGTATCGGGAAGTTGCTTAGCAATAAATTCGTGAAATAACTGCTGGCCTTCGACATTGCCAAAAAATTCCAGGCTTTTTGTTGAGGGAATACCGAGCTTACGTTTAGCCTCTGTTTTTTGGTAGTAGCGGGAACCATTTGAATATATGTTTTCGCGACTGAAGGGATCGTTGCTGTCGAAACTCACCGCCGCATCAAATACGGTATTGGCATCGTCACCGTTCAGGGAAAAAATGCTCACGCAATCCAGTGAGCGACACGCCGGGACGACACCATGAGTACTTATCAGACCTCGGCTCGGCTTTAGTCCGACAAGGTTGTTGAGCGATGCGGGAACACGTCCCGAGCCAGCAGTATCGGTGCCCAGAGAAAAACTAACGAAGCCCTTGGCCAGGGCGATGGCTGAGCCAGAGCTGGAGCCCCCGGAAATTATCGTGGGGTCAAACGCGTTTTTACAGGGGCCCCAAGGTTTTGGTGATCGAACGCCAACGAGCCCAGTAGCGAATTGATCCATATTGGTTTTACCCACAGGAATAGCGCCAGCTTCAATAAGACGCGCTACCACCGTGGCCGATTCGCTGGGCGTATAGCTAAAATCTGGGCATGCGGCTGTGGTGGGAACCTGAGCCAAATCGATATTATCTTTAACGGCAAAGGGAATACCGTACAGGGGCAGTTCGTGTGCAGTGTACTGGTTTAAGCGATCAATATAGGGCTGTAACTCCGCGTTTGAAAGACGGTGAATCCAAATGGGATTATCGGTTTCATCATCGGCGGCTTTTCGCAATGCTTGCAGCAATTGTTCGGGCTTGAAATCACCTGCGCGGTAATGGTTTAAAAGGCCGCTGATGGTTAAATCAATTTTTTTCAGGCTAAGCATGTTGTATCACTCCCATAATCTGCCCTGCGGTGATTTGATCGCCTTGTTGTCGCATAATCGTTTTGACTATGCCCGCACTTGGAGCGACAACGTCGATTTCCATTTTCATTGATTCTAAAATACATAAGGTTTGACCTTCGCTGACCTTATCTCCTTCGGCTACCTGCCACTGCCAAATGCTTCCGGCAACGTGGGATTCGATAGCCGAGCAGTTTTCCTCGATCACATTGTTATCGTCATTGGCTTTGTCTGCCATTTTGTGTTCGAAAGTCATTAGGCCGCTGGCGTTCCAGTGGGCCAGTTCCTGTTCATATGCAGACTCTCGTTTGGTTACGAAAGAGCTGATTTCTTTATCGTGTTGTTGTAGCGATTCCTGGTATTCCTTAAGGTTGAATTCCGTCTGTTCAATATTAAGTGGGTACTGCCCTCGTGGAAATTTTTCACGAATTTCCAGTAATTCAGCCGCGCTTACCTCATAGAAACGAATTTGATCAAAAAAGCGCAGCAGCCACGGTTTTTCAAATTCGGTGGTTTGACGGATTTTGTTCCACATTTGCAGTGTGCGGCCAATAAACTGGTAACCGCCGGGCCCTTCCATCCCGTAAACACAAAGGTAAGCACCGCCAATGCCCACGGAGTTTTCGGCGGTCCAGGTACGGGCTGGATTGTATTTTGTGGTGACTAGGCGATGGCGGGGGTCCAGCGGTGTGGCCACCGGCGCGCCCAGGTAAACATCGCCCAAGCCCATAACAACGTACGTTGCGTCGAAGACAATTTTTTTAACGTCTTTAATACTGTCCAAGCCATTAATGCGGCGAATAAATTCGATATTGTCCGGGCACCAGGGGGCATCCTTGCGCACAGACTGCATATATTTAACGACCGCTTGTTTGCAGGCGTCGTCATCCCAGCTTAGCGGGATGTGAACAATGCGCGAAGGCACCGTTTGCTGCTCGAGGTTTTCGAATTTGCTTTCTTCTCTGACCAGCAGTGAAATCAGTGTAAGCGCCGACATGCGCAAACTGTCATAACGTATTTGCAGAGAGCGTATGCCGGGGGTGAGTTCGAGTATTTCGGGCTGAGCCAGTTTTTGTAGGTTTAGCATCAGTGCATGAACGCGAAAGCGCAGGGCGATATCGAGCTGTTGGGGGCCGTACTCGACCAGCAGGTATTTATCTCCGGCGGCCCGGTAACACACTTCAACACCGTTTTCCTCCTCGGAAATTCTATGCAACACGGGGCTGGACTGTTGAATATCTACGGGCTTTATCAACGGCAGAGATGCGTTAACGTCGAGTGTTTTAATAATGTTCTTTTGCGCGGATTCTAATTCGCCTGCCGATTCAAGCGAGACCGGGATAAAGCGAACTTTGTCACCGGCTTTTAATTGCCCTAGCTTCCAGAGGTCTGCCTGAATGACGGTGGCTGGGCAAACGAAGCCGCCCAGTGAGGGGCCGTCGGGGCCGAGAATAACAGGCATATCACCGGTAAAATCGACAGTGCCTACCGCATAGGCATTATCGTGAATATTGGATGGGTGCATCCCCGCTTCACCGCCGGATTTACGTGCCCATTGGGGTTTTGGTCCGATCAGGCGAATGCCGGTTCTACTGGAGTTGTAATGAATTTCCCAGTCGGTGGAAAAGAACATTTCCATATCGGCGGGGGTAAAAAAATCGGGTGCGCCGTGCGGGCCGTATATTACGTGCAGGGAAATAGTGCCGGAAAGTTGCGGCCGAAACGCTTGGATATTGGCTGTGATGGCGGCGATAGTTTTCGCTTCGGCGAGATGAAGTACGTCGCCCGTACGCAAGCTTCTTCCGCTGAAGCCACCAAAATTGCCGAGCGTAAAGGTCGATCGGGAACCGAGATAATGATTACCATCAATGCCACCCGCAATAAGAAGATAGCATCGGGCTCCAGCACTAAGGGGTTTGGTGATTTTCAGCGTTTGTCCGGCTTTGGCTTGGTAGCGGGTGTAAAATTCAATGGCTTGATTATCGAGGCTTGTCGAAAATTCGGCGCCGGTCAAAATAAAGTCGCAAGCTTTATTAAATACGAGGGTAGGGCCGTGGAGCGTAATTTCCAGGCCCGCTGCTTCGCCGGCATTGCCAAGCGCACGATTACCTAATTGGAACGCATAGGCGTCAAACGGCCCTGAAGGCGGAACGCCAACATCCCAATAACCCGTGCGGCCTGGGTAGTCTTGAATTGTTGTCATGGTGCCAGCAGAAAGCACATCAATGGTTGCCGGGCTGAAGGTAAAGCTGTCCAGGTAGCGAGTATAGATTTCACCTTTTTCAAAAACGTCGGTGTTTAACAGTGCCGATACATAGGTGAGGTTTGTTTCTATACCTTGCAGGGTGATGTGGGAAAGTGCTTGGGTTAAATCGGCTATCGTTTGCTCCCGAGAGCTAGCCGTGCAAATAACTTTGGCTAGCATGGGATCAAAGAACGGCGATACATCAATACCGGTTTCTATCCAGTGGTCAATACGTAGTTTATTGCTGGTTGCCGGAAACGCTACCTGCGATAGCAGGCCCGCGCAAGGCTGGAAATCTTTATGAGGGTTTTCGGCGTAAATACGTGCCTGAATGGCGTGACCTTTGGGTGTAAGTTGCGCGCGTAGGGTTTGAATATTGCCCAGTTCTCCGGCGGCTTGCTTTACCATCCACTCCACCAGATCAACGCCAAAAATTTCTTCGGTAACGCCGTGCTCAACTTGCAGGCGGGTATTGACTTCCAGAAAGTAGAATTGATCGTTGCTTTGGTCGTATATATATTCGACCGTACCGGCATTAACATAATTGACGGCGGCTAATAGCTGCGTTGCGGTGGCATGGAGCTGGTTTCGAATAGCATCGGGAATATTCGGGGCGGGAGTTTCTTCGATCACTTTCTGGTGGCGGCGTTGCGTAGAGCAATCTCTTTCACCGAAAGCAACGGCATTACCTTTACCGTCGCCAAAGACTTGAACTTCAATGTGTCGGGCGAATTCAATATATTTTTCGACGAAAACACCATCGTTGGAAAAGTTATTTGCACTCAGGCGCTTAACCGAATCGAAACTTTGGCTCAGTTCGATTTCGTTTCGGCAGACCTGCATTCCTATGCCACCGCCGCCGGCGGTACTTTTCAGTATTATAGGAAAACCAATGGTTGTTGCGGTCGCTACGGCTTGGTCTACCGATGCCAATAGCTGGCTCCCCGGTAGCAGTGGTACGTTGTTGGTTTCGGCGAGGTGACGGGCTTTGTGCTTAAGCCCAAAAGCGTTCATATGTTCTGGTGTAGGGCCAATAAAGGTAACACCCCTTTTCGCGCAATGGGCAACAAATTCCGGGTTTTCACTTAAAAAACCGTAACCGGGATGCACCGCGTCGACACCTGCCGATTGAATAATTTCGAAAATTTTGGCGGTGTTAAGGTAGGTGTCACTGGCAGCGCCGTGGCCAAGGCTAAAGGCTTGGTCGGCTTGGCTTACGTGAAGTGAGTGTGCATCCGCTTCGCTATAAACGGCCACGGATTGAATGCCCATCTTTTTTAAGCTGCGAATAATTCGGCTAGCAATTGCGCCTCTATTGGCGATAAGTACTTTGCTAAACATGATCCAGTTCACTCATGTTTATGCAGGTCGTCCTGCGTTTATAAAACGTTTTAATCCGGTCGTCCGGGTGACGCTGTTGGGTGTTTGGCTGGTGCTAAAGCGTTATAACAAAAGCTAAAAACATCTAATTCCAAATGCTCAGTTCTACTGGTGTTGGGTTATAGCCATTGCAGGGGTTATTTAGCTGTGGACAGTTGGATATCAAAATAAAGATATCCATACGCGCCTGCATCTCAACGTATTTTCCCGGTGCGGAAATACCATCTTCGAACGTTAGACCGCCGTCTGGAGTGATGGGAACGTTCATAAAAAAATTAATATTGTGGGTGATGTCGCGCTTGGATAAGCCCAGCTCGCTATTTTCTGCAATGGCCAGCATCCAGCTATCGCGACAGGCGTGCATACAGCGTTTGTCGAGATCGTAGCGCACGGTATTGCTTTCGGTTGCGCAGGCGCCGCCTAATGTGTCGTGGCGTCCACAGGTGTCGGCGGTAATTTCCAGCATGGGGTTGCCGAGATTGGATAGCAGGAGGGATCCCGCAGAAAGATACACATTGCCCTGCTCGCGAATGGTATCCATAGCGCTATAGCGCTCGGCGATATTATCAACGTTATAGAAAAGTGTATCGGCCGCTTGGTTCCCTTCGGTATCGGTAATGCGGAGGGTTTGGCCTTGGCTTATTTTTTTCAGCAGGTAGTCGCCAGCCGGAATAACGATGGAGTCTATAGCGTCGGCTGCGTTTAAGGGGCTCTCTTTGATCATTGTGATTCTCCCGCAAGACCCAAATGGTAAAGGCGATTGTTTTCGAAACCTCGGTCGTTTTCGGGCCTGAAATTTTTGCAGTAGTCGTCTGTGGTAACGGGAGAAGATTCAAAAAGCTCACATAATATTGGTTTTCGCGGGTACTCTTTTTGTGCGTTAAGTGGGTGAGGGCAAGAGTGCATAACGATTAGCGTATCCATTTCAAAGCGCAGCGAAACAGTTGCTCCAGGCGCGGATGAATTATTCGCTAGGCTAAGGGCGCCGTTGGAATCTGCTTCAACTTTACTAAAAAAATTCAGGTTCGCGCCCATGTCTCTTTCGTTTAGGCCGTATTTCGTAAGTTCGACCAGGAACGCGTCAAAACCATTTTGTTGCCAATCGTTATTGGCTTCTTGGTAATTTAGGCCGCCCCACTTTTTTTCCACATGTGTTCTACTGGAGTTTCCGCAAACCGATTCGTGCCAACCGTGGGAATCCTCCACGATTGAGCAGAAAATTCTGCCCATATCGGAATAGAGGCAGTTGCCTTTGGTAAGCTTGAAGGTGTGTTGGCATTTTAATGTGTCTGGTGCGTTATAGCGTTCCAGCAGGTTTTCCGGGTTGTAAAACATCATGCCTAGGTTTGCACCGCCGTCAATATCGGTAAGCTTAAGCGTAAGCCCCTTGCGTATTTTAAGGGACCAGTGACTCGCGGGGGGCAAGATGTAGGAATAGAGTGTGTCGGACATTTAGTGCTCCTTTGCTAGCGTTTGAGCAACGTTTTTGTTCGCGTGAACGAGCGTTTTGTCTATTTCGTTGTAGTGCTGAGGGTTTATCTCTCCAACGGGAAGATCGTAGGTGATTTGTGCACCGAAAGCGTTTGGTGCTTGCGGGTCGTAGCGGTCTTTATCGAAGACCAGTAAGCGCGTACCCAGAGAAAAGCCTTCTTTTATGTCGTGAGTGATCATGAAAATGGTGAGTTGATGTTCTCGCCATAGTGTTAATACCAGCTTGTGCATATCTGCGCGGATACCCGGGTCGAGAGCACCAAAGGGTTCGTCGAGCAGCAGAATACGCGGTTTTTTTATCAGCGATTGGGCCAGCGCAAGCCGTTGTTGCATACCGCCAGAAAGTTCATGGGGGTATTTGTCTGTGGCAGGTTCCAGCCCTACGGCAGCGATCATTTGCCGCGCTTCTGTCAGCGCTTTTCGTTTGGCGGAGCCGAATAATTTCGCCAGTATTGGGCTGCTTTCTAATTCTTTCGCCAGCAATACATTTTGTAGCACGGTTAAATGCGGGAATACCGAGTAACGCTGAAATACAATGCCGCGCTCTTCATTGGGTTCGGCAGGTATAGGGTGTTGATCCAATAAAATGCTGCCTCGGCTGGGTGTTTCCGTACCCAGTAGCATTTTTAGGAAGGTTGTTTTGCCACATCCAGAGGCGCCGACGATGGTAACAAACTCTCCTTTTTCAACGGTAAGGTTTAGCTGTTCAAGCACAATTTGGTCGTCGAATTCTTTCCACAGATTTTTAATATGTAAATAAGACATAGCGCTTAGGATTCCCCGTTACTTGTCTGGCGGTGAAACCAGGGGTATAGGTAGAAAGAAAGCGACTTCAATAGGTAATCGATAACAAAGGCGAGCAGGGTAATCCATACGACGTAGGGTAATATCACATCCATGGACAGGTAACGACGCACGAGAAAAATGCGGTAACCCAAGCCGTCGGTTGCGGCTACGGCTTCTGCCGCAATCAAAAATAGCCAAGCGGAACCCAGCGAAAGTCGCACTGCTGAAATTAAGCGTGGCATGACCTGTGGCAGAATAACGCGCAAGATAATCTGCCAGGTGTTGGCGCCGAGGGTTTGCGCTTTAATAACCTGCTCTGCCGGAATTTCCTGAACCCGCTGTAGCATATCTCGGGTCATAAAGGGCGTAATACCAATTACAATTAATACCACCTTAGACGTTTCACCCAGGCCAAAAATAATAAATAGAATGGGCAGCATCGCCATCGGCGGCACCAGAGAAATGGCCGTAACCAGCGGTGAAAGTTTTGCGCGAACAAAAGGAATGGCACCCATCAAAACACCCAGTAGTAGGGCGAAACCGGCACTAATCGCAACGCCGGTGGCAAGGCGGCGCAAGCTGCTCGCGGTGTCTTTCCAGAGTAAATAATCCCCTGATCGCTTGTTGGGTTGAAATGCCATGCGATCAATGGCTTCGGCAAAACTACTAAACGCAGGCAGTAACTTGTCGTTGGGGTTTTCAGCCAGGCGTGCGTTGGAAGCACTGAGGTAAACCAGTAGCAGTAACACGAATGGAAGAAGCCCCAGAAGACGGCGAACCGGGCGCGATGGATGTCGATTGATAAGTTTTTTCATGCCGTTGGGGGCCTTTATACTATTCGCAGAAACAGTGGCTTTTTTTGGGGTTGGTTATCGCTTAAAGCGTTCCGTCTTGTGCCATTTTCATGTAGGCAGGCGCGAAACGAAGCTTCACATTTTCTGGGTCGCCATAAATACCCGTGGGCGTTTCGATACCGATAAAGCTTGCGTCGGTGGCGCCTTCTCCGAGTAGTCCGTGGGCATGTGAAAATTCGGCAACGTACTTCATGGTGGTTTTTAATTGTTCGCTGTTAACAAAGGCAACGGCATCAGCGGGTTGATAAAACATGTTTGTGGATGCGAGCTGTGCGTCATATCCGGCGAGGTCTGTACCTGAGGCGGTGCCCATGAAGGTGCGAGCAGCAGCGCCGTCTTCGGTTTTCGCGCTCATAGTCGCCATGATTTCATACCAGGCTCCGACCAGCGCTTTACCAAGTGCGGGGTTTTCTGCCAGTGTTTTGGTGTTGACTACCATAAGGTCGATAATTTCGCCGGGAATGTTGGATGAGTCGTAAACTTTATTGGCGTTGGGGGAGGCAGTGATTTCGCTAAGCAGTGGGTTCCACGTGACTACCGAAGTAACATCGTCGGTGGAGTAGGCGGCAACCATATCGGCATCGGAAATATTGACTACGCTTACATCTTTTTCAGAAAGATCTACCGACTCTAAACCGCGTGCAAGTAAATAGTGAGATACGCTGAGTTCAACTAGGTTAACGGTTTGGCCTTTTATATCTTCGAGGCTGGTTTTGTTTTTAAGTACCACACCGTCATTGCCGTTGGAAAAGTCGCCGACAATTAATGCCGTTGTATCGACTCCGCCCGCCGCAGGTATGGTTAGCGCATCCATATTTGTCATGGTACAGCCGTCGTATTCACCCGCTGTGTACTGGTTAATGGATTCGATATAGTCGTTAATTTGGGTGACTTCAATTTTGATGCCGTACTTGTCGGCCCATTTTTTTACGATGCCTTCTTGGGCGCCAAAATCCCAGGGCATCCATCCTACATAAATAGACCAGCAGACTTTAAATTTTGCGGCTTCAGCCGTTGCCGTGAGTGTAGAAGACGTTGTTTCGGGGCTAGCGGGTTTTTCAGAACAGGAAAAAAGAAAGGCGAGAGAAAAGCTAAGAAAAATACGGGTTACTGTTTTGATAGACATGATTAACCTCCTAGGGTCACACGAAAAAAGAGGACGCAATGATTCCACATTGCTAATAACCTCCCGGGCTTTTATCCCGCCGTGTAACCTTCGAAAGTCAAACGCCCCGTTCTATCTGATACCGGGCGCCCTTGCAGGGAAGGTCGATAGCTCTCGGACCAGTCATCACCTTGCGGGTGATCGGAACCCTAGCTGTCTATTGTTAATCGGGAACCTCAACAACGTAGTGTCATTGAATCCTCGTGTGCCAGAGGTACAGCAATTCTAGTGCCAGACGGGTTTATACGGCGTCGCGGCGAGTTGAAGCAAAAAATAGGGTTATTGTTGCGCCATTACGGGGCGTTTGTTGTGGGTTTGCTTGCATATGGGGCGCGCAAAAGCGATAACAGGAGTAGGCGTCTTTCAATGACAAGCTGTTCGGTTTTGTCGGGGATAATTCCCGGTGCAGTCAGTTTTTGCGCTGGTATAAATTGACTAGCTCCAGCTGTTCTCGGTGGGAATTTATATATCACTGTACATCGCCCCGGTTGCGTTGCCTCTCTGGAGCGTGGGAACGAGTCGTGCGTGATATTCTATGTGCATACCATGGGGGTTCTTGCTTGTGCTTTTGATTGTAGGGGTGCTTTAATATGAAATTTTTTATTTTTGCCGTCACGCTGGCTTTCTTGACGGGTTGTGGAAGCAAAGCTCTCCATACTTTGGACGGCACCCTTTTGCTGCAGGGGGTAGAGCCTGCTCAGTTGAACGCTGAACCCTACCAGCTTACCGAGGGCCCGACCTGGGATGGCGGTAACTTTGTCTACTTTACTGAAATTTATAAAAGTCGAATTCATCGCTACAACATTGTCCATGGCACCTTTGAGTTGGTGCGTGAGAATACGCAAAATGCGAATGGTCTGCGGTTTTCTCCCGACGGTTTGCTTTGGGTTTGCGAGCAGAGTGCGGGCAGGATTGTTCGCTTGAATAACGAAACGGGTAAGGTCGTCACCGTTTCGGGCGAGTACGAAGGCAAGCCTTTTAACCATCCAAATGACTTGGTGTTAGATAAAAGCGGGGGCGTTTACTTCTCTGATCCTGTCTGGAACGAAACGCTACACCGAAAGCAGCCAGTCAACGGTGTTTACTACGTAAATGCAGATGGCGACGCTCGTCTTCTAATTAACGATATGGATAAGCCCAACGGTGTTCTACTTTCGCAAAATGGGCGTTTTCTTTACGTTGTCGATATGGGGACGGATGAGTTTCGGCGCTATCGCGTTGTAGGGCCTGGGCAGCTTGCAGACAAAAAGAGCTTTGCGCGCTTTAATCTTGACGATATAGATAGTGCTATGCCAGATGGTATGGCTGAGGATGTCGATGGCAATGTTTATGTTGCAACGAATAACGGTGTGCAGGTGTTTGATCGAGAGGGGCGTTACCTGGGCCGGTTTGCGCTAGATCAACGCCCAACAAATTTGGCGTTTTTTGGGAAAGCATTAAATCAACTATTTATCACCAGTATGAACAATGTGTATTCCGTCCGACTGAACACTGTCGGTGTTTCGCCATTTTCTTCGAGGTAAGAGGTTCGGCCTTGAGAGGGCACATTTTGGCCGTGACTTTCGCTAACAGGTGAGTTCTCGACCTTGCTTCCTCTGCACAATTCCAAATATTCGTCATTTCGAGTGTTTTTTTGGCGCGCTATCAGGGGCTTATGATCGATTTGAGATGTAAGCTCCTTGAAAGCTGCTAAGCTTTTCTTTGGCTACAGAAAAGGCGCCGAGCCCCTCCGAAGCTACTAAAATGTCACCCAGAAAGCGAAATTTGATTCAACGCATTCAGTGCCATTAAAGGCTAGTAAACGACCGGTGTAATCGGTTACAATCGTGGCAACCTGTAGCCTAAGGGTGGCCTGTTTATAACAATAAACAATGTGTTTGTAAGGGGCCAGATGTGGACTAACCTGCATTGTAATCGGACGTTATGCGATACGAGCACGGCACCGAGTGGCCTGCTATATCTTATATATAGCGGGTTGATGTATCTCACGGAGAAGGCTGGCTATCAGATGTTTATCTAATCGATTTCAGATCTCAAAAAGTTTGGATCAGGCGATTTACAAAATAACAACATGAGGAAGCTCAACTATGACCAAACCCAGTGGTGTCATTTTTAGAAAGAAGGCGATAGCGCTTGCTGTAAGTTGCGCACTTTCCAGTGCGCAACTCTACGCGCAAGAAGATGCAGCAGACGATGCTGATTTCTTCCTAGAGGAAGAAGTTATCGTTACTGGTGTTCGCGCATCCCAGGCGAAAGCCATCGATCTTAAACGAGACAATGTAAACGTTGTCGATTCGATCGTTGCGGAAGATATAGGTAAGTTGCCAGATACAACTATTACTGATTCGCTTCAACGTGTAACCGGTGTGCAAATCACTCGAGAGGCCGGTGAGGGTACTTCTCTGAATATTCGTGGTATGCCTCAGGTGCTGACGATGTTGAACGGAGAGCAGTTCCTCAGCCCAATGTCCATTACGGGTGTTGGTGCCAATTATTCCGATGTGCCTGCCAATATGATTAGCGGCGTGGATGTGTATAAGTCACAATCCGCCAGCACACTGGCCGGGGGAATCTCCGGTGTTGTAGATCTTAAAACCCTGAATCCATCTGACCTTGAAGCCGGCTTTACCGGCCGTTTGCGCGTTGAAGGTGGTATGGGCTCACGCTCAATGGACGTCGCTCAAAGCGATGGCTCTACTGACACGCGCGACCCTGATTACAGCGTAGCCGCTATTGCGGGTTACGACAACGATGATAACTTTGCTGTTGTTGCCAGCCTGTATACCTCGGATTCATACGCTGCTAACTACTCAATGTATGAGCAAACCAATCTCGCATTTATCGATGAAGACACCCGCGTGCCTGGTGATCCGCTGGATCTTGATGGCGATGGCGACTTGCTCAACGATTGGTACCTGGTTCCCAGCCAATATGGAGCGTCCAGTAGTTTTGTTGATCGTGCTCGAGTTGGTGGGTCGGTAAGTGCGAAGTATTACTTTAACGAGAACTGGAGCGTTCGTGGCGACGTTTTCTATACCGAAATGGACAAGTATGACCGTGGTGTGAGAGCGGGCTTCAATGCCGCAGAAACGCCTGATGCTCAATCGGTTAATGGTGAAAATGCTTTGACCGCTACCGAGTTGTACGACACCTTGCAAGCCGGTTCAATTGTTGGTCCAGGGGCGCCTATCACCTATGTCGACAGTAACGGCGACACTCAAACACGCGAACTCCACACTCTACTGGTTGCCGATGTTTGGGCCGCAGATTTCCAAACGACCTCGTACAACCAGGTAGAAAAAACCGCGGCTATTAACAGTAATATTGAGCTAAATTACACCAATAACGACAATATTGAAGCTAGCGTACGTGCCATTCACGGCGAAGCCGAAAGGCAATACCGGAATGCAACCTTCCAACAGGGAACGCCCGCGTGGCTATGGGTTGACGAAGATGACATTGACGGTAAAGACCCTGTAGCTGGCTACCATGTAACCGTTGACTACCGGGGTGAGTACCCTGAGTTTATCTACAGCGACGACCTTTCCGATGCCAACTTGCTCAAGCAGTATCAGGGATTCGCCGATGGCGAGAATACGGAAGCAACCCTAAGTGCCCTACGCGGCGATATTAAGTTTAGCTTTGAACACGATATTATCGATTCTGTTGAAGGTGGTGTTCGCTACGGCGTTCGTACCGCTGACCACAACAGGTTCTTCTATGTAGCCCCCACTGGCCGTTACACCGACTGGGAAGATCCACGAGTACCAGCCGATAAGCGCTACCAACTGCTGCCTGGCAACCTGGCTTGGCAGCAATATCCCAATTGGTTGAAGTTTAATTTTGAGGAAACCAACTCCAGCCTCATCGACGTGGGCGGCTTGGAAGATAACGGCTTTTCTGCCGCCGATACCATGCCCTTCACCGACTTTGGCCCGATTAAAGGTTTTGAGGCTGGCGTAGCATCACTGGACCCCGCCGCGTGGGATAACCCCTACGAGTTTATGAATCGCTTGTATCCTGGTGCCCGCACGGTAAATGACCCTGGCTACACCTACAGTGTTGAAGAGGCTTCCGTCAGTGTTTACGGCCAACTGAATTTCGGTAACGAATCAGACGGTCTGTTCGGTATTCCTTACAGTGGTAACGTGGGTCTACAAGTGGTGCAAACTGACCGTAAAGTGGACAAGAGTGTGGTACCAACTGTTCTCGATTCCTTCAACTCTATCGGTTACGACGACTGGCAGAAAATTGCTTACGTCTACACCACTGAGCGTCACGAAAACAGTTCTCAGGAAATTCTACCTTCGTTTAACTTGAATCTGTTCCCTACAGACGATTTGGTTCTACGTTTTGGCGCAAGTAAAGCCATGACTCGAAACGATCTGCAGAACGTTGGTTCCAGTATGTCGGTATGGCTGTCGCGCTGTCCTAAAACCGATGCCAATGGTGACGCTGTAATGGTCTTGAACCCTACCACGGGTCAGGAAGTGCAGGATGATGTTGGTTGTGTTGGTGGTGGTGATGACCGTGGTCAGCCAGACATCGAGCCTTGGACTGCAACGGTATTCAACTCCTCTGCTGAATGGTACTTTGCTGAAAACGCCATTTTAGGTCTTGGCCTGTTTATGATTCAGGTAGACACCGCTGTTGAGGATTATCAGGAGCCACGTCACTTTGCCGATATGGACGGTATTGACCGCAACAACCTCGCCAATATCTGGACAACCCGCAATGTGGGCGCTTCCGATCTAATGGGTATTGAATTCGGATATAAGCAGCCGTTTTCTTTTATCCCCGTTGAATTCTTGAACTCTACCGGTGTTGAATTTAACTACACCTACTCTAAGAGTGAGTCCGGTGTTGAAGATATTGAAGGTGACGAATTCCCGCTGGTATCCAACTCAGCGCACCAATCCAACCTTATTCTTTGGTATGACCGCGCGGGCTTAAACCTCCGTTTAGCCTACAACTGGCGTAGCGAAGAGTACCTGGGTCGTGTTGGCGTAAATTCAAACGAAACGGTAATGAACTTAGGCAATTGGCTGGAACCCGCCGGCTATCTCGATTTCTCGGCTAGTTACGATGTAGTTAGTGATGTCGGTATTCTGGATAACCTGAATGTGTTCTTTAACGCTACTAACCTCACGGAAGAAAGCCGTAAGAGTTATGCGCAGTTTGAAGACCAGTATCATTCCTTATGGGTGCAGGAAACACGTTATACCGCTGGTGTGAACATTTCCTTCTAACTAATGCCTGGTAGCCTCTAGAGCCCTACAACTCCAGAGGCAAAAAACCGAATTTGTGGAGTTTTCTATGAAAAATAAATTTAAAATTTTAGCCCTGCTTTCTAGTGCAGTTATTCTGCAAAGCTGTGGCGGTGGTAGTATGCTCGGCACGTCAGACAGTGATGACTATAAACTCACTCCAGAGGTTGTTACCGAGGATCCAACAGCCGCACGTCCCTCCGAAAATGCCCCGGTAATAACAACCGATGGCACCAACATTGTTTTGGCCAATGGTGCTCCTATCTTGCTACGTGGCGCTAACCTGCCGTTTGGCAATAACCTTCTCGACAATATTGATGGGGTCGCAGCCATTGCGGCAACCGGCTCCAATGTGGTTCGTTTGCAGTTGCAGGCCGATACAAACCCTGCCAACCTGGAAGCCGCTATTATCCAGATTGCTGAACACGGCATGGTAGCCGAGTTGACGCTTTGGGATGAAACTTTGGCCTGTGACGATAATGAACAAGCCTTCAACGATGCTATAACTGATGTCTGGTTGGGTGAATGGCGGGATATTCTGGCGCAAGATCGTTATCAGCCGTTCATTATGATTAACCTCGCCAGCGGTTGGGGCCCTAAAGAAATCTTTAACGGCTACAGCAGCGGCTATAGAAGTTATATTGACAGCTACAAAACAGCTATTCGCCAAATGCGTAATGCGGGTTTTAATGTGCCTATCGTTGTCAGTGCTCCTGGTTGTGGCGCAGACTACTTTGCTTTTGTAAGTGGTCGTGCTCTGGAACTGATGGCAGCGGATGAGAAAGATAACCTCATTCTGTCTGTTCATGGTTACGGCAGCCAATGGAAAACTGGCGCTAAAGCTGCTGAAGCGATGGCTCTAATGACAGAGCAGGATATTCCTGTCGTTATGAGTGAGTTTGGTGGTTCTGGCGTGGGTGAATCACCTGTTCGCCACAAAGAACTGATGGCTACGGCCGCGGGTGACTACGCTGCCGACCTGTCTATTGATTGGCTTAGTGATGCCGACAAAGTGGGCGTTGCCATTCCCTTTGAGCAAGCCATTAGCGTTGCCAACTCAGACATTTTCTTCGATATCAAAGTAGATGATGCTTATATCGACGATGGCAGCATGGGTTTTCAGGTCTATCTGCGCGATGTTAATGACAGCTACGCAAACCTCGTCTGGAAAGGTGCATGGGCTTTTGAAAAAGGTGTTTGGAATACTTACAAGCATTCCGTTAAAAATGCTTCCTCTTTCGGTTGGGCTGACGAAGGCTTCGATATAGCAGCGGTAACTAAGATCGGTGTTGAAATTGTTGCTAACGGTAAGCCTGTTGACGTTGGTGGTGCCATCCAGATTGATAACCTGAAAGTTGTCGAAGGTTCTGGCGCAATCGAGATGTTTAGCCAAGACTACGAAGCTGATGTAGGCGGTTGGGTAACTGGTGGGAGCGAGACCGTAGTTAGTCATCAGGACGGAGCGGTTGCGATAGCTCGTGCACCTGGAAGCGGTGACGTGAATCTACAGCTCAATGGCATTGGCGATTCTGTCGATTTCAGTACAGAGATTGAGATTAGCGCACGCGTATTGATGCCCACAGCGTATGAAGGCTCTTGGCTCTACTTCAAGTTCTTCAATAATGAAGGTGACTGGGTAGAATCATCAGGCCTTGGTGGAGCCAACTTTACCTATGGTGAGTGGACTGATGTTTCGGTTAGAGCCACGTTCCCCGCCGGTAGTGATATGGTTGGTCTTGTGATAGGTAGCTTAGGTATTGCTGATGGTGTATCCATCACTGACTCTACAGATGCAATCCTGTTAGACGATCTGACCTTCAGTACAATTGCAACCAATGACTTTGAGTTGGGTGTGCAGTTTGACGGTAGTTTTGATGTCGATGCACAGGGTTTTGCTGGCTTTAGTTGGGGCGATTCATCCACGGTTACCGCGAATAACGGCAACTTGGAAATGTCTGTGAATGATGCTGGCAGTGCCCGTATTAACGTCCAGAAGTCCAACTGGGATAAAGAAGAGAATCTCGACCTTGCGTCCGAGCCTTTAACCATTAAAACGCGGATACAGGTTCCCGCGAGCTTTGCCGGTGTCAATTACATTTTCCAGGTCTTCCTTCAAGATAAAGACTGGTCCAACCACTTTACCGCTATTGAATTATCGCAAGATGATTTCGTTCCTGGCGAGTGGAAAGATATCAGTGTTGATGTCGAGTTTCCTGCGGAATTTGCCCGCGACGGAACACCTCAACATTTTGGTTTTGATATCGCTGCGGAAGAAGGCTCTAGCTTGGGTACTACCGACCCAGTGTTAATGGAGTACTTCACTATTGAAGGTATGGTTCCGGTTGAAAAAGAAGAAGTGGTTATCGATCAAATCGACTTCCACTATCTCAGCCACTTCGAGAACCTCACGGTTGATATTGCTGAAGGCGGACAGGTTGCCGAAGATCTTCAATTAACTATTCTCGGCTTCGAAGAGCGCAGTGCTCCATTTGGTTGGATGGCGTGGTCTTGGTTTGGTAATATCCAGGAAGAAATGGCTTGGGATATGACCACCGACGTTGCTGATCCAGAAGCGTTAACTGCTCGCGGTGAAGAGATTGTAAACGGTAAAGGCGGTATTGTAGAAACGACTCCTGTTGCTCCTGAAGAAGAAGCTACAGAAGAAGCCGCTGCTGAGTAATACAAGCTAACAAAAACCTAGCAAAGCCCCGGCAATGGCCGGGGTTTTTTTTGCCTGAATTTTAGTGACACCACCTGTTCCTCTTTCTAAAAGCTTTATGCTATAGCGTGCAAACCAAGCTCCGGGCCCATTTTTTAAAGGGCTTTTGTTGTTCCAGCGTTGTTTTTAGCTCAATACCGAGAGGCCGGTATCCATTAGAGTAAAATTTACGAAGGGCGTTGCGTCTTGTTTGTGGTGTGGATATTTAGCAATAACTTTGAATCATGGGAGTGCTACTGGTCTCGAGTCGAGCAATCGGTATGTTTTTGGGCCGGAGATATTTCGGCATACCCTGCGATCCGGTATAAATAGTATTGACACCTTAAATCCAGAGAAAAAGCATATGCAGATGATTGTGTAAGAGCTCTGCTGGTGATAACGATATTTTCGTTATGGTTTTTGCTTGCATAGAGCGATATTTTTCCAGTTTTAGAGGCTAGCTCTCTATAATTATCAAGTCCTTTTCAGTTTTATTCGCGGGTATTTCAAGCTCAAGCCATCGTTCAACGTCCTTGACTTCAATGTAGACAGGTTCGCCCCAGAAAATAATTTTGTTTTCTTCACCGCAGAACGAGGGTACGTCTAGGTAACGAAGGGGGCTGCCGTTAGCGTTATAAGCGTTGAGGAGCGTGTGTCCCACACGAAGGCGTAGTTGGGGGTATCGCTGCCCTTCGGATAGGTGACGGCAAGCCTTACGTCGTTTAGTGTTTCTCCCTGTATTACTCTGAAGGTTACTATCTCTGCGGGGTACTTGATCAGAATAGACCCGTTTATGGCGTCAACTGTTAGATATTACTCAGAATTTTTTTCTGGGGAAAGAAAGCTGGTGCTGAATCCGTTGAATGGGCTGTGCCATCTGGATGGCTTGTAATTCACTTCCACCGATTTATGAAAGGCTTTTAATTTGTTGTAGTTTATATTGGCAAACGTCGTGTTTCCTATTGCCGGTAAGGTAATCTTGAGAGGCTGCTTCACTTTGTTTTGGTAATCCATTGTTTGTAAAAATTCCTGTTTTAATTGGCTATGTATTTCCTCTTCGTCCACTATCTCAAGCTGGCGCTCTACACGCGGCTCTTCAAACCGCTCCTTTTTATAGGCGTTTTTAGTTCTCCAAAGCTCACCTCTGGCTTGCGTTTCGCTATAAATTTACTTTCGATTTCGGTTGTGTGCACCGAAAAATAAACGTCGGCCGATGTAGACATGCCAGATACAGATATTTGACGGCTGACTTCCCGGTACTCGCCTGTTAGCCCATCAATGGCCATTGTCTTTTTTTGCGTCTGACTAGAACTTCCGGTTTTTTTTAGTTGCTGATTCTTGCAGTTATGAATAAGAATCGTTGGCTCGAATTCTGTCATCCTGAAGGGGTAATAGTAGCTAATGGTAAGAGCGCCATTTGCCATTTCGGTAACTTTTACGCTGCTCTCTTTTGAGATATGTAGTTTGTCTGTAGTCGATGAAGGGATAGAAAAGCTAACAATTTTACTGGGTACGGATAGTGTGCAGATACCGGAAACATTAGCAACGCCAGTATCAATCGTAAGGGGAACAGCGTCGCTCCATCTGCCGTAATAATACTGGTTTACTATGTTAAACTTTTCTCGTTCGGCTTTAGTTTTATCCGAAAATTCGCCCAGTACGGCGTTACCATCAATGTCGCTGGCCGCTAGCCAGCGTACACGGGGGCGAATACTCGCAGAGTTTGGGAAGTAGTAGAAGTCGCCGACAATACTGGCTTCTTTTCCGAATTCGCCCTCAATAAAAAACAGCTGTGAAATCTGCTGCTTCAATAAGGTGGTGTCTGCAATTGCTATCGGCCGCGGAACGGGTATCTCTTCTAGTTCTTCCTGCACTATTTGTTCCTTCTTGCTATGCGGGGTTGTACGTGCAGGGTTGTTACCCATTAGATTTTTTAATTCGATGGCGGTGAGTTGCCAGCGAGCAGATCTAAACTCCATAAATAGTGTGAGTTATTCAAGTGAAATTCTGAAACGTGCCGGTCTGTCTAAAAATCCGTACCAAGATTGAATTTTACCGCGATTTATATCTGGCTCAACGCCGGTGGATACTTTGGTTCTTGGTGTTATTTCTCCAGATTTAATCAGATGTGCCAGTGTTTCCGGCTTAACAAGGTTTTCGATCATTGAAACCATCATGCTCGCCATGGGGTCGTTAGACTGTTCTTTGAGGGAGGCGTCGACCTGCCTTTTTAGTGAGGATTGCACGCTGGAAAAGTCGATATAGTTTCCCATGCCCTGTTCCGAGTCGTTTTTAATCGCGTTGAACATTCGCTACGTGACGTAGTAGGGGGAGGCGATATAGGTGGCAAGGAGAAAACCGGCAATGGCGATGATTATTTTACGGTTGAACAAGAGAGTGATCCGTATGGGCGGGGCGGTGGGCCATTGATCATACCGTTCACATATTGTTAGTACAATCGTCCGGCGCCGAGGGAAGGGGGGAGACTGTTCTTGCTTGCGAGTGTCGTCATCAAAAGGCTCTGGACGACACTTTGGTTAGCTGCAATGAGTAGGCAGGCTTTCTTTGTAGTCGGCGAATTAAACCCTACCGGTTTGAAGGTAGATAATATTTATACCTGCCCTCTATCGGTTGCGAGGGGTGGGATATAAAAGGAGAAAACCCGGATTTTTCAAAACAGACTCCTCATCTGTATGCCGCTAAAAATGAACTTCCGGATATTGATTTCTGTGCTGTTTTTTCCAATTTTTTTATTGTATCAAGCTCAGTGGCGAATTTGGATTGTTAACCATATTCACATTTTTCCTAGAAAAATTAGGGGGTATGTTAAACGGAGATTTTTCGAGATAGGCGCGTGGAACTACATATATATATGGACTAAATTTCATTAGTTAATAACTTGTGATGCTTACTCATTGTAACTAGTAGTTCAATAGAGTCTAATTAACCGTAGGATTATTATTGCGAGTAGGTCTTACGGATATGCCTCGGTGGTTCTACGGAAGGTCAATCTGTCCCTCTTGCCTTGTAAATTGGCAATCCAACCCAATATCGGATGGAACAGTCAATTTTGTCTGTTCCTACCAAAAGGCGATCAAATGCCGTCCCAAAATGATGATCCTGGCAGTCAATGGGGGTCAAGACCTCCCTCCCCCCCCGATATTGAGCAGGCCATTGACAGGCTGAAAAGTTTATTTCTTGGCGGCGGTTCGGGAAAAGATTCTGGCCGCAGCTTGGGTGGGCTGCTTACCGCTGCAATATTATTGCTCATAGTGGTAAGTGTATGGTCTGCTTATTACACGGTGCCCAGTGATTCAGTCGCAGTGGTGCAGCGGTTTGGTATGTATCTCAAAGAGGTGCCTCCGGGGCTGCATTTTAGACTACCTTTGGGTATTGATAATACGACTATCGTTCCCGTTAAGCGGCAATTAAAGCAAGAATTTGGTTTTGTTACGCCGGGTGCCCGCGACCCTGGCCAGGGCACGCGAGAAGGCGGGCGAGAAACCCAGATGGTGACTGGTGACCTTAACGCAGCATTAGTGGAATGGGTGGTTCAGTACCGTATATCCGACCCCGTTAAATTTTTGTTTGAAGTTCGTGAACCGGCTGAAACCCTGCGCTATGTATCGGAATCGGTAATGCGTGAAGTGGTTGGAGATAGAACCGTTGACGAAGTGATTACCATTGGTCGACAGGAGATCGAAATTGAAGCTCTGGTGAAAATGCAAGAATTATCCACCAAGTACGTAATGGGCATTAGCATCGATCAGGTGCAGTTAAAAAACATTAACCCACCTAGGCCTGTGCAGGAATCATTTAATGAAGTTAATCAGGCGCAACAATCGAAAGAAAAGCTTATTAATGAGGCCCGGCGGGAATATAACAAAGTAATCCCTTTAGCCGAGGGCGAAAAAGATCAGCGTATCCGTGAAGCGGATGGCTATCGCCTCAAACGTATCAATGAAGCTGAAGGCGATGCCCTGCGTTTTAATGCGCTGTTTACTGAATACCAAAAAGCACCGGAAGTGACTCGCCGTCGTATCTATATTGAAACCATGCAAGATGTGATGCCGAATATAGACTCTAAAGTTCTGATGGATAATGCCGGGGCTGGCCTGTTGCCCTTGCTTAGCCTTGATGGCAAAAAGGAGCGTCAACAATGAAAAATATAACATTGTTTGTAGTATTGTCTGTTGCCATTGCCGGAGTGTTTGTCTTAGGAAGTTCAATTTATACCGTTGATGAAGTTGAGCAAGTCATCATTACCCAATTTGGTAAGCCGGTAGGTGAGCCTGTCACTTCGGCAGGTCTGAAATTCAAAATTCCTTTTGTGCAAGAAGTTAATCCCATCGATAAGCGCGTGCTGGAATGGGATGGTGCTCCTTCGGACATGCCTACCAAAGATAAGCTTTATATTTCTGTCGATTTATTTGCCCGTTGGAGAATTGTTGACCCGCTACAATATTTTCTACGCCTGCGTGATGAGCGTAGTGCGCAATCAAGGCTGGATGATATCTTGGGCAGTGAGACTCGAAATGCCGTGGCCAAACACGAATTAATTGAAATTATTCGCACCACTAAAGATCGTGTACCTTTGCTTGACACTGCTCTTGGTGATGTTGTTTTGCCATCGACGGAGCAGGGCATTAATGTTGGTGAGCTAGTGCCCATTGAAAAAGGCCGCAAGTTGGTTGAACAGGAAATATTTTCGGCGGCGGCTGAGAAAGTGGGTGTGTTCGGCATTGAACTGTTGGATATTCGCTTTAAACGCATCAACTACAACGAAAGTGTACGGCCAAAAATTTATGACAGAATGATCAGCGAGCGCAGACAGATCGCCGAACGGTTTTTGTCTGAAGGTAATGGCGAAGCGGCGAGAATACGGGGTAATCGGGTACGTGACCTCAATAAAATCCAATCCGAAGCCTATCGCCAGGTAGAAGAAATACGTGGTCTGGCAGATGCCAAGGCAACAGAAATTTATGCCAGTGCTTACAATCAAAGCCCCCAGGCAGTTGAGTTCTACGAATTTACACGCACTATGGCTTCTTATCCCGCCATCATCGGCGAAAACACCACCATTGTTCTGTCCACAGACAGCGATCTTTTCAAGTTCCTTAAAGGTATGAATAAAAATTAGGGGATCCTACAGTCAGTAAGTGGAGAAAATTATGAGCAAAGAAAGAAAAAGCACTAAGGAAGCAAAAAAGAAACCATTGATGAATCAGAAGGAAAAGAAGGCTGCAAAAAAAGCAAAAAGTAATGACAGAATCAATTTAAAGGGATCACTTTAAATGTAGGTTTTAGCAGGCATCAAAAGCGGCAAGAAACTCTAAGTCATATCAGTTAGCTGATGAGTGTGTTAGTGTGCTACATCACTTCCAGCCAGCGGGATATCTTTCCTGCGGTATTTCTACTTAGCGGGACTCCTCGTTGACCTTCGGCTAATTCTGGTCGGCACGATCTTGTCGCCTCCTCTGAGTCTTTCACTCAAGGAACAATTATGCCTGCAAAACCTTGCAGTTTACCTGTCGTCAAACGACCGATTATTCTTAAAAATGACATGGCGGCGGGTTTGCCGTTGAAACCATTACACGTCAATCAGCGAACCGCCACCGCCATTGTATATTGTGAAGGAAATTTCGCTGCGATTGACGGCAAAACCGCCAACGGGCTTGTTCGTCATTCGGAGAGGTATAAAATCCTTTCTGTTATCGATAGCGAAAAATCCGGCCTTGATGCTGGTATGGTTCTTGATAATAAAACCAATGATATTCCTATTTGTCGTGATCTCGCTGATGCAGTAGCACTGGCGGGCGTTGTACCGGATTACTTTATTTTTGGCATGGCCCCGTCCAGCGGTATGTTATCTATTCACGAGCGCAGCTTGATACTTGAGGCGATGAGTCATGGTATGAATGTCGTGAACGGCTTACATGAATTTCTTAACGATGATCCGGTGTTTATAGCTGCGTGTGCAGAAAATAAGGTAAAAATACTAGATATACGAAAGCCACGCGCCAAAAAGAATTTGCGCATGTTTAGTGGTCGTATAGCCGAGGTGAGTTGCCCTCGTATTGCAGTGCTTGGCACTGACTGTGCCATTGGGAAACGCACAACAGCGACAGTCTTGACTCAAGCACTTAATGATCATGGTATAAAAGCCGTAATGATTGGAACAGGGCAGACAGGGTTAATTCAGGGTGCGCGCTATGGTGTTGCGCTAGATGCGATCCCATCTCAATTCTGTGCGGGTGAGTTAGAGGCAACCATTGTTGAAGCCTTTGAAAATGAAAAACCCGAAGTGATTATTATTGAAGGGCAAGGCGCTTTAAGCCATCCAGCCTTTTCTTCCTCGGCTTTTATTCTTCGTGGTAGCTGCGCGAATGGCGTGGTCTTGCAGCACGCGCCGGCGCGGGATCATCGTTGCGACTTTGCGCATATGTCAATACCTTCGCCTGCATCAGAAATTAATTTGATTGAAACTTTCGCCGACACCCAGGTTATTGGTTTGACCATTAACCACGAAAACATGGCAGATACCGATGTGAGCGCCGCTATTGTTCAGTACGAGCAGGAGCTGGGTATTCCGGTTACTGATGCCTTAACGCGCTCACCCAAATATCTAGTAGACATGGTTGTTGCTGCCTTCCCGAATCTTCAGGTGAATCTGCCGACGTCAGCCTAATGGCTGCGCCCAGGCTGGAAATAGATCTTGATAAAATTTACCACAACGCACGTGAATTGGTTATGCGATTCGCTGAACACGGTATTTCAGTCGCGGGGGTAACCAAGGCGGCTCTCGGCTCAGTCGAGATGGCGAATACGCTGTTGCGGGCGGGGGTGATTGCACTGGGTGATTCGCGTATTGAAAATATAAAAGCCATGCGTCTTGGTGGGAATGACGCATTGATAAAACAGGCGACGATAATACTGATTCGTTCGCCGATGCTCAGCCAGGTAGCGCAAGTTGTTATGTATGCAGATATGAGCTGCAATACTGAAATCGACGTGATAAAAAAACTTTCTGTTGAAGCCCGTAAGCAAGGGCTTACCCACCAAATATTATTAATGGTTGAGTTAGGCGACCTGCGCGAAGGCATTATGCCCGATGATTTAATAGACACAGTGCGTGAGGTGCTTAGCCTGCCGAATATTTTGCTCAAAGGTATCGGGACTAATCTCGCTTGCCGTAGCGGCATTTCTCCTGACGCTGGCAATATGGCTATGCTATCTGAGCTTGCAGAGCTTATTGAGACGACGTTTGATTTGACCTTGGACGTGGTGTCGGGTGGCAATTCGGCCAATATTCAATGGGCATTGAATGACACTGAGTCAGTCACAGGGCGAATTAATAATCTGCGTTTAGGTGAGGCAATATTACTGGGTTGCGAGCCACTTCAACGCCAACGGATTGATGGCTTGTACTCCAATGCTATTACGCTTGTTGCAGAAGTTATTGAATCAAAGCTCAAGCCATCACAGCCTACAGGAGATACTGCGCAGTCTGCCTTTGGCGAGACTAAAGCGGTTGCTGACCGTGGTATCGTGAGGCAAGCCATCTTGGCCATTGGCGTACAGGATATTGATCCCTCTGGACTGCAAGCCCCTGCGGGGATTGAGATTCTGGGTGCCAGTAGTGACCACCTTGTTGTTGAACCTGTTATCGGTGATCTGCTTGTTGGTGAAGAAGTGACATTCCAGCTCAATTACAGCGCACTGATTCGTGCAATGACCTCTCCCTTTGTCTCGAAGATTTTTACAAGCCGGCAAGAAGTCCCGTTAGATCCTAGCTATGTTCAGGTAAACACATAGATGGATGTTTTTTACAACAAGAAAGGGCTCAGGAATGACATTATCTTTAAAAAAATATTTGATCTCAATTGCAACGATAGCGACACTTTTTATATTAATCTCAGGCAACCTATGGGCACAAGGTGATGCTTATAAAGAACTACCCCAAAATGCCTATAAACAAACGTATGGAAGTGGCTGGGATTGCGAGAGAGGATTTAGAAAAATCAACAGTGGCTGTTCTGTCATAAAAGTACCGGAAAATGCGTATTTGGATTCATTTGGGTCAGATTGGAAATGCAGCCGAGGTTTTTTGAAGAGTAATGATGTCTGCAAAGCTGTGCGTGTGCCACTCAATGCTTATTTGCTTGACGCTAAATATGGTTTGGGTTGGAAGTGCGAGAGAGGTTATAAGCCAAACCAAAACAAATTTAGAGAAACTCAAATCCAATGCATTAAGGTAGATGTGCCTGAACATGCTGTTTTAAATGAGTCAAGCTACGGTTTAGGCTGGGATTGCGAGAAAGGCTATAAAAATGTCGGTAGCAGCTGCAAGGAAGTCGTCATTCCAGTCAATGCTTATGCAACGGGGGCGCCGGATGATAAGGGTTGGGAATGCTTGAGAGGCTATCAGGAAAATAATGGTGACTGTATTGCTCTGAATATCCCAGAGAATGCTTTCCTTGATCGCCGTGGGGAAAACTGGCAATGTGATCGTGGTTATCGAGAAACTAAAGATAGGTGTATCAAGATTGTCCTGCCGGAAAACGCATATATAAATGACGAAGGCAATGATTGGCGCTGTGTGAGGGGTTTTGAAAAGAAGGTTACGTTCTGTTCAGCCATTATTATTCCGGCCAATGCCCATATTGATTCGATGGGGGATGGTTGGTCTTGTAATGAACCTTATCGTGAACGCCGAGGATTATGTGAAACAGTCGGCGGTTAAGTTGGCGAATTTTAAATGAAACGCTACAAGATCCTACATGAGACCCATTATAACTTTTATGGGCCGGTGCAGTTGCAGCCGCATACTTTGCGATTACGACCAAGAGAAGGTCACGAGTTACGCATAGAAAGTTCGGCGTTAGATATTTCTCCGTTGGCAACACTGCGTTGGCATCGAGATGTGGAAGGGAGTTCGGTTGCTACAGCCACCTTTAATGGCAGCGCACAACACTTGATCATCAAAAGTGAAATCATTATCCAGCAAAGCGATCAGGCGCCGCACGACTTTCTCGTTGCTGATTACGCTGTCGATTATCCTTTCAGCTACAACAATGAAGAGAAGGTGCTGTTGTCACCGTACATGAACCCAGCTAATAGTCCAGAAACAAATGTGTTAACCGCTTGGGTTGATAGCATCTGGCAGGCTGGTGATAAAATTCAAACCTTTGCTTTGTTGCTTCGATTAAACCAACGCATTTACCAGTTTTTGACATACCGAAGACGTGAAGAAGAAGGTGTGCAAAGTGCAGAGCAAACCTTGTCTCTTGGCTCGGGTTCTTGCCGGGATGCCGCTTGTCTCTTTATGGCTGCTGCCCGGAGCTTGGGATTTGCGGCGCGATTTGTCAGTGGCTACAGTTATTGCGATGCCGCGACTATGCAATCTGGTCAGTCTGGTGCTACCCATGCCTGGGCAGAGGTGTTTATTCCCGGTGCGGGCTGGAAGGGCTTTGACCCAACCATTGGCAATATTGTCGGGGGCGAACATATTGCGGTAGCCGTAGCTAGATTACCTGAATCTGTACCACCTATTGCTGGGTCTTTTCATGGGCCGCCAGGAGCGGATATGGTTGTTAATGTTTGGGTGACGGCTTTAAATTAGGCCTTAGTTGAGCGGGGTTGCACCAGTATGTGGTTGCAGACAAGTTGTGACTTAAAGTTTTTTATCGATTCTCCTACGCCATTTATTTTAATGCTTCGGCCAAGGAGTGGTGCACAGCAATGGATTGCCAGTGAGGAGTATATGCTTTACCCCAGTGTGCCAGCTTTTGAATTTACCGATGACTATGGCAATCTTTGTCAGCGATTGGTTGCCCCGCAGGGTGATTTCTCCTTATCTACCTCTGCCCGAATTATGACCGCCGACAGTATCGATCAGAAACCCGGTGGCTCCTTTGTTGACATTCAGAGCTTGCCAGACCATGTGCTGAAATATTTGCTGCCCAGCCGTTATTGTGAGTCTGATCGTTTTGGGGACATTGCCTCAGACATAGCTGCAAATCAACAACCCGGTTATGATCAGGTAGCAGAAATTGAACGCTGGCTGCATACAACGATTCGTTATCAGCCAGGAAGTAGCTTTTCATCCTTGTCCGCTATTGAGGTCAATCAGCAGAAAGAAGGCGTGTGCAGAGACTTATCTCATTTGGGTATTGCTCTGTGCCGAAGCCTAAGTATCCCTGCCCGTATGGTGGTAGGTTATCTATATGGGCTTGAGCCGATGGAATTACATGCATGGTTCGAAGCCTATGTTGCCGATCGTTGGTATACGTTTGATGCTACCCAGGAATCAAAAAAAGGCGGTTATGTGGCTATTGGTTATGGTCGTGATGCTGCCGATGTGGCGGTTTACAATCAATTCGGGCCCGCCAGCTTTCCTATACAGCAAAACGTTTGTGTGCGGCTTGTTTAACCTTTGGGTCTAAATAATTGCGGCTATTCGTTTGGTTCGTTTTGTATGTTCCTTGGCTTTGGTTGGCCGGTTAATTGCTGGCTTGCTTTTTAGCCGGTGTTCAAGATGTCGTTTCGTTTGTAGTTGGTTTACTGGGCACATGATGTCTGAATTAGCTATCTACCTTGGTGCCTAGGGTTATATCAATCCTATTTAGTTTGGTGGTTTGTTTTAAGCCTCTGAGTATCACCCCAAAGGCTCGGGTTAACGGGTGTGTTTCCGCTTGGAGTGGTTGTCAGAGCGGCTGCGCGGGCCCTATTCATTTGACGGTGGCGAATGCCAATATCTGACTTCTTCTAGCCGTCAATCGGTTGTGAGAAAGGATACTGTTCGGACCTGGTTCGCGGATATAAAGCCACCGGTGAAATTTGAATCCAACCGGCCGACTATACGTTTTGCTAAGGTCAGTGATGTATTGCAGGTTCCGGTCAACTGCGCTTCCTGCAGCATTCCCGCCGGGATTTCAATTACGCCATCGTCACTGCCAATGTCGGTTGCATAATTACCGGTTTTGCCCCCTGCGCAACTGGTGTCAATGGAGGCCTCAATGGTGACGCCGGGTTCTGAAGGTTGCCACACAACCTGAATATTGTCGTCGGCTCGACTAAAGGTATCGATCGGCAGTGGTGCGCTAATTATAAAGCTCGAAGGCATTTGTACGTGCGAGTTTTTTGCATCGATAAAATCGCCTCTAAAAAGTGAAACAGTGTAAGTGGAGCCTTCCGCGGTATTGCTTAGGTCGCCGTTGTAGTGAATTTGCGTGGCGTGCAAAAAACTCCAAAAAAAGAAAAAGGGGTATATCGTAAAGCCGCGCTCTTCCCCCTCAAATAATTCCTGGGCTTTACTTAAGTTAACGAGGTCGGAAAATAAATCACCATCGAGTTCAATATCGTCGATGATATCTCCTGTTGTTATCCAAAGTTGGTTTCCATTATCCAGGCGTACATACTCGTCGCCACTACGGCCTTCTGCTGGAGGGCTCTCTTTTGTTAGTTGGACGCTAGCATAAGCTCTATCGCTGCCGTCGCTATATATGTCGATGGTGGCGTAAATTTCGCTGGTAGGAATATTGGTCGAAGACACGATTATATCGCCGTCATCGCCACTACAGGCGGATAACATTACGCCTAACGCTAGGGTCAAAGCGCTTTTGTTTTTAATGTTCTGCAGAAACTGTTTCATTTTAAGTCCTTTAATTAAAGCTAAAACGTAGGCCAACATCTATGGCGGCGACGTCACTCCCACTTATATCGTTGAAATAGGTCATGCTGCTTTGAAGGGCAATTCCATCGGTTAATTCTTTAACGACTCTGAGCTTTAAAAATGGGGCGGTGTCTTCGTTTTCGCCTACCTGAAAGCCACTTAAATTAGCTTTGGATTTTATCTGTGCTAGCCCAATAGTCGGCTCTAGATGAAATGTTTCGAACTTAAATATTTTGGCTATCTCTAAAAATGGGCCGCGAGATTCGATGCTCGCGTTCGGGTCGTCATTTTTTAGGTCAAATTCGCCGAGGTACATGTAACCGATCTGAAGTTGAATTGCATTCGTTTGGTAGCCTGCAGAAAGGCTTCCAAAGGATCCGTTTTCATAGTTTGAGTTTTGTGGTTGGCTAACACCAACTGATGCGCCAATTGAAAAGTCGGCGGAGAAAGAATTGCTTATCGCAAGCGAAGCGGTAAAAGCCAGAGCTTTGTACAGCTCTTTGTATCGTAACATTGTGTATTTCCTTATTTTTAGTTAGTTGTCGGTTACTTTGCCGATGGTAAATGGTTGTTAATGCTGGATCGAGTGTTGAAATGTAAAAATTTATTACGAATGTAACTGATTGTTTAAGGGAGCGGTTTGGGTCGGACGTTGTGGAGATAATTTGACAGCAGAGTTTGGGGGGTTACAGTAACAGACTACGAATTGGTTGAGAGGGGAAGAGTGAAAATGAAGAGAGCCGGTTTTTTCGCTGTATGGCCCCCAGGGCGATGCGCAGGATGTACAAGTATCGCGAGAGATCTGGGTGCTGGGAGCGATTAAGAGGTGGTTTTCTTATCAGCGGGAAATAAAAAAGCCAGCCTCATAAGAGGCTGGCTTTTTAAATATGGTGCCCAGGAGAAGACTTGAACTTCCACGGCCCAAAGGCCACTAGCACCTGAAGCTAGCGTGTCTACCAATTTCACCACCTGGGCATCGCTGCCCAGCGGTAACCGCCAAGCAGGGCGCGCACTATAAAGTCGTTGGCGAAAGTTGTCAATCTGTCTGGGGCAATTTTACCTTTCGTGGCTTATGTAGCACCCAAGGATTTGCTATATTGCAACTTATAACCCTTCCTTCCCTTCATGGATTCTCCCTTGACCCAAAAAAAACGCTCTCCTCACCAAGACCCTCACGCTAAGCGTGAAGCGGCAAAATATGACAACCCCATTCCCAGTCGTGAATTTATCCTGGATCTACTGGACAAAGCGCCGGGGCCGATGAGGCACCGTGCCTTGTGCAAGGCTATGGCAATGGACAGTGATGACCAAATTGAGGCTCTGCGTCGCCGTTTAATTGCGATGGAGCGAGATGGGCAGGTGATGTCGAATCGCAAAGGCGCCTATGGTCGCGTAGATAAGATGGCGCTGGTGCGTGGTCGGGTGCAGGGGCATCGGGATGGCTTCGGTTTCGTGATCCCTGCCGATGGCTCGCAGGATATCTATCTCAGCAACCGCGAGATGCGCAAGGTATTTGATGGTGACGAGGTACTGGCTCGGCCCGGTCCCGAGGGCTACAAAGGTCGTGTGGAAGGCGCCATCGTTGAAGTGCTGGCACGAAACACCCAGCAGATTGTTGGCCGCTTTGCGGCTAACGAGCATGGCATTAGCTATGTGAGGCCAGACAACCCTCGTATTGGGCGAGACGTTCTGGTGCCGCCGGATAAAACTGCGGGTGCCCTGCCGGGGCAAATTGTCACGGTCAATATTGTTGCGCAGCCGGACCGTCACCAGATGGCTACAGGCCATATCGCTGAGGTATTGGGGGACCATCTGGCCCCAGGAATGGAAATTGATGTTGCCATTCGCTCCCACGGTATTCCCCATGTGTGGCCTGCAGACGTTGAGCAGCAGGTGCAGGATTACACGGCAGAGGTGGCCGAGGCCGATAAAGTTAACCGTATTGATTTGCGTAAGCTGCCCTTTGTCACTATAGATGGTGAGGATGCCCGAGACTTTGATGACGCGGTTTACTGCGAAACCAAACGTTCCGGCGGCTGGCGGCTATATGTGGCAATTGCCGATGTTTCTCACTATGTGCAGCCTGGTTCGGCTCTGGATCGAGAGGCACAGCAGCGTGGTAATTCGGTCTATTTCCCCGATTTTGTCGTTCCTATGTTGCCGGAGGTACTTTCAAATGGGTTGTGTTCGCTAAACCCAAAAATTGACCGCTTGTGCATGGTCTGTGAGATGACGATCAGCGCCAGTGGGCGCATCAGCGGCTATCAGTTTTACGAAGCGGTTATGCACTCCCATGCGCGACTGACCTATACGCAGGTGGGGCAGGTGTTGGAAGATCAGGGCAGTCCGAAAAGTGGTGCTCGTAAGCAGTATCACGAGCTTTTACCTCAGCTAGATGAGCTCTACGCGCTTTACAATGTGCTGCGTAAAGCCCGCGAAGAACGGGGCGCTATCGATTTCGAAACCACAGAGACTCGTATTCTGTTTGACAGTGAGCGAAAGATTCAGCGTATCGTACCCACTGAGCGCAATGATGCACACAAAGTGATCGAAGAGTGCATGCTCGCCGCCAACGTGTGTACCGCTCGATTTTTAGAAGCGCTGGAGGTTCCAAGCCTCTATCGTGTACATGAATCCCCCAAGGCAGAAAAAATCGAGCGTGTATACGCTTATCTGGCAGAGCTGGGGTTGAGTATGCCCTGGTCGGAAAAGGTGACACCACAGGATTATCAAACGGTAATGGAGGTCATAGAGGGACGGCCAGATCAGCACGTTATCCAAACCGTATTGTTGCGCAGCATGAATCAAGCGGTGTACCAGCCACAAAATAACGGCCATTTTGGTTTGGCTTACGCGGCTTATACGCATTTTACTTCGCCCATTCGTCGGTATCCTGATCTGTTGATTCACCGCGCAATTCGCAAGGTTATTCGTTCGCAGCAGGAAACCTCCCGGGTTAAACGGCACCCTGGAGCCCAAGCTCTAAGTGCAAAGGATATTTACCCCTACACCATCGCCGATATGGCAGTGTTTGGTGAACAATGCTCCCTAACAGAGCGCCGCGCTGACGATGCGACGCGCGACGTAGTGAGTTGGTTAAAGTGCGAATTTTTAAAGGACCGGGTAGGCGAAATATTCGAAGGCGTGGTGAGTGCAGTTACGGCCTTTGGTTTGTTTGTCGAGCTAAAGGACATCTTTATTGAAGGGTTGGTGCATATTACTGGTCTGCCTCAGGATTACTACCAGTTCGATGCAACCCATCATCGGCTCGTCGGTGAACGCACGCGCAAGGCCTTCCGGTTGGGGGATGAGTTAAAAGTGCAGGTGGTGCGCGTGGATCTGGATGAGCGCAAAATCGATTTCGAATTAAACGAAGCCAAGCCGCGAGTAAAGAAAAAGACCAAAGTCTCGTCTGAAGCCAAAAATCTTGCTGGTGAATACGAGCAGGAGCTGATGCGTAAAGCCGGTGGGAGAGTGCCACGAAAACGGTCTAAAGTTAATGTGGATGCGGGTAAAGCCAAGGCAGGTGAAGTCAAAACAAGCAAAGCTAAAGTAGATGGGGCCGTCAAAGCGGCGCCGGGCACAACCGAACCAAAAGCCAAAAAAAGGAAGAAAAGCTCTGGGAAAAAGCACGCAAAGCGAGTGGACTCCTCATCGAAAAAAGCTCCCAAGGGAGCACAGGTAAAACACAAAAAAACCACGAAAAAATAAGACAGATACCACTCTATGAAAACCGAAACCATATTCGGCATACACGCCGTACAATCGTTGTTGACGAGCGCACCTCAGCGCATTTGTGAGCTGTTGGTCGTAAAGGATCGCCAAGATCAGCGCGTTAAAAAGTTGCTGGCTGCCGCACAAAATTACCAGATCAAACCCCGCTTTGTGGATAAGCGTGAGCTGGATGACTTGTGTAATGGCAGTCACCAGGGGGTAGTCGCGTTGGCGCAGCCGGGTAAGCAATACGATGAAAAAGATCTGCTGGATTTGATCGACAATACCGAAACGGATCCTTTAATACTGGTATTAGACGGCGTAACCGACCCTCACAATCTCGGTGCCTGTATGCGCTCGGCCGATGCGGCGGGTGTGCATGCGGTGGTTGTTCCCAAGGATAATTCTGCCAGTCTGAATGAGGCGGCTAGAAAAGTGGCTAGTGGTGCGGCCGAAACCGTGCCGTTGGTAGTTGTCACTAACCTTGCTCGCGCCTTGAAAAACATGCAGGAGAAGGGGCTCTGGGTGGCGGGTGCGGCAGGTGAAGCCAAAGCCGATATCTACCACACTAACCTTACAGGTCCGCGTGTGATTGTGATGGGGGCCGAAGGCGAGGGTATGCGCCGGTTGACGAAAGAAATCTGTGATGATCTTGTAAAAATACCGATGGCAGGTAGTGTCTCAAGTTTAAATGTATCTGTGGCGACAGGGGTAGTTTTGTTTGAGGTCGTGAGACAAAGAAGCGCGTAGTGCTTCTTTGGGAGTGCTGCGCTGGCGGAAACTCGGTGGAGTGGTGCTTCTCAGTAGGTCGCAAAGCGAGTACTCCGGCACCCGTTCCCCCTGCGCCCCGCCAATTCGCTTGCAAATTGGCCTTGCCCCTCGTACAATCCGCCGCCCTAAACCCGCTTCGCGGCCGCTTTTGAAGCGCTGCAGGCGATACTCCTTGTTTCACTGCTCGCGCAGGAAGCTACTAACCCGTAAGGAGCGATAATGCGTCATTACGAAATTGTGTTCCTGGTCCACCCTGACCAGAGCGAACAGGTGCCCGGTATGATCGAGCGCTACACTGCAACCGTTAAAGATAGCGGTGGCAGCGTACATCGTCTCGAAGACTGGGGTCGCCGTCAGCTGGCCTACTCCATCAACAAAATTCACAAAGCGCACTACGTTTTGATGAACGTTGAATGCACCGATGAGGCCCTTGAAGAGCTTACTACCAACTTCCGTTACAACGACGCTGTTTTGCGCAATATGGTTATTCGTTGCGACGAAGCTGTGACTGAAGAGTCTCCTATCCAGAAAATTGAGAAAGAAAACCGCGAGCGCAAAAACCGCGCTGAGCGTCGTGCTGCTGAAGCCGCTGCTACTGTAGAAGCTGAAGCCGAAACAACTGAAGAAGCTCCTGCAGAAGACGATTCTTCCAAAGAAGCTACTGGTGAGGAGGAATAATCATGGCTCGTTTTTTCCGTCGTCGTAAATTTTGTCGTTTCACTGCCGAAGGCGTGAAGCAGATCGACTATAAAGACCTGGATACGTTAAAAGCTTACGTTTCCGAAACTGGCAAGATAGTACCTAGCCGGATTACCGGAACCAAGGCCAAGTATCAGCGTCAGCTGGCTACCGCTGTTAAGCGTGCCCGCTTCCTGGCCTTGTTGCCATACACTGATTCACACGAGTAATTGAACAAACAATAGGGTTTCAGCCATGATGCGCACGCTTGCTGAGTTTGTTATACGCGGGCGCTTCCAGGCGATAGTAGTAGCCCTGGTGGGGAGCATTATTCCCCTATTAGCACTCTTAACGCCATCAGCCATTGGCTTGGTAACGTTGAGAAAAGGTTGGCAGGAAGGCACCTTTGTGACCGTTTGGGTCATTATCGCTATTGCAGTTGTATTTGCGATAGAAGGCGTTGGTTCCTTTGCGGTATATCTTAGCGTTGGCGCTATTTTTGTTGCCTGCTGCGTAGCCAATGTGCTGCGTTATACCGTGTCTTGGTCCGCCGCTTTGGCTGCCATTGTGGCGCTGAGTATGCTGGTTTCACTGTTGGCTTCGGCCACCGTTGATAGCCCTTCAGAAGGGTTAATCTCCGCATATCAGACCTTGTTGGATGCTCAGCCACAGGAAACACGCGAACAGTTGAAAGCGATTGTAAGCGAGTTATCCGCGCAGATCGTGATTGGTGCAATGGCATTTTCAATTGCCGTGTATGCACTGATGGGCATTTTACTTGCCCGCTGGTGGCAGGCCATGCTTTATAACCCTGGTGGGTTGAAGCAGGAAATGCATCAGCTACGATTGACTGTTGCACTGGCGGTAGCCTGTTTGTTGGGCTTTGCCTACTGCGAATGGAAGGGGGAAGATTACTTCTATTGGCAGATGCTGGTGATTATGCCGTTACTGGTCGCCGGGTTGTGCTTATGTCATTGGCTGGTAGCCAAGTTGAAGTGGGGAGCGGGGCCGTTGGTCGCACTCTATATCGCCTTGGTGTTGTTTCCGCCGTTTGTGCTTCTGGTGGTTGTGTTTGGCTTCACCGATGTTTGGATCGATTACAGAAAGAGAATTAATTTAATGCAGCGATAGTGTTGCTGCATAAACATTAGAGGAAAGCGAGATGGAAGTTATTCTGCTCGAAAAAGTAGGTAAGTTAGGTACCGTTGGCGACAAGGTTAGTGTGAAAGCCGGTTACGGCCGTAACTTCTTGGTGCCGCAAGGCAAGGCTATTACCGCCACCGGGAAAAACATAGCTGAATTCGAAGCGCGACGCGCAGAGTTGGAAGCTGCAGCTGCAGACCGCAAAACATCTGCTGAAGGCCGCGCTAAGCTACTGACTGAAAAAGGTGAGTTCAGCATCGTTGCGAAAGCGGGTGATGAAGGTAAGCTGTTCGGTTCCATTGGCGTGCGCGATATCGCTGATACAATCACGGCAAGTGGCGTTGCGGTTTCCAAGGCCGAAGTGAAGCTGCCTCAGGGTACTCTGCGCGAAGTGGGTGAGTACGACGTTGATATTCAGCTGTATGTTGACGTTACTCATACCGTTAAGTTAGTTGTCACTGCCGAGTAATAGCGCACTCGGGCTCTCGTTCTGGAGTCCTGATCGGTAACAAGATAAAGTAATAGGCGTAGTTCGAGGCTGGAAGCATCCGGTGCTTGGCTACGCCTTTTTGCGTTTACGTCATTTTACGGTTTTTGTTGTCAATGTCTGAACTTGAATCTCAATTGCTCTCTGAGCCAGAGGGCTCTGCCGCGACTCTCTCCGCTAACCTGCAGGAGGGCGCTCAGCTGCCCCATTCCCTAGAAGCAGAGCAATCGGTGCTGGGTGGCTTGATGCAGGACGCCACCAACTTTGACGGCGTGGGTGAGAGCCTGCAGGAAACGGATTTTTACAAGTCGAGCCACCGCAAGATTTATCATGCGATGGTACAGCTGACGGAAAAAGATCAGCCCATCGATGTGATTACCCTATCTGAATTTTTGACTCAAAACGATGAGTTGGAAATGTGCGGTGGTTTTGAGTATCTCACCGACCTGGCAACCAATGTTCCCAGTAGTGCTAACGTGGTGGCCTACGCGCGTATTGTGCGAGAGCGGTCCACTCTGCGGCAGCTGATTTCTGCAGCAACTGAAATCAGTCGTGCCAGTTATAACCCGGCCGGTTTGGAATCCGATGATCTGCTGCAGCTGGCCGAGCGCAAGGTGATGCAGATCGCCGAAGAGCGCCCGAAAGAGGGTGGCTTTGAAGATGTTAATGCGCTGCTGAAAAAAACAGCGATTAAAATCGATGAATTGTTTAATTCTGATTCTGATATCACTGGACTATCCACGGGTTTGGACGAGTTGAACGAGCGCACCTCCGGCTGGCAAAATGGCGAACTGATTATTCTTGCGGCTCGCCCTTCCATGGGGAAAACGGCGCTGGCCCTCAATTTTGTGGAAGCGGCCATGTTTACCCAGGAAAAACCGGTGCTGGTGTTCAGCTTGGAAATGCCCGCCGACGCCTTGATTATGCGGATGCTCTCCTCAGTGGGGCGTATCGATCAGGGTGCTTTGCGCAACGGTAAGCTCAGTGATGAAGATCTCCCCAAGCTGGAGGCAGCTTTTCGCAAGTTAAAAGACAAAAAGCTGTTTATCGATGATACCTCTGGCCTGTCGCCGGCGGAAGTGCGTGCGCGTACTCGCCGCGTCGTCCGAGAGCATGGTGATCCCGGTCTGATTATGATCGACTACCTGCAGTTGATGCAGATCGGAGGTTTCACTGAAGGGCGGACCCAGGAAATCTCGGAGATTTCACGCTCCATGAAGGCGCTGGCGAAGGAATACAGCTGCCCTGTTATCGCTCTTTCGCAGCTAAATCGAGGTGTAGAGCAGCGGCCCAACAAGCGCCCCATGAACTCGGATTTGCGTGAATCCGGAGCCATCGAGCAGGACGCCGACGTTATTCTGTTTATCTACCGCGATGAGTATTACAACGAGGAAAGTAACGATAAGGGGGTGGCCGAGCTGATCGTGGGTAAGCAGCGTAATGGTGAGGTCGGCACCAGTCGGGCAGCCTTTGTCGGCAAATATACGCGCTTCGACAACCTTGCTGCGGGGTATTATTCGCAGCAATAACAATTTCAGGTGGGGTTTTGCTTCGCGCGACTGGGCCTGCGACTATTTAAAGGCCGTCAAGCTTGTCGCTGTGACGCCGCAGCGGTATTATCGCGGCCCGTTGATCATCACCAGACTTTTGATTATGGAAATCTTTCACCACATCGATAGCGTACGCAAAGCTTTAGATGCTGCTCGCGAACAGGGTAAAACCGTGGGCTTTGTGCCAACCATGGGTAATTTACATGATGCTCATCTGGCGCTGGTTAAGCAGGCGCAGGGTTTGTGTGATGTAGTAGTGGTGAGTATTTTCGTCAATCGGCTGCAGTTTGGGCTCAATGAAGATTGGGATAAATACCCCCGTACTCTTGAGCGTGACAGCCACAAGTTGCGGGATATCGGTTGCAGATACCTATTCTGCCCGGAAGAGAACGAAATTTATCCCAACGGCATGGACGAGCAGACGCGGGTGATTGTGCCCTCTATGGCTGGTGTACTCTGCGGCGCCAGTCGCCCCGGCCATTTTGAAGGCGTCACTACGGTGGTGAGCAAATTGTTTAATATTGTTCAGCCTGATATCGCGATATTTGGTGTTAAGGACTACCAGCAGTTGGCTATAATACGCCGCATGGTCGAGGATCTGTGTATTCCTGTCAGGGTTGTTGCCGGTGAGATCGTTCGCGAGGCCGACGGCTTGGCGATGAGTTCGCGCAACAGCTTTATTACCGATCAGGAAAGGCCTAGAGCGAGCCAGCTGAACCGTTCACTTAACTGGGCAAAACAGCAGATTCTGGAAGGCGAGCGGGATTTTTTACGGTTGGAAGACGAGGCAAGAGAGCAAATCAGAGCAGCGGGCTTTAAGCCTGATTACGTTTCTATTTGCAATAGTAAAACACTTGAACCTGCCGCCAACGATGATTTAGAAATTACTGTGCTGGGTGCGATGTTTACCCAGGGCGCAAGATTAATTGATAACGTATCCCTTTAGCTGGGGGAGCGCTTGAATGATTGAGAAAGTAGAGGTAAAACTATGCAAGTTACGCTGTTAAAAGGTAAATTGCACATGGCCTGCGTTACTCAGGCTGAACTCTGGTACGACGGTTCCTGTGCAATCGATGCTGACCTAGTCAAGTTGGCTGGGTTGCGCGAATTTGAACGTATTGAAATTTACAACGTGGATAACGGTGAGCGTTTTTCCACCTATGTGATTTTGGCAGCTGCTGGTGGCAAAACGATTTCCATGAACGGCGCTGCGGCCCGTCGCGTACAGGTGGGAGATCGCATTATTATCGCAGCCTACGGGCAGATGGACGAGGCTGAGGCGGAGAGTTTTAAACCCAAGTTGGTGTACCTAAACCAAGATAATACCGTAGACCGTACCTCAAACACGATACCTGTTCAGGTAGCCTGATACTTTTCCCGGTAGTAGTGCCGGGAAGCCCTTCCTTGTTATGCGGTTTGCAGTGTGATTAACCCCTTATTTTGCCGGGTTTATGGCGGCTAAAATCGCCACCTCTGCGATTTTTTGTCCCACCTCAACCAAAGTCGTATTCCTCTAGTGGCTCACTGTTTGGTAATCTGCAAAAACGTTATGCTGAATTCGCGTGATGCTCTAAGCATTATGTTTGTCTGGAGCATTCTCACCAAGAGTCATCCATCAGTATTTCTATTATAAATCTGCTTTTAAGCAACTTTTACCAATGGAGTCGAGCGATGTCAGATAATAATAATGTGTATCCCGTTCCCAAGGCCATAGCAGCTTCTGCTCATATCACTAAAGAAAAGTATCAAAAGATGTATGCGCAGTCTATTAGCGATCCGTCCGTTTTCTGGGGGCAGCAGGCGGAAGAGTTTTTGTCGTGGGAGAAAAAGTGGACCAGTGTGCGCGAATTTGATTTCCGTAAAGGGGAAACCAGCTGGTTTAAAGACGGGAAGCTGAACGTTTCCACCAACTGTATTGATCGCCACCTGGAAAAGCGCGGCGATCAGGTTGCCATTATTTGGGAAGGCGACGATCCCAACGAAGATTTAAAAATCACCTATAACATGATGCACGAGAAAGTTGGCAAGTTGGCCAATATTCTGAAAAATCGCGGCGTCAAAAAGGGTGATCGCGTCTGTATTTACCTGCCGATGATCCCGGAAGCCGCATATGCAATGCTGGCTTGCGCACGTATTGGTGCGGTTCACTCTATTGTCTTTGGTGGTTTCTCGCCAGAAGCGCTAAAGGACCGTATTCAGGATTCTGACTGTAAGGTTGTGATCACTTCCGATGAAAGCCTACGTGGAGGTCGCAGGGTTCCATTGAAGGCAAATGCTGATAAAGCGGTTGCACAGTGCCCCAATGTGGAAACGGTGCTGGTGGTTAAACGCACCGGTGGTGATGTTGCGTGGAATCCAGACGTGGACGTTTGGTATCACGAAATGGAGAAGGAAGTGAGCGCCGACTGTCCCTCAGAGCCAATGGATGCGGAAGATCCGCTGTTTATTCTTTACACGTCGGGCTCAACGGGTAAGCCAAAAGGTGTTCTTCACACCACCGGGGGCTACCTGTTACAAGCTGCAATGACACACAAGTATGTATTTGATTATCAGGAAGGTGAAGTTTATTGGTGTACTGCCGATGTGGGCTGGGTAACGGGTCATTCCTATATCATATATGGTCCGCTGGCTAATGGTGCCACAAGTCTGATGTTTGAAGGAGTTCCCACTTATCCCTCTGCTGCACGTTGCTGGGAGGTTGTCGACAAGCACAATGTTGCCATATTTTACACTGCGCCAACGGCGATTCGGGCTTTGATGGGCCAGGGTGATGAGTTTGTAACCAATACCTCACGTAAATCTTTACGTATTCTTGGGACTGTGGGTGAGCCTATCAACCCCGAGGCCTGGGAGTGGTATCACAATGTTGTGGGTGAAGGCCGCTGCCCGATTATGGATACCTGGTGGCAGACAGAAACGGGTGCGCATATGCTGACTCCGCTTCCGGGAGCCATTGACCTTAAGCCTGGTTCAGCAACGTTACCCTTCTTCGGCGTTGAGCCGGCTATCCTTGATGCCGAAGGGCAGGAGTTGGATGGCGAAGCTGAAGGTAGTTTGGTGATTAAATCCTCCTGGCCCAGTCAGATCCGTACGGTATACGGTGATCACGATCGCCTGATCCAAACTTACTTCTCTACCTACCCAGGCTACTACTTTACCGGTGATGGAGCGCGTCGCGATGCGGACGGTTACTACTGGATTACTGGTCGTGTGGATGACGTGATCAATGTATCTGGCCATCGTATGGGCACCGCCGAAGTTGAAAGTGCTTTGGTGCTACATGATAAAGTTGCAGAAGCGGCCGTTGTGGGGTACCCGCACGACATCAAGGGGCAGGGAATCTATGCCTACGTTACCCTGATGAGCGGTGAAGAGCCCAGCGATGAGCTGAAGAAAGAGCTGGTGAAAATGTGTGTGACAGAAATTGGTCCCATAGCCAAGCCAGACGTGATTCAGTGGGCTCCAGGTCTGCCAAAAACGCGTTCTGGTAAAATCATGCGTCGAATTCTTCGTAAGATTGCCGCCAATGAAGTTGACGCCCTGGGCGATACTTCCACTCTGGCTGATCCGACCGTTGTTGACGACTTGATCGACAATCGCCTTACCAAGTAGGAAGTATAGTGCTACCCGTCGGGCTTGAGAAGCTCCCTACTCCATACAGCTGACGGGCTCCCGAAGCCGAAGCCCCGATAATAGTCGGGGCTTTTTAATGGCTGCCGTACTAATTTAAATCTGCCTGCGTTACACTTCGCGCCTACATACATCTACGCCTGGAGGCGTTTTAGGAGATTCTTTTGAAAATTGAAAACAACTGCGTGGTATCTATCCATTATACCCTCACCGATGAAGATGGTGCTGTTATCGATTCTTCCGCTGATCGCGAGCCGCTGATCTACTTGGCTGGTGCTGGCAATATCATTCCCGGCCTGGAAAGTGAGCTTGAAGGCTGTGTAGTGGGCGATAAAAAACAGGTTACTGTACAACCGGCAGATGGCTACGGTGAATACGAAGCTGAACTCGTGCAGACTCTCCCCCACGAAGCCTTCGGCGGCATCGATAACATTGAAGTGGGTATGGAGTTTCAAGCACAGAGCGAAAGTGGTGGCGAGCAATATGTTGTTGTTAAAGATGTGAGTGACGATGGTATTACCATTGATGGCAATCACGAGTTAGCTGGCAAAGTACTGAATTTTGATGTGGCTGTTGAAGACGTACGGGTCGCTACCGCAGAAGAAATCGATCACGGTCACGTACATTAATTGGAGAAAGCCCTAAGGTGAGCAGTTTAATTCCCGGGGAAAAAATATCAGCTCTGGTGTCACCAGATAATACGCTTAATGTTTTGTCGCAGCAGGAGGTCGCCAGATTAATTGATCGCCGCAATGTTGATGTTTATGAAACGTTTCGCCGTTGCGCATTGGCGGCGCTTAACACTGGAGCGGAGACTGATAATACACAGGAAGTACTGGATGCATTTCACGATTTTTCTGTAGATGTTGTTCAGCAGGAGCGCGGTATCAAACTGCGCATCGAAAATGCCCCGGCCAATGCTTTTGTTGATGGTGAAATGATTCAGGGCATAAAAGAGCATTTATTCTCTGCCCTGCGCGATATTATTTACATCAATAATGAGCTGTTGGAAAACGGTGATACGGATTTGTCCTCGTCCGAAGGGATTACCAACGGTGTTTTTCATATTCTTCGAAATTCAAAACTGTTACACCTCAACACGCCCCCCAACATTATTGTTTGTTGGGGGGGGCACTCTATTGGTGAATCAGAATATGAATACGCCAAAGAGGTGGGTTATCAGCTTGGGTTGCGAGGTATGGACATCTGTACCGGTTGTGGCCCGGGGGCTATGAAAGGCCCAATGAAGGGGGCCACTTTTGGTCATGCCAAGCAGCGCTTAACCGGGCGTTATATTGGAATTACCGAGCCGGGGATTATTGCTGCAGAATCGCCCAATCCTATTGTGAATGAACTGGTGATAATGCCCGATATTGAAAAGCGCCTAGAAGCGTTTGTCCGTACCGGTCACGGTATAGTCGTTTTCCCTGGAGGAGTGGGGACAGCGGAAGAAATTCTCTATATCTTGGGAATATTATTGCACCCGGAAAACAAGCGTTTACCCTTTCCTCTTATTTTTTCCGGCCCCGCAAGCGCTGGAGAGTACTTTCAGCAAATTGATGAGTTTATTGGTTTGACTCTCGGAGAGGAAGCTCAGCAGCGTTATCAAATTATTCTGGATAACCCTGTGGAAGTTGCTCGTAAAATGCGTGTAGGCATGAATGAAGTCACCGCTTACCGTCAGCTAACTCACGATGCTTACTATTACAATTGGGTGGTTAAAATTGATCAGGATTTTCAAATTCCTTTCAATCCAACTCATCAGAATATGTCTGAATTAAAGCTTCACAAAAACCAACCCGCTAACGAGTTGGCGTCTAATTTACGCAAAGCCTTTTCAGGTATTGTGGATGGTAACGTGAAGGAACACGGGATTCTTGCGGTAGCTAAAAATGGCCCTTATAAAATCCATGGGGATAGCGACATTATTCAACCGCTGGAGAAACTGCTGCGTTCGTTTATTCGCCAGAAACGTATGAAGATTCCAACGGATGAATATACCCCCTGTTACGAAATTGTATTGTAGTATTGGACCATGATTGACGACGATAATTTTAGTAGTCTACTAGGTGACGATGTAGAACCCATCAAGCTAGACAAGCGTGTTAAGCTGATTTCTGCTAAAGATGTCGGCGTGGATAAAGAGCAGCGTCGACTATCGGCACAGGAACTCAAGGAGTCAAAAGAAGACCCTCTATCAGCGCCGGTAGATTTGGTAGAGCCGCTGGCTGTGCTTACCTATCAGCGCCCGGGTGTTCAGCACGGAGTATTTAAAAACCTGCGCACGGGAAAATATATTATCGATGCGCGTCTGGATTTGCATCGATTAACTGTGGAGCAGGCGAGAAAAAATATTTTCCAGTTTGTTCAGGATTGTATGGAAACCGATGTTCGCTGCGCGTTAATTACCCACGGAAAAGGGGAGGGTAGAAAAACCCCCGCATTACTTAAAAGTTGCGTAGCTCACTGGTTGCCGCAGTTCGATGAAGTTCTGGCTTTTCACTCGGCGCAAAAACAGCATGGAAGCTATGGTGCTACCTATGTTCTTCTGAAAAAAAGTGATAAGAAAAAGCTGGAAGCCAAAGAAAGGTTTGCCCGTCACAAGCCATAAAAAATAAAGGATTACTGTATGCTTTACCCGATGTTCGCTCTGGTTGTCTTCATCTTTTTGTTTGTCTGTTACCATTTTTATTTGCGAGTCGTGTCTGTTCGGAATAAACAGGTGCGTATTAGTTATTTTCGTCTGTTCGAGGCGGACGGGGCTGATATCCCCAAACATATCTTGGCGGGCTCTCGGCATATAGCGAATGTTTTTGAAACCCCGGTTCTTTTTTTTGTTGTCTCTTTGTTGGCGATTGTGTTGCAACAAGAAAGCCCGTTAATGGTTTCGATGGGCTGGGCGTATGTTGTTGTTCGTATTGTTCATGCGCTAATACATACGACCTATAACAACATTTTACATCGCTTATTGGTATTCTGGATGGGTATGCTGTTGTTGATGGCCATGTGGGGATTATTGGTCTGCTCGGTATAGTCGAATCAAGGGGCGTTGCTCCGCCCCTGATGCAACTTAGTTACCGATATAGCGTTTGCGCTTGTTCGGTTTTAGTTTTGTGATGTCTGCCATGCAAAGGCCATCTAAACAGTCACCAAAATCTGGATCTAAGCTAAATACGATGGATTTGAAGCCGCCGGTTTCAAAAAGGGCTGTGTACTGTTTAAAGAGTACCGGTAATTTGTGGCCATTTTCGTTAAATCGTCGCTGCATCAGTTCAAATGCGGCCTCTGAATCATTATCGCCAAAATACTCATCCAAGTGGGCCATGGTTTCGGTGGTAAGTAGGTAAGGATGGTTGGCTTTGGCTAGCTCTTCCGGGCACGCATAGTAGCGGCGATAGAAGTAAACAAGGGTATCCATCAGTTCTCGCGGGTAATCGGCACTCATGCTAACAGGGCCAATTAAGTAGCGAATATCCGGGTTGTGTGCCAAGTATGCACCCAGGCCTTGCCATAAATAGTCCAAGCAGGCTTTGCCCCAGTATTGAGGCGCGACAAAGCTGCGTCCGAGTTCAATGCCCTGTGTGAAGTAGCTCTCCATCGTCGGCGTGTAGCGGTAAAGGCTGCTAGTGTATAAACCTTTTACGCCCTTCTTTTTTACAATCGTATGGCCTTCACCAATGCGGTATGAACCTGCAATTTCCTGATTTTCGGCATTCCAGAGCACTAGGTGGCGGTAGTCCTGGTCGTACTCGTCTAAGTCGCGCTTCTGGCCGGTGCCTTCGCCTACTTGGCGAAAGGTGAGTTCCCGCAATCGACCAATTTCTTTCAATACCGAGGAGTTGCGTCGGTAGTCGAGCAAATATATTTCATTGTTGTCACGCGTAGCACCGATTTTTTGTGCTTGCGATAGTTCTTTTAATAATTTATTAACTGCTTCTGGGGGAGCAATTTTTTTTTGCGTTGAAAACTGCTTGAATTCGATTTCACCGATTTTATAGAGATGTTTTTTTAATCGTTTAACTAGGGTTCTGTCGAGGAGCTGGTCTGTACTCAGTGATTCGACGGGGATTAGTTCGCCAACGCTAAAGCGAATATCTGATGATTGCTTGTTAAACATTTCATGAGCGAGCAAGGCTGTACCCAGGGGTTTAAACAATGCAGAGGCCCCGTAAAAAAGAAGAGAGTTTTTCGCGTGTATATGAATGGGGAGAATCGGCGCGCTGGATTTTCGGGAAAAGTGCAAGAAACCTGGTCGCCAATTGGTATCTTTTACGCCACTTGGTCGCGCGCGGGAAACTTCTCCTGCGGGAAATACGATGATAGCCTGCTCTTCTTTCAATGCTTGAATAACACGCTTATAGCTGCGTCGGGCACTGCCTCCAGCCATATTGTCGAGCGGGATCAGCAATTCGTGTAGGCCTTCAAAGTTCATCAGCATATCGTTGGCAACTATTTTTACATCGCTGCGAACTTCACTGACAAGTCGGAGAATGGCTAAGCCGTCCAGCGAACCGATTGGGTGGTTTGCGATAATGACAACGCGCCCGCTTTTAGGGATGCGGCTTTTATCGCGGCTAGCTATCTTGTAGCTAAAATTGAAAAAGTCGAAGACTCGGTCGATAAATTCAACGCCTTTGCTGCTGCCGTGATCACGGAGAAAGCCGTTGATTTCGTCTTCGTAGATTAGTTTTTTTAGCAGCGTAAGTGTTGGTTTGCGGATAAGTGCTGGCTTGTCGGCAAATGTGGGGAATTTGTTTGTTATCGCTTGTTCAACATTAATCATTATTTAACCCGTTAGCTGTTCCCATTTACCGAGTGTTTCCCTGGCGAAGGTCTACTCATCTCAGGAGTCAGAAGTTATCCGTCATGACGTGGAGGCTAATCGTCTGAAATGACCCTATTGTTACAATTTGGCGAAGTTTTCGGGAAACTATGATTCTTCAGTGTATTGGTTGTACTTTCTGCTGAACAGCGTATATCAGGCAGGGGGGCGCAGGTGCTTCGACCGCAGTTTCCTGCGGATGTTCTATTCGCGACTACAGCTGGTTAAGCTGTAGTCGCTGTTTTTCCAGTAGTGACTGGAAGGGTTGCTCAAACCCTGCAACGACCTTTCGGCCATCGAGTGCGCCCACCTCTACAAAACGCAGACGGCGGCGTATAAGGTCATCGTTGGCTGCATGGGATTCAAGCACTAGGCCAGCGATAGGCAGGTTGGCGGGAGCCAGGTCTAGGTTATTGGCTGATACAAAGGCGGCTAAATCCAGTGGTATCTTATGGGTGATACTGGCGAGCTCGACAATCAGCCAGGCGCTGCAGGCAGCCCGGAAGAGCGCTTCGTTGGTGGCGTCGTTGGCAATAAATGTGAGCCGGAACAGATCGCCTTCCAGTTGGTAGCTGGAGCCGTTATAGAGTGCCAGAACATCGCTGATGGTTTGTTCTAGGCCGCCGAGAGTTTTACGGAAATTTTCGCCGTTTAATTGTTGTTTAAGTACAGTCAGGTTTTTAATGTGGATGATCGCATAGACCTTGGGCAGAGTTTCGATATCGTCCAGGGTTTCTATTATATCGTCTTCTTCCTCCTGCTCTTGTTCAGGATCGGCATGTGGGGGTGAGTGGTTCTGAATGGTAAAGCTTCTTTGCCGATAGAGTTCCAATAATAGTATCAGTAGAAGGGCCGCCGTTAGGGTTGCCAAGAGCCAGGTTGCGCCGCCGCCGACAGCGTGGGTCTGCTTTAGGCTTACCGAGAGATAACCGGCAATGCTGTCATGAAGAATAATGGGAGCTGTATAAGTTTGCGCTGTATTGTCCAGAGTGCGAGCATCCCCGGCCTGAACCAACAGGTTGTTTTCGACGTCGTGAATGGTGGCCAGCAGCGTTCCGGGGTTGTCCATTACATCTCTTAGAATCACCTGCAGGCGAACAAGATCGTGGTTAAAGGAGGCATCAATTGCCTGGTTGGCCGCCATGGTGGCCAACGCATTGCCATAGTGTTGGCTGTGGGTGTTGTTGATCTGGTGCAGGCGCGGTACGGCTAGCATGACGACGAGCGCTATTCCGCTCAGTAATCCAAACAGACAGGCTGCCAGTGGGGATAGGCCGTTAAACTGAACTCTCAATGCTTGCTCCTTTGTACTCAACCACATCTGCTAGAGGTTCTCTACGATAGTGGCTAATGTTGCGAATGGCAATTGCTGTGTCAGCAATATTTTTTGTCTTTGTTGCTTTATAATGCGGCCGGATTAAACCGGAAAATTTAGGGCTGTAACTGGTGCGCGAACTTATTCTTATTAATATCTCCGGCCATGACAAGCCTGGAGTTACCTCGGAAGTAACCTCCATATTGGCGGCGAATAATGCCAATGTGCTGGACGTTGGTCAGGCTGTTATCCACGATCACTTGTCGCTGGGGATGTTGGTGGAGATTCCTACTGGTAGTGATTCGTCGCCAGTAGTGAAAGATATTCTTTATCGTATGCACGATATTGGCATGCAGGTCCGTTTTCAGCCGATTACAGAAGATAGTTACGGTGAGTGGATTGGTCATCAGGGAAAAGATCGGCATATAGTCACCTTGCTTGCCCGCCAGATTACAGCCATTCAGATAGCGGCCCTTACCCGTATTGTTTCGAAGCACCAACTGAATATCGATAACATCAGCCGCCTTTCCGGGCGCGTTCCATTGGATTCGAGCAAGGAGGACACCATCGCTTGTGTGGAGTTTTCGGCACGGGGCAAGGCAGAGAATATTACCCGTTTGCGGGCAGATTTTGCGGATTTGGCATCGGAACTTGATGTAGATATTGCCTTCCAGGAAGATAATATGTTCCGGCGCACCCGTCGATTAGTGTGCTTTGATATGGATTCCACCTTAATCGAAGCTGAGGTGATTGATGAGCTGGCAAAGGCGGCGGGCGTTGGCGATAAGGTTTCGACCATTACAGAAGCTGCTATGCGTGGAGAAATCGATTTCAACGAGAGCTTTAAGCAGCGTATGGCGCTGTTGAAGGGCTTGGACGAATCAGTACTGGAGGGTATCGCGGAAAATTTGCCGGTGACGGAAGGTGCAGAGAGATTGATTTCCACCTTGAATCGCTTGGGCTATAAGACAGCGATTCTTTCCGGTGGCTTCAACTATTTCGGGCGCTATTTACAGAAAAAGCTGGGCATTGATTATATGTACGCCAACGATTTGGAAATTGTTGGCGGCAAGGTTACTGGCCGGGTAATTGGAGAAGTTGTGAATGGTCTTCGCAAGGCAGAGCTACTGCGGGAACTGGCCGAACAGGAGGGGATTTCCCTCAAGCAGGTGGTTGCCGTTGGTGATGGAGCGAACGATCTTCCGATGTTAAGCATTGCCGGTTTGGGGATTGCGTTTCGTGCCAAGCCTTTGGTTCGCGCAGAAGCCAAGCAGTCCATATCGACCTTGGGGCTGGATGCCATTCTGTATTTAATGGGGTTTCGCGACCGCGAAATAGGTTAAGACTGGAGCGCTCGCATAGTGAGCGCGACCGCTATTATTTTTTAACTTTCTGTATCGAAATCGTAGTTCATTGCGTCGGTTGGGCCTTGCAGGTAGTAGCCCTGAATATAATGCACGCCCGATTGCCACAGCTTTGACAGCACGCTGGCATTCTCTACAAATGGCACGATCGTGATCTTGTCTTCTTGGTGTAGCTGGCTCACCAGTTCATTCAAGCTTTCCGTATTATCACCGCCGCTGCTTTGCAGATCGTGGGTGAAAGAGCCATCCACCTTGATATGTGAACATTTAACATGTTTTAAGGCGTTCATTGGGTTCAGTGCGCAGCCAAAACGAGTAATACCACAGCTACTGCCGATTTTCTCAATTTGCTTCGTAAAGGTTGAGGCAACGTTCAAGTGGTCGTTAATATCAATTTCAGTTAGCTGAAATACGATGGTGTCGGGGGGTAGGTCTGCAGCTTTGAAAGCAACGCCGAGCCAAGGAGGCAGGGTGGGGTCGAGCATGGATTCCCTGCTCAGGTTGATCATCATGTGGGTGTGGTTGCCTTTCTTTCTATGCCCTGAAAGAATTTTGATGGATTCCAGAATAACCCAGCGGTCAATTTTGGTGGTTGCCCCAATTTGGGCTGCAGTACTTAAAAATTCTCCCGGCGAAATTTCCTGGCCGTCATCATCGATCATTCGCAACAGCACTTCATAGTGCTCTTTGTCTGAACCGCGCAAGCTGAGTATGGGTTGGTACAGCAGCTTAAATCGACCGGTATCGATAGCCCGTTGTACCATGTTAGCAATATCGGCTTTCCCGTCCGCCTTGGTTTCAGGCTCATAAATACGAACGGGCAATTCGCTAGCCTCGTTGCTTTGTACCATGTCCAGAGCTTTAAGCGCTTGCTCAATGGGAATTTCGGCATTGGCAGTGGTTTCATTGATCAATGAAATGCCAATGCTGTAATTGAATTGCAGTGTGGAGCCGTCGATATCAACAATATTCTCAACCAGCTTTTGACACAGCGTTTCCGCACGCTTTTGGGCTGTCGCTGGGTCGATTTTTGCGACTAGCAGCATGAACGAATCTTCGCCATAGCGGCAGAGAGTATCGTTCTTTTTAACTAGCGATTGAGTGTATGAGGCAATCGTACCCAGTACAATATCGGCGGAGGCTATGCCTAGCTTGCTGTTTACGGTGGCGGTGAAATCCTGGATGCCGATGTTTAACAGTGCGCTGTTGTAGTTTCCCTCTGCCGCTTCATCAACGGCATCGTGTAATGCGTTGAGTAAATAGCTGCGGTTGTACAAACCTGTAGCCAGATCCTGGCTTTTGATTTGTTCTAGCTGCGCCTCTAGCTCTTCGTTGTCGGCGTTAAACGTGCGAACTAAAAACTGAATACAGGCTTCTTCTTCAAAGTTGGATTTGCTGACGTCGATTTTTAGTGGTCGCTCGGCCTCGTCGGCTGTTATAGCCGAAATTTCCAGGATATTCGTCTCTATATCGCTGCCTTTAAGGGTAAATTCTTTCAGGAAGCGTTTAACCGTATCCTGGTCGGCCTCCCTGATAACATCAATAACGGGCATGCACTCTAGGTCGTCCCGGCTTTCGTGTCCCAGAAGCTCAGAGAAGGATTCGTTAACATAGAGAAACATGCCATCCTGTACAAAGGCAATGGCGTCTCGTGAGCTGTCTAGTAACTGCTGGTTTCTGCGTTCTATCTCCTTGTGTCGGCGTTCGGCAAAGCGCCTGAGATCCCGCTCTTCGCGGTTGAGATATTCACGCTGGATAACTAATAGTAGGTGTTGATCTTCATCGACTTTAACTACATCGATGGCGCCGAGTTTTAAGCCCTCTACCACGGGCTGGGAACCTTCATCGTTGGTTTGCAGAAGGAAGGGGACATCTTTGTTTAGCCTGCGAATCAGGCGGATAGCATCGATGGGCTTCAAGCAGGTGCTGCTGTCGAGGCCAATCATCATGTCCCACACTTTTTCCTGTAATAGCTTGTTAAGAGCTTCTTCGTTATCTACGTGTTGCGCTCGAACCGGTCGACCCGCATTGTGCAGCATACTGATCAAGCGTTCGGCTTCCGAACGTGAGTCGTTCAGTATCAGCAGGCGAATGGTTTTCGTTTGAGACATAAGTTAGCTAAAGCTTTGTCGGTTGTGTTTGTGTGGGTCGGCAAATAGGATATAACCGCGGATGTGGCAAAGTAATCAACTTAATGTTACCTGATCTTTATATATAACCAAGCCTTATAAATTTTGTGACACAAGTTTACAAGATATATAAGTATAGCCCCTGTGATGTGCCCAGCAAAACTCAAATGCAATGACTTGTATCAGTTCGTTAATCCCAATCGTTGTCGAACTGTTTGCTTACCTTCTTCCTGGTTTCCTGTTTATCTGTCGATTCCAGAGGATGATACGCAAATTGACGTATGCTTCCGGTAGAGAATAGGACTTTTGTCAGCTTGGCTGTAATGGTGGTTACGCCATCGAAAATTTTAACCTTGTCGTATTCCTTAAATGGTGCAAATGCAGTAAGGATGGACGCAGGCCCTTGCCCTGATTTGAGCGCTGGTATGTAGAGTGCGCGCATATAATCAGAATAGCCACCCATATCGTATAGCTGACTTGCACCGTAAGGCTTGGGCTGGGTGGTGAGCGTTTGTACTCCGAGTTGGGTGCTGTCCTTAAATTGCCGAATCCAGCGAACAACGCCAATACTCCAGCCGTGGCGCCCGGCCTCTTTGTAGCCTATCAATTCTCCCGACTGTAACTTGGAGGGGGGGCTACCTTTCCACACCAAGCAGCAACCGCCAGCGCTTACATTTTGAATGCTGATTTTATGCGTTGGGGGGGAGCTTTGTGTTTCACCGCTTTCTGGCAAGTCGAATAAGCCGGATGCCCCAGACGTGATTGTATTGAACGCGCCCTGTTTTAAGTCTCCCTCGAGACTCGTTTGACTGGCGAACGTATCGAAATCCTGTCCGCCATTGACGTAATAGTGCGCGTTGACCAAGCCGATGCACACCTCTGCGGTTGTGTGCACATTTTGTCGTTCCTGTTGGCGTTGGCTGACGGTGCTCCAGCACCCGAGCATATGTTCTATTAATGAGTCGGGAAAGCCAATGGGTATATTTAACGATCCCGATTGCTCTTCATCGTCGCCTACCTTCGATGGCGAGTGCTTACTTAGAAGGCTAACCAGAACTTTCAGGTTAAGTTGCACGACTCTATCGTTCGCATTGCCTTCAAAGCGCGATTTGTACACTGGGGAACGGTCTGCGGAAAGATTTAACAAGTAGAAGAGTTCTTTGTCTTGAAAATTACTCGTATGTAACCGAACGTATTGGGCCCAGATCTCGAAAGCATCGAATAGGAGAGAGATGTTCTGTTGGCTAACCTGATTCAATTTGGCCGTCGCCATTAACAGCACGCGGGTATAGGCTGACTGTATGTTGGTGGCACGGGTCGTTTGGAGCTGGTCGTCGAGCACGGGCTTGGCCAGCAAGTCGAAAGAATCTGCTATCTGGAAAAGCGCATGCAAACGAAGCCAGAACCCTGATGGCAAGTGAGAATAGAGTTGGTAGTTGCGTAGAAAGACCAAGCCGACTCCTGTGATGGCGCGGTGCAGAGCTATGGTCAGCGTCGATGTTTGTTGCGGACGAATTTTCTTAACCTGACAAATATCGGTTACACACCGGGTGTAACCATCGATCATCGCTTTTTGGATAGATTGCGCCACGATAAACGTTTTTTGGGCTTCTGGTGATGTGTTCACTGACTGGTTAAACAGGTCTCGCGTTAAGCCCTTGATAGTGTTTTGGGCTACTGGCCGGACAGCTTCAAACATTTCCAGACGAGTTACGGGATCTATCTTTAAACGGCTAATCTCTGGCAGCGCCGTATAGAAGATCGCGGCGGTTTCAGATGTTTTTGTTGTGTGCAGGCCGTTTAGCCAGGCTTGAATTTTTGAGGGCTTCTTTCCAGCACAAAATGATAGCTTTGACCGATCGGCCTCTGGTAGCTGCAGCGTATCAATGTACGATTGTAATTTGGCTTGCGGGCTCATTGTTGCTTGGCTGGGCTCCATCCTTTTTCGGGTAGTCCTTACAGTATAGCGCTAAAGTTGGCGCAAAAATCATTAACGGCGTTCGATTTAATCTCAAGTTGAGTTTTATCCGCTTATAAAACAGGTGTTTTACTCTTTGCTCCGGCTGCTTCTCTAACTAATTTGGGGACAAGATATCCGGGTAACGTGGCAAGTAGTTCGTTATAAATCCTCTTGGCAGCACCTTCTTCCACATTGAAATGAGCTGCGCCGGATACTTTGTCCAGTAAGTGTAAGTAGTAAGGCATTACCCCGCAGCTAAACAACCGTTTACTTAATGTAGCCTGTATTGGGGCATTGTCATTGATCGATTTTAACAATACCGCTTGGTTGAGTATGGTGACAGTTACCCCTTTTAACTGCTTAAACATTTGTTGAACGTGCACATCAATTTCTTGGGGGTGGTTGCAGTGAGTCACCATCACCGTGGGCAATGGTGATTGTCTCAGGATATTAAGTAGTTCCGTTGTAATACGAGATGGTACAACAATAGGAAGACGTGTGTGGATACGAATGCGGGTGATGTGAGGGATTTGGCTGATTTTTTTATACAGCCAGCCGAGTTGGCGGTCACTGAGCGCGAGGGGGTCGCCACCACTTAAAATGACTTCTTCAATAGATGGGTCATCCATAATGTATTGAAAGGCTTCCTGCCACTTCTCGCGGGAGGGAGTGTTGGCGTTGTAATCGAAATGGCGACGGAAGCAGTAGCGGCAGTGAATTGCGCACTGGGGAGCGGCAATAAGCAGCACGCGCCCACGGTATTTATGTACGAGACCGGGGGCAGGGTTGCTTTGTTTTTCGCCGAGGGGGTCGATGGTATAACCCTCTGTTGCCAATGTTTCCATTCCCAGGGGGAGCACCTGCCTAAGCAGAGGATCATTGAGGTCTCCCTTCTTTATTCTGGCGAGGTACGACCTCGGTACACGCAGAGGGAAAAGTTCTGCGGCCTTCTTCATCTCTGGCAGACTCGCAGCATCGAGCTGTAAGGCATCGAGTAATTGTTCGGGTTCGCAAACCAGATTGGCCAGTTCGTCCTGCCAACTTTGTGGGGCATTGATTGGCGTTAATTCTATATTTGTCTGTGGTATTGGGCGTTTGGAATCGTGCGGCATCGTAGTTCTGGCGTAAACAGGTTGGTCATCGACCGATTAAGTCACCGCAGTATATACAGTCTGGGGGTACTCGTCAGAAGCTTTTGTTTTTGCGTTAGCGATGGAAAGAGGGGTTGTTGCGGTGGCTTTTGGGGTGTGGCATCTGTTTAAACCAATTTTTGGTGGTTTAACAATATTGACTAACAAGTGGTTGTTTTCGCTATTGCTGAGAGTGTTGTTTTAACGGCCGTATTCTCTAACCTTTTGTTTTTTATATGTATTTCTATTTGGCATTATTGCTGCTATGACACCGCTGCACACAACTAAATTAAACAAGGACATTCGAATGAAAGTTATTTTCGCTATCGGTGTTACGGCGATGCTAGCGATGGCGCAGCCGGTTTTTTCTCACAACAGCGGATCCCCTTCTCTTCGTTGTAATAACAACCAGTCACTTGAATTGAATTACGGATTGGAAATTGCTGAGGATGAGATTCGGTTTGTTAAAAACTCGGCTATTGAGGTTGTTCTTTCTCACAATGGAGATATGGTTTTGGGGGGTGAAAAACCGGTGCTGGATAGCTCTTCCAGAGCGGCCATAGTTACTTACCAGAAAAGCATTAGGGCTACCGTGCCGCAAGTTCGTGATATTGCCCTTGAGGCGCTGGCGATGGCGCAACAAATTACCTCGCAGGTTTTGACGGAACTGTTGGGCCTTCGCGACGATGAAGTCGCCGGGTTACAGCAGATGCTGCAAACAGCAAGAGATGATATTACAGAACATTTCGACTCTGAAATAGTTCGCTATGGCTCGCCTAAAAGCAACAGCTGGGAGGGGTTTTCACCGCTTAACGATCATTTTGATCAGAATTTTGATGCGGTGATCGAAGAGGTTGTCGACAAGGCCAAATTTCGTATTTTAGGCAGCTTAATGCGAGAAGTATTCTCTAGGGACGGCGACTTGGAATCCTTTGGTAAGCGTATGGACGCGATGGGAGAGCAGATAGAAGCATCTACAGACACTCTGGCGAAAAATATTGAAGGCAAGGCGGAGCAGCTGTGTGAGAGTTTTGGGATAATAACTCAGCAGGAACGTACCGTTATCGATCTCGTGCCGGGTTTTGAAAATTATCGCCTGCTATCGGAAAGAGAGCTTTGAGCTTATTGTCGTCTCAATCGGGTGAGAGGATTCAGTCGAGGCGTATTGGTACTTTTGATCTCAGTGTTGGAGGGAAACTAGGACAGATATAAATAAGTCATGGCGGTCTTATGCGAGGCTTGCGAATAGGTGTTGATCATATTTTGCTCGGGTTACCGCTCTAGTGGGCGCTCCTGTATAATGCGCGTCACTTTGTATTGGGGTGGCCGCGAAGAGTACCAGCTTATGTAAAGCCGACTGCAACCTGGTTGGCTTTCTATTGAGCTTATACCGCAAATACCTTGTAAAATTAACAACCTATGGCACTGTGCCAGCGTAAGAACAGGCGAGAAGAGTAATGGCTAGCTATTCAACCAACGAATTCAAAAGCGGATTAAAAGTAATGCTCGATGGAGACCCTTGCTCCATCGTCGAAAACGAATTCGTAAAGCCTGGCAAGGGGCAGGCGTTTAATCGTGTCCGCATGAAAAACCTGAAAACGGGTCGAGTATGGGAGCGCACCTTTAAATCTGGTGAATCGCTGGAGGGCGCTGATGTAATGGATATCGATTTGCAGTACCTCTATAACGATGGAGAGTTCTGGCACTTTATGGATCCGCAATCGTTCGAACAGTACCAGGGAGATGTTGGGGTGGTTGGTGATTCGGCTAAGTGGTTGAACGAACAGGATACGGTTGTGGTGACCCTCTATAACGGCTCGCCGCTGGCGGTTACGCCGCCGAACCATGTGGAGCTGGAAATTGTTGAAACCGACCCGGGGTTAAAAGGTGATACCGCCCAGGGCGGAACCAAGCCCGCTACGCTTTCTACTGGTGCCGTTGTGAAGGTACCGCTTTTTCTTTCCCAGGGAGAAACCGTTCGCGTCGATACCCGCACAGGCGAGTATCTGGGGCGCGCCAACAAGTAAGCGATTTTTAGCACTCTAAAGGCCGGCAACTTGTCGGCCTTTTCCATTTATAGGATGGACAAAAGATGAGTTGGGAGCCTACGGCCACAATTAAGTCACTGCAAAAGCGCGCGCAAGTGTTAGCAGTTATCCGTCGCTTTTTTAGTGCGCACGGGGTTATGGAAGTTGAAACGCCACTGTTGGCCAGTACCACGGTTACCGACCCAAACCTGGAAAGCCTCTGTGTCGAAAGCGAGAACCGCTATCTGCAAACTTCGCCGGAATACTTTATGAAGCGCCTGCTGGCTAGTGGAAGCGGCGCAATCTATTCGCTGGCAAAAGCTTTTCGTAAAGACGAAGCGGGGAATAATCATAACCCGGAATTTACGATGCTGGAATGGTATCAGCCTGGCTTTGATGATCGGCAGATGGCTGGCGAAGTGATTGCGTTGATTCAGCAGTTAAAGCCTGGAGTGACCATTGTAGAAAGCACCTATGCTGAGCTTTTTGAACAGGCTTGTGGAGCAAATCCCCACACGGCAACAACGCAATCTCTGCGAGAGCTAGCGCATCAAAAACTCAATATTGACTGGCCAGATGAGCGTCGAAGCTTGTGGTTGGATCTTTTATTTACCCATATGGTTGAGCCGAACCTTCCCGATGGGGTGCAAATTGTTTTTGATTACCCTCAATGTCAAAGCGCGTTGGCCAGAACGCTCGCAAATGAAAAGGGTGAAACGGTTGCTCGCCGTTTTGAAGTCTACTGGCACCGTATCGAGCTGGCGAATGGCTATTGGGAGTTAATTGATGCTGCTGAGCAGAACGCTCGTTTTGCTGACGATTGTGCCGTAAGGCTACAATTACAGCGTCCGGCGATTAAACCGGATGCTCGCTTAATTGCTGCGCTGGAGGCGGGAATGCCTGAGTGTGCCGGTGTAGCCCTTGGGGTAGATCGGTTGTTGATGTGTCTAACGGGAGCAAAGCATATAGATCAGGTGATCAGCTTTTCCAGCCATTGCAGTTAACTCTCCTGTAAGCTGGGTTGCGGCTTCGTGAGCGTTTTTGATGGTGGCTTTATGGTAAATAAGCTTTGTCCTTACCTAGTATTCCCTTGTTGCTTAGGCAGAAAAAAATGATAAAAATAATTGGCGACCGAGGCTTAGCATTTTATACGGTAACAGAAAGTGCTCTCTTACGGTTGAACCCCTATCTGCTATTGGCAATACTCGCCCTGTTAAGTTGCGCCATTTTTTACCTGCCTTTTTGGTTGAACGGGAATATTGATACTGTCTTTCGATATTGGGACGGCCCCAATTACGCTTATTTAGCCAAGGCGCTCTACAGCGTACCTGTGGATCACCCTTTAAGCCCATATACCAAGCCCGAATACTTTGCCGCACACTTGCCTTTGTATCCCGTGAGTATTTGGTTGCTAACGTTTTTGGGGCCGGGCTATAACGTGGCCATGTTGTTATCTACGATGTTGTTTACGGTGGCGGCAACGCTGGTTTTTTTTCGGCTATTGGTAGAAACCCGTTTGGTGAGGTCGCCGCTCTGGTCCGCATTTCTGTCGCTTTTTATTCCCGCTCGATACCTGATATACCATAGTGTTGGTGCGACAGAGGCGCCGTTTATTTTTTTAACGCTCTCATCTCTTTTATGCTACATACGGGGGCAGTACCTATGGGCGTTTTTACTTGGTGGATTGAGTGGCATTACCCGAATTACGGGTGTGCTCATCGGTGCTGCTTATTTTATTGACTCGCTGATAGAAAAAAAATGGGATCGATTCTGGTTGCTGTCACTCGTAGGCTTACCGTTATTTTTGGTCTTTGCTTTTTACTTTTTTCATTACAATGATTTTTTTGCTTATTTTGGTGTAAACCTATCGGTGAAAAATTCGCTGATTCATTCTACCCCGTTTAAATTGTTTTCCATTTATAGCGATAGGGGAGAGGTTCAGTCTGCTGAATTATACCTTGCGATGTATGCCCTCTACGGCGCGGGTATTTGTATGCTATGGAATCGCAGCCGTATTTTGTTTCTTTACGGCATTGTCAGTTACGGTTTCAGTATTTTTATTTTCCATCAGGATTTGTCGCGTTACCTCATTCCGTTGGCTCCTGTGGCTCTCGTTATTGGTTACGATTCGATTCTGTCAAACCGAGTCGTAAAACTGGCGGCCATCCCCTTTATTTGTCTGTGTTATATCTATGCTTGGGGTTCGGTGCAGCACAATTTGATTGTGGACTGGGTATACAAAGATTTGATTGAGGAGCTAGAGTCAAAATAGCTCGTACAGGGAAGCGCTATTTCAGGTAGGATAAGATAAAAATCCCCCGCGCATGCGAGGGCGTTGATGATTTAGTCGCAGTTAATCTGGTGGTTCATGTCCAGCGCTGGCGAATCGGTGGCAGGTGTGCCCACCGGCTCAGCGGGAACACCGACAACGGTTGTGTGGGGAGGAACGGGCTTTAGTACCACGCTGCCCGCACCAATTTTGGCCCCTCTACCAATTTCGATATTCCCCAGAATTTTTGCGCCGGCGCTTATCAGTACGCCGTGGCGAATTTTGGGGTGCCGGTCGCCTGCTTCCTTACCTGTACCGCCCAGAGTGACGGCCTGCATAATGGATACTTCATCTTCCACGACAGTGGTTTCACCAATCACAATGCCGGTCGCATGGTCGAGCATAATTCCTTTGCCGATCTTAGCAGCCGGATGGATGTCGACGCCAAAGGTAAGTGCAATATGGCTTTGTAGAAAATACGCCAGTGATTTCCGCCCCCTTTTCCATAGGCAGTGGGCTACGCGGTAGGACTGCAAGGCATGAAACCCCTTGAAGTAGAGAAAGGGCAGAAAGTAGGAGTCACAGGCAGAGTCGCGCTCGTGAACGGCTTTAATATCTGCGCGTACGGATTCTCCTATGCACTGATCTTGTTGGAGGGAGTCTTCAATAATTTCTCGAATCTGCAGTGCGGAAATAGCCGGGCTGGCCAGCTTGTTGGCTAGGTGAAAGCTTAATGCACCTTCCAGTACTTCGTGATTAAGAATAGTGGCGTGCAGAAAACTGGCTAGTGCTGGCTCGTTTTCAGCTTCTCGCTGAGTCTCTTCGCGAATGGTTTGCCAAACGCTATCCTCAGCTACAGGTTTGCTTGCCTGCATATTCGTGCTCCGATCCGGTAGGGGATGAAATAGAGGCCGTATTATTAGGCCTGGCTAAAAATATTTCCACCTACTCTGGTAGAGCGGGGGTGAGGTTAAGGCATTTGCATTGATATTGAGCCTTCTGGACATAGGGCTACATTTCCTTTCTCAGTGTTTAAGGAGCTGTATTGTTCATGAGTTTTTTTGGAAATATGCCTGCGCCAGTAAGCACAGCCCCATAACGGCGCTACTCGCGAGTGTCCTGCGAGGCTCTACACATCGAACTAAAAAATAGCGGCCACTATCATAGGCAACATTACCGCGCTTCTATATAGCCACTGTCGTTGAAACAATACCCCCAGAACGGCACTGGTCGCGCCCCTAAAAAGCCGATCCATGGGGTACGTATCGTTTTTCCCGATGGATCACTCTTGGTCTATATCGCTCTATTCTTGCCGCAGACGAGGTATTTCTATGCCGCAAGAGATGCGACGCGTAAATGTACTATAATGCGACTATAGCCTTTCGCTATGACAGTTCAGTCAAGTGGCAGGTGGTTACTGACATGAGCACAGGAAGCCCGCTGGCGAGCTGTGAGCCTCGTTTATTAGGGCTTTTAGCTAGGATTAAAACCATTTCAGAGGCGGTGAAGGTGGCAACTAGCAGTATCTATGCGTAAATTTCATGAAAAACTTCTTTTAGGCGTAGCTTTTTCAGCAAGCTTTGTTTCGCAACAAATTTTATGACTACAACGCGCTGATAACACTTCTTGTGTTGACCAAATCCATTGAAATGGCTAGGATTCGCATAGACCGGAATTGATGTATACATGTATGCAATAATAAGTGCCAGTAATCTTCCTTCTAGTTATAAAGAGTGAATGAGATTCAAACGCTTTTGGGTAGGTTTCGGTTACGTAGTACGAAGCTAATAAAATAATTTAAGAGGGTGAAACCGTGAATTCTAAAATTTTTACACTAAGCAAGGCGGGCCTGTTAAGTCTGTGTGTTTCAGCTAGCCTCGCACAGGCTCAAGACGAAGACGCTGTACTCGAAGAAGTCTATATTACCGGCTATCGCGGAGCGCTGTTGAACGCCACAGAGGCCAAACGTGATTCTGTTGGTTTTTCCGATGAAGTTTTTTCCGATGATATGGGTAAGATGCCATCCCAAAACCTGGCAGAGTCGCTCTCCCGGATTCCGGGCGTAAAAATTAATCGTGAAGTTACTGGTGAGGGACAGCAAATTTCTGTACGGGGCTTGGGTGCAGAATTCACCAAAGTGGTACTGAATGGCAACTCAATGGCTGTGGCATCGACTGGTGACATGAATGCCAATAACAATGGGCGTCAGGTTGATCTGAACATGTTCCCCACGGAGCTGTTCAAGAGCTTGAGTGTTAATAAAACGGCAACTGCGGGGCAAATCGAAGGTGGAGTCTCCGGCTACGTGGACATGCGCACCGCTCGTGCTTCCGACTTCGGTGATGGCCACAGTGTTCGCTTTTCACTGGAAAGTAAATACAAAGACACCACCGAAGAGTTCAGCCCTAAGGCTGTTCTTTCTTACAGTTTCTCGGATGAAAAATTTGGCGTTCTGGCTACGGTAGTGGCCCAGAATAATGCGCATGGTATTGATGGTTACGAGACAACGGGCAACGTGGCCCAGCAGACCTGTTTAATTGCAGAAGATGGAAACGGTTGTCGCGACGAATCTGGTGCGGGTATCCGACATGGTGATGTAGCTACGGCGGATTATGTAGCAGCTAATCCCGGAGTGGCCATTGGCAGTGTTATTGATGTCAACCAGGTTTCCGGGCTCTCTGATCAAGAAATTGCAGGTATGGGGCTTCCCTATATTGGCCGTTTGGCCACCACATCCGGTGAAAAGGATAGTGTTTCAGCGTTGCTGTCATTCGAATACCTGCCCAACGAAGATATGTCATTTGCGTTGGATATCATTAGTGCCGATGCTAAAAATGATTATGTTCGCGATGAGCTAATGCATATCTATCGTCGCAATTATATTCATGCCCCGGTTCTTTCCAATATCCAGTTGGATGACAAAAATCGCATAGAAAGTGGTACTTTCTATGGTAGTGCTCCCTGGGTTGGTTCACGCGACTATAACGAAGATCTTTCATTTGTGAGTGTGATGCCTAGCTTTGAATGGCATATCAATGACATTTTAAAAATGGATGCTTCTTTGAGTAAAACGGATTCGGAATTGGTTCGCGATAACCCCTACGGGCTCGTCTTTACCGCACCGGGAACTTTGACCATTAATGATGATGATGTAGTGCCCACTGTGAATCACAGCGCCCTGGATGACTACAGTGCCTACAGCGTTAACGATGACGAAGACAAATTCCGCTACGGGCACACCGAGCGAGAAACCGATACCATGGGGATTCATGTTGACTTTGAGTTGGGTGAAGATGCCGAGGCTAACGGGTTCAGGTTTGGCTTCTCTTCAGAAGAGATAAACGCCAATCGAGAAACATTTGAGCCGTCTTTTGATATTGCGTTGGATACAGATGGCGATGACAGTGTAAGCATGAATGAATACCTGGCTGCGAATGGCCTGCCTGACATGGTTGCCAATATGGGCGATTACATAAGAACCGTTGATTTTGGTTCGAACATCGACGGTTGGAACGGTCTTACTAGTTTTGGAGCCACCGATTGGAGTGCTGTTAAGGGCGCTATTAATTACAATTCCATTGAAACGGAATTGCTAACGCGCACAGTTATTGAGGAAAAAGTAACGGCTTACTATCTCGAGGCAAACACAACAACAGAAGTTGCAGGTCGAGAGCTCAAAACTAACAGTGGCATACGAATGGTTAATACAGACCAGTATGTAGCCACCATGTCGGGTGAGACAAAAGAAGATTACAAGCGGATACTGCCTTCTTTTAGTGCGGTGTATGACGTGGTAAACAATGTCAAGGTTCGTGCAAGTGCTTCTCGTAGTTTGACCCGTGCTAACCCTGCAGATATGTTCCCTAACTCTGAGTGGGATGGTTCTGGTATCGATAAAATCAAAGCCGGTAACCCGACCTTATCGCCATTTGAATCAACAAACTTCGATATCGGTGGTGAATGGTATTTCAGTGATATGGGATACGTTGGCCTGACCTATTACACAAAAGATATCACTGGCTTTACGATTGCAGATACGCTTCAGGATAATTTGAACAACCTGGGGAATTGGGGAATTGAGCTTGATAATCTTCTCCCAACACAGGTGGCTCAGGCCGCGATTTGCAATCCCAACTGTATGGTAAGTGTTGAAACAAAAGTGAATACGCGCGGCGTAAGTACCTTGACCGGTTATGAATTGGTTTGGGTTCAGCCGCTTGATTTTGTTCTGGAAGGCTTGGGCTTTAATGCCAGCGCCAACAGCATTACGGATGAATCTCCTGAAGGCGCCGAAATTACGGGCATCTCTGATTCGTATAACGTTACAGCCTACTACGAGAACGAGGGTTTTCAGACTCGCTTAACGTACTATAACCAGGAAGGCGCATACGCCTTTAACTCCTGGGGACAGGACGTGACTGGACGGGATCGTGCGCAGGTAGACTTCTCGGCAAGTTATGATCTGCCTGTTCTGGAAGACTACGGACTAACGTTGACCTTTGATGCCTACAACATTACCAATGAGGCGATTTCCTCAACGATTGATAATGATGAGCGTCAAACATTCAATGCTTACTTCCCCGGTGCAACTTACACCTTTGGTATTCGCGGAAGTTTCTAGTGTTACTTGGGTAGTAGCTAATCCCTCCATATAGTGGTGGAGGGTTTGCGTCGAACTGGCCCCCATTGAAAGATGGGGGATTTTTATAATTGAGAAAAAATAATTATCTGCTACACGTTCAAACTGTGGGTTTTTACTATCGTCCAATATCATACTCCTGTCTCCCGTAAGTCTTCCTATTCGATTGATCCGTTGCATTTAATAAATTCGGTGAAGAACCATGAAAAAAATCATACACCATATTTTGTTTTTCCATGCTTGCGTCGCTATATTTTTAAGTTTGTCTTCGTACGCAAACGACATTCCTCATTTGGTAAAGCAGGGTACGGCAACTCAGCTAGTTGTTGAGGGCAAGCCATTTCTGATTCGCGGTGGAGAGCTAAGTAACTCCACGGCTTCAAATTTGGAGCACCTCGAACCATTCTGGAGTAAATTCCAGCAATTAAATATGAATACAGTGGTGGCTCCGGTTTATTGGGATTTAATGGAACCGGTCGAGGGTAAGTTTGACTTTACCTTGGTCGATGGGTTAATCGCCGATGCTCGGAAAAACAATATGAAGCTGGTTATTCTTTGGTTCGCCAGCTGGAAAAATAGTATGTCGTCTTACTGCCCAGAATGGGTGAAAGTCGATTATGACCGATTCCCACGCTCGAGAGATCGCAGTGGGCAGGCGTTTGAAATTCTGTCGCCGTTTCATAAAGAAAACTATGAAACCGATGCTCGTGCGTTCGGGGCCCTGATGCGACATATTAAAAGAAACGACAAAGACCAGACCGTGATTATGGTCCAGCCAGAAAATGAAATTGGCATGGTTGAGCATGCTCGCGATTACAGTCCGATGGCCAGCCAACAGTTTGGCTCTCTCGTTCCTGCCGAATTAATGCAGTATTTAAGTGCGAATAAACAGACACTAACGCAGGCATTAAATCAAGCGTGGGCAAAGTCTAGCTATAAAATGACCGGTACGTGGGTAGACGTTTTTGGCGATTCGCCCCAAACCGAAGAGTTTTTTATGGCATGGTATTTTGCCGTCTATACCGAGCAGGTGACCAAAGCGGGCAAAGCGGAATATCCACTTCCCATGTTCGTAAATGCAGCTCTCGTTCGCCCAGGTTATCAGCCAGGCCAACATATCAGTGCCGGCCCTCTGCCACACCTGATCGATATTTGGCGGGCGGCAGCACCCTCCATTGATTTTCTTGCTCCAGACATATACTTTCCCAACTTTACCGAATGGACGGAAAAGTACACTCGCAACGGCAACCCGTTGTTTATCCCGGAAGCGCTGCGCAGTAATGAGGCTGCCGTTAATGCGCTTTACGCGCTTTCCGAGCACGATGCCATGGGTTTTAGCCCTTTTGGCATAGAATCAATTTCCGGCACAGCTAAGAATCTGCTTGGTCAAAGTTATGCTCTCGTGGAGCAGCTGGAACCGTTGATTCTCAAATACCAGGGCCGTAAGGCCATGCGCGGCTTTCTGCAAATAAGTGATCAGCAAAAAGCGCCGCAGCAAATACGTATGGGGGGCTATGAGATGCATGTGAAATTTGAATATGCGACTCCGCCTCCACTGGCCGATGGTGTGATCAACGAGAGCGGAGATGTCTCAAGAGGTGCCCGTGTTCCCGCTGGTGGGTTGGTTATTCAGCTGTCTGACGACGAGTATCTGTTTGCAGGTATTGGCTTGACCATTACTTTCGATTCATTGTTGCCTAATGAGCAGGCCGGTATTGTCTACGCAGAGAGTGGAGAATATTTAAAAGGAAAATGGCAGAATCGTTTATGGAATAACGGTGACCAGACCCATCAAGGAAGACACGTCAGGCTGGTCGCAGGGGAATTTGGTATCCAGAGAGTTAAGCTCTACCGTTACCAATAAGTTGTCGGATAATAGTCCCTCTCCATGCTTTTGTATGGGGTGGGAACGAGCGCTAGTCGATAATGGCTTTAAATAAAAAATTCCGGATGCTTTTCCGGTGCTATTTTTAAAATATTAAAGACATCTTTCATGTGTGCTTCCATTGCTTTTTTTGCGTTATCGGCTGAGCCGGTTTTAATCGCTTTCAAAATAGCTTTGTGCTGCTGAATAACGTGGTCGTACTGACCGGTTAGTTCAACCAAGCTTAAATTGCGTACGCGATCCATATGAGCTTTTTCTGCCTCCATTTTCTGGCTGACACGTGTAAAGCCTGTCGCATTTGATAGGGTGATATGAAATTGATCGTCCAGATGTTGAAAGGCCAGGGCATCTTCGTTTTTTGCCGCCGCAATTTGTTTTTCAATAATGTTTTCACATTCTTCAATAAGCTCGGTATTGGGGTGTTCAGCTAAAAAGCTCGCTACGGCGACTTCGATGGCCTCCCTTAAAAAACGTGCTTCCAAAATACTCTGCATGCTCAGCTTGGTAACAAAGGTCCCTCGCTGTGGGCGAACTTCGACAAAACCAAGCGAAGCAAGCTTTGCCAGCGCTGCGCGCACTGGAGTACGGCTGACGCCAAATTTTTGAGCCAACTGATTTTCGGGGATTTTTTCGCCGGGGACTAAAACCATACCCACAATTTCATCGCGGATATACTCAAAGAGTTGATTCGGCGTCGATAAATTATACGAAATAGGTTGTGGGTTGTTTGGTGCTTTTTGGTCGGTATTGGTTGTCATGTTTTCTCCCCCTGGGCAGAGCTTAAAGTCATTCCACTCTTTTTTTGAAATATAATTGTACAGTATTTGTAAGGTTATATCGGCAGCTTATTGTATTTATTCATTTGGTGCTAATGCGCTATATCGTTAAACTACGGGATCTTTGTTCAAGCCTTCGACAGCATGGACGTGTTTAGAGGTTCCTTGAATCCCCATCTCTCAAAAATGAAATTATGCCCCAGATTGCAGCTCCAAAATTACAACAGTATCCGCGCTATTGGGCCGAATGTTTCGGCTTGTCCCCCTTTTTACCGGTTTCCGTTGAGGAAATGGAGAAGCTGGGCTGGGATAGCTGTGACATTATATTAGTTACCGGGGATGCGTATGTAGATCATCCCAGCTTCGGTATGGCAGTGATGGGGAGGCTGCTGGAGGCGCAGGGCTTTCGCGTGGGCATTATAGCCCAACCGGATTGGCGCAGTGCCGAGCCGTTTAAGGCGCTGGGTAAACCCAATCTGTATTTTGGGGTAACCGCTGGCAATATGGATTCTATGATTAATCGCTACACCGCCGATCTGCGTATTCGTCATGACGACGCCTACACGCCTGGAGGCGAAGGGGGAAGCCGGCCTAATCGTGCCGTCACGGTATATAGCCAACGTTGTAAGGAGGCTTGGAAAGATGTGCCGGTGGTTATTGGTGGTATCGAAGCGAGCTTGCGTCGGATAGCCCAGTACGATTATTGGAGTGATGAAGTTCGTCGCTCGGTATTGGTCGATTCCACGGCGGATATTCTGCTGTACGGTAATGCGGAACGAGCAATTGTAGAAGTTAGCCATCGTCTGGCTAACGGGGAGTCGATAAAAGAGATCACCGATCTGCGCGGTACAACAGTCATCCGCCCCCATGTTCCTGCCGGTTTTACTGAACTGGATTCTTCTCGTATCGATTGGCCGGGTAGCTTGGATGCCATGCCCAACCCGTATGAATATATTGCTGGCAATGACTGTGAAAAGACATCTCAGGAAGCGGCGGAGGATGAGGGGGTGCAAACGATTCGTGTTGTGCCTATGCCCCTGCGGCGGCAAGAGCAAAATCTGCAGCGAGATTTCACTTGTGTGCGCTTACCCTCGTTTGAGAAGGTTAGCAACGACCCGGTGCTCTATGCTCATGCTTCACGTGTATTGCATCAGGAGGCCAACCCTCATAATGCTCGTGCATTGGTACAAAAACACGGTAAACGGGAAATTTGGGTAAATCCACCGCCCATTCCGTTGACTACTGCAGAAATGGATTATGTTTTTGGTCTGCCCTATGCGCGTGTGCCGCACCCTAGTTACGGCAAACTGAAAATTCCCGCTTACGACATGATTAAAACGTCCGTCAATATTATGCGTGGCTGTTTTGGCGGTTGCACCTTTTGCTCAATAACAGAACACGAAGGCCGGATTATTCAAAGCCGCTCGGAAAAATCTATTTTGCAGGAGATTGAGGATATTCGCGATAAAGTGCCGGGCTTTACCGGTACCATCTCAGATTTGGGGGGGCCAACCTCCAATATGTATACCCTCAACTGTAACGACCCAAATATTCAGGCTTCCTGCCGAAAGCTAAGCTGTGTTTATCCTGGTATTTGTAAAAACCTGAATACAGACCACAGCCCCACAACGCAGCTTTATCGCAAAGCACGAAAAATCAAAGGCATTCATACTGTCGCTATTGCCTCGGGTTTGCGCTACGACCTGGCAGTGGAAGACCCCGAATATGTGAAGGAGCTGGTCACACATCATGTCGGTGGTTACTTGAAAATTGCACCAGAGCACAGCGAACAAGGCACGCTGGGAAAAATGATGAAGCCGGGAATGGGAGCCTACGAGCGTTTCGAGAAGATGTTTAATCAATTTTCGCAGGAAGCAGGAAAAAAACAGTATTTAATCCCTTACTTTATCGCCGCGCACCCGGGCTGCGAAGATGAAGATATGATGAATCTCGCCCTGTGGTTGAAAAAGCACAATTTCGAAGTCGATCAAGTGCAAACCTTTTATCCATCACCCATGTCTCTGGCAACGGCGATGTACCATTCTGATCGTAACCCGCTAAAACATTTAACCTATAAGTCAAAAAAACTCTTTACTCCAAAAGATAAGCAGCAGCGAAAAGTTCAAAAGGCTTTTTTACGCTACCACGATTCGGAAAATTGGCCTGAGTTGCGCAAAGCGTTGCGCAGCATGGGGCGCAACGATCTGATCGGCGACTCGCCTCAGCACCTTGTGCCTAGCGAGGAGCGGGAACTGCGATTACGCAGTAGTGAGAAACGAACGGGCGCGGGCCCGGCCCGCGCGGCGCGAGGGGATAAACGGCAACAACAATTACCAGTTAAAGGCCGGAATAGCCGGAGCCCCAAGCGTAGGAATCGCTAGTGCGTCATTCTGTGTCATAACAGGGGGTATTTTCTATCCAGTGGTTGTGGTGCAAGAGAAACGTATAAACCATAAAGGTCGCGTTCACCTACGACGTCGTTTTTTTGTTAAGGGCTATTAATGGTACCGTTTGCCAAGCAGTCAAACGTTGTAGGTTACGTAAAGGCCACTTGAGTTTACTTACATGCTCCTAGGGGTATCCGTACGATTTTTGAGTTTGGAATTATGAAAATTGAACATATCGCCATATGGGCAACAAACATCGAAGAGCTAAAAGCGTTCTACGAAAAATATTTCGATGCCAAAGCCAATAATAAATATGTTAATTCGCGAAAGGGTTTTCAATCGTATTTTTTAAGCTTTTCTGAGGGGTCAAGGTTAGAGTTAATGCAGATGGATTCAATACCTGGGAATGCTAACGATATACTGCAGCAATATAAGGGGATTATTCATTTTGCGGTATCGGTCGGTTCCAGGGGGAAGGTAGACGAATTGACGAGGCGCCTGAAATTGGATGGCTATGCCGTGTTGGATGGGCCCAGAGAGACTGGCGATGGCTATTACGAAAGTTTAGTTCTCGATGCCGAAAAAAACCGGGTAGAAATAACGGTATAAGCGGCGTTTTTGGGGAGCCATGCGTAAGATGTGATTCCGGCATGCCCTTCCATTAGGGGCCTTAGCCGAAGGAGCGAAAGCAAAGGTCTTGCGGGCTTAATATGCTTAGATAAGAAATACCACCGGACGCTGTGTTCGGTGGTGTTTCTAGTTCTAGCGTGCTAGAGGATTAAATGCCTGCCTCAAATGGCGAAGCTGGTAAACCTTCCTTGTTGTATAGGTTGGCATTTTCTGGCGTGTCCGCCCAGGCATAGCGTACGTGAACAGGCTTTTTAATATCTTTGTGCCACACTACAACGGTGTTGTTTTTGATTTTTGCATGGGCCCAAATATATTTACCGTCTTCACCGGCAATAGCAAAGCCGCCAAGCTTTTTGCCTTTTGCGACCAAGCCTTTCCCTATATGGTCGAAATGGACAATCAATTTATTCTTTTTCGCGCTGATGTTTTTGAGCAGTGGACCGGAATAAACCAGGTTGGCTTTTCCATACGCTAGAGCCTGAGCTGATAGCGCTAACCGTTCGCCCACAGATTTCTTGTCTAGGGGGTGGAGGTCATTCCATTCCCCTACATCGATAGCAACGGTCATCGCAGTGTTGGGTTCTTTTAAGGCTTTAAACTGTGCAAAGCGGGTTTCCGCCCACTGGCTTTCCGTTGGTTGAGGGTGCGCTTTCATATAGTTGGCCAGCTGGACAAACAGGAAGGGGAAATCTCCCTGGTTCCATTGCTCGCGCCAGTGTCGAATTAAGTGGGGGAATAGTTGCTCGTATTCTTGAGCGTTGCCGGTGTTGGATTCGCCCTGATACCAGATAACTCCTTTGATGCCCATATTAAACAGGGGTGCGAGCATGGCGTTGTAACAGCCGAGCGGTTCGTTCCAGGGAACAAACCGGCGAGGTTTGGGGGCGTCGGCCATGACGGTGCCAATCTTGTATTTCCAATTGCCAGTCAGGTCAACCTGATGGTCGCCAACTTTGAGGTAGTAGGGTTTTTCGACAACAAACTCTCCACGTTTATTTTCGACCTGTACGCGAAGGGTAATGGTATTTTTCCCTGCTTTTAAAATGCCCTCTTTTACGGGGTAGCGGCGAGGAGGGTATTGATAGTAGGTTTTTCCTACTTCTACGCCATTGATATAGGCCGTGTCAGCGTCGACGATGGTACCCAAGCGAAGAAAGCCAGGTTTAGCCTCTGCCTCGGCGGGAAGCTCGATCGTGCGGCGGAGCCAAACAATACCAGCCATGGCGTCCAAACCCTGATCTTGCCAGAGGCCGGGAATGCTGAGTTGTTGCCAGCCACTGTCGTCAATAGATTTTTCATAGCTGTTCTGCAGGCCGAGATCTGTGCTGTTTAGTTGGTGAAACCAGGCATCGATATCCGCTTGGTCAGCATCTTGTAATGATTGAAGATAAGCAGTGTCTTGAAGGCTTTTTCCCCTTTCGTATTGGGGTTTATAGGGTTTGAGGGCCTCTTCACTCATCCAGCATTCTGCGGGGGAGCCGCCGAAGTTTGCACTGAGAATACCAACGGGCACATTTTCTTCTTGCATAATTTTACGGCCAAAGAAAAATGCCGTAGCGGAGTGATTACGTATTAGTTCGGGAGTTGATTTTTCCCACTGGCCACCCTCGTAATCTTTTGCAGGGCCATCAAAGGTCATTACGCGGGGAACCGTGAACTGACGTAGCAATGGGTAGTCTGCGGCGGCGATCTCGTCGGCAAACATTTCTTCTACACGATACATGGGGGTTTGCATATTGGACTGGCCCGAGGCTACCCATACATCGCCGAAGTAAATATCCTTCAGAGTGATGCTGTTGTTACCTTTTAGGGTAAGGGTGTGCGGGCCACCAGCGGTGAGTCCATCGATGCTCAAAGACCACTCGCCATTGCGTGCCGTTGTAGCGCCCACTTTCTTCTTGTTTAGATACATGGTTACTGGTTCACCGTCACTTGCCCAGCCCCAGAGGGTACTTGGCATCTCGCGCTGTAGAACCAGTCCATCGCTCAATAATTTGGGTAAGGATATATCGGCATGTGCCATGGGGCAAAGTGCTAGCCCCATCAGCATCAGTCGCTTTAAATTGAGTTTATTCATTGGACACTCTCAAAATTATCGTTTAAATGTTTGTTATTGTGATAGGGCTTCCTCAACCCCGTAGAAAGCTGGCTTGGCTTCGTAAGGGCCATTGGCTGGGCCGCTAAACAGTAGTGGCCAGTCGTCGGTACCCGCGCGATCCCCCAGGGTTAGTAGCCAACTGTCGCCGTCCCACAACCCCCAAACTGTAACGCCGCCACGCAGATGCGCGGGTACAGCGTCTAAGTAGGTGCTAACAATATCTTTGTAGCGTTGTTTCTGCAGTTGAGCGGCTTCGTCGGAGTAAGTGGAATACTGCGGAAAAGCGCTACTGGCGTAGGGGTTGTTGACCGGAATATCTAGCTCGGTAATTTTTACTTTTAGGCCGCGGTCGACAATGGCCCGGAAGGCGGCGCCAATATCGTTCGCGCTGGGCCAGTCGATCTGAATATGCATCTGGAAGCCAACGCCGTCGATAGGCACCCCATCGGCGATCAGGTCATCTACCAGTTGCAGCAGGCAGTTAAATTTGGTGCTGCTCGCGCTACCATTCTCGGTACTGTAATCATTGTAGTAAAGATCAACGTCGGGATCTGCCGCATCGGCCGCACGGAAGGCGTTAGCAATATAGTCCGCCCCCAGTTTCTGATAGAAAAGCGAGTTGCGGTAACAGTTGGGCTGACTCTCATCGATCGCTTCGTTCACTACATCCCAGCTTTCGAGTTTGCCGGCGAAGTGCGTCGCGATCTGTGTGACGTGGTTGTCGAGCATGGTTTCAAAGTCGCCGCTGTAGCTTTTCATCCAGGAGGGAACCTGGTAATCCGAATGCCAGATAAAGGTGTGGCCGTGGACAGTGAGGCCATTGGTTTCTGCCCAGTTCACTAGTGTATCGGCGTTGCCATACGAGAACGTGGATTCACTCGGATGCAGATAGCTCATCTTCATAATGTTACCAGCGGTTAACTGGTTGAAGTGTTGTTGAATAGTGCTCTGCTTTGCGGGAATATCCAGAAAGCTTCTGCTCTCGTTACCCGCCGACACAGCCATACCCACTGGGAAGTTTACGAGAGTATAAAGGCTGGGAGCAGTGGGTTCCGAGCTACTACTGGAAGACAGACTGCTGGAACTTTCGCTAGACGAGCTGCTTGATGTGGAGCTTTCGCTGGACGGGCTGCTTTCGCTAGAAGAACTGCTTGTATTGGCAGAGCTGGAAGAGCTTGATTGCTTGGACGTTGCGCTTCCACCTCCACCGCAGGCGACTATCACCAGTGATAGGGACGCTGATAGAAGAAGTTTGTTTACTCTACGGACTGATATCATAGTAGCTCTCTTGAGGATGGCGGCACTCGCGTTACTTAATGTAGCTTATAGTCATGATTACTATATTCTACCCCACTCTGTGTAAATGGGCATTAAAGGACGGGCTATGTGCAGTCGATTTACTAATCATCTAAGCGATATGTCCCGCTGGGTAGCCCCGTTGCGGGACTGACCAGGCAGGTGCATGACGGGTCTAACGTGGCCCCAACCCCGCTGTGCCTGTTGTCTCAGTGGAGGGGGGTGTACCAAGTTAGTCGAAAGAAGTGCGCCCGCGTGACTTTTAATGCGCGCCTGGAAACGGTTGCTGAAAAGCCCACTTTTCGCCGTCCTTGGTAATATCAGCAGACTTGTCTAGTACCTATTCTGGGATATTGCGAGTAGCTGTCCATTGAACGGAGCAAACAGCCGTATTTTGTGTGTAGTGATGAATGTGGGCATCTGCTGGTAATGGCTGGCCTGAGAGAATAGCTGCAGGAGTCATTTTCTTTTAGGGTATAACGGAGCGCTACTCGGGCTTTATGATGAATCTAAACTACCGCATACCGCATACCGCATACCGCATACCGCATACCGGTAACGGTTCGTGCCTGGTTTGGCTGTCACTCATTCTGTCGCCGTTCATTAATCGAAAAATTGCGGGCTGGTTTGCAGCATTACCCTATGGGGCGAATGGCAACAATGTGACAAACGAAAGAGCGCAGCTTTTTCTCCGGCAAGAAAAAATTAGCGCTTTCCAAGCAAACACCAATCAGACTTTTTTGTTGTCGAAAGCCCTTAATCTCCATTTATTCACTCCCCATGCCTATTAGGTTATAGAAATATCCCTATCTGTTACTACGGAAACAAAGTGTTTGTATCTGTTTTATCCGTAATGCATCAAGACGTGATAAAAAATAAATTGCATCACCCCATTGATTTAGGCTAATGGCTGAATGGTTGTTAGTGTACCGATTTCTTAGACAGGAAGGCTGTCGGTTATTTTTTTCACTCCTCACCCTATTTAAAAACTGATGCAAAAGAATGGGGCGGGAATGTAATTGTTAGCGAAAAACTACGAAAAATATAGAGCGCCTGTCTGCGCGCGTTTCTTGCGGCAATTGCATGAGTCCTTCAGTGAAGGAGCGTTGAAAGCCCCGGGGAAATTATATTCGTCTACAAAATGCTTTAAGGGAAGCATATAACGATAAATCGAATTACATAATTATGTCATTTATGTTAACGTAATATTACAGGGGAATTTTAGGAACAATAAAAATAACCAATTTCTACTGTGAATCCCTAAAAAGCACTCTTTTCCAGTCTATTGGCTAGAAAGGTCTATCCTTTTATTTCGCCCTACGTATGGTGGAGCCTGGTTTTAATTGTTGGAGTACCGGAGTGCTGTTCAGATTTATCAATTCCGGGAATAAGTATGCAATCATTAATTAACCAGCTGATCGAATATTCTGATTACCTATACGCTATGGTTTTGTCAGGAGTTTTGCCCTCTATTGTCGCTATGGTGTACAAAACATACGGCAATTCCGTTTCCAATCGTACTGTATTTGCTCGTAACTTCCTTATCATCACTATGTCTACAACGCTGATTATTATCGTGGTGAAGTCTTCTATTGCGCTGTCCCTTGGTTTGGTGGGTGCGTTGTCCATTGTTCGTTTTCGTGCGGCAATCAAAGAGCCTGAAGAAATTGCCTACCTGTTTTTTATTATTGCAATTGGTATCGGTCTGGGTGCTTTCCAGTTTGCGATTATCCTAGTGGCAACGCCGTTTATTGTTAGTCTAATAATTTTACGCGCACATTTCAGTGCTAAAACCCAGAAGACTGCGCCGCTAGGAAACTACAATATCAACGTGATCAGCCGTTCAGCTAAAACGGCCGGTGTTGCCCCTATATCGAAAATTGTAGAAGAAAACACTGATAAAGCCGTACTTAAGCATTTTTCAGAGGATGATCAATCTACATCCCTATTGTTTTTTGCTGATATCGCGAGTTTGGAAAAGCTAGATATATTTCGTCGAATGTTGGTCGAGTATGAATCTGGTATTGCGATTGATGTTGTAGCCAACCGCGAACTTAATTAAGAGGAGGTGTTTTATGGGCACCTCTCGTTCCTTGCTTTTTCAGAGGAAAGCGAAAGGCTTTTCGTTGATCCATGCTCTAGTTTTTACTGTTGTTGTACTGGCATTCAGTTTGATTGCAATTGCTTACAATCGTTTCGCTCCATCATCTGATACAGGAGTTATTTTTACAGCTGAGGGTGGTGTTTTTGAAAGCCATTCTTATCTGGATCATACTCTCAAGTTTTCCCGTAAGGTATTTAATGGATCTCAGGTAAAAGTAAAAATAGGTCGGGTCATCTTTAATCAGCATGTCCGGCTTAATCTAACGGGTGCTAAAGAGTACAGTCTCTCCTTTTTCAATAATAAGGATTTCATAGCTTCAACTAAATTTTCTGTTGATAAACGCGGTTTTCGTGTAACTGAATTCGGTTACTTGATTGAGGTTCCGGCTAGGGCTTCTGAGGAAGGCTTCGACGAGGTGGTGGTGACGCCCCATTTTGAATTTGAAATGAAAGTATCTTTTGATGATACGTCTAGAGTGAATGTTGATCGTGGGACTAAAAGCGTAACTATTCCTGAGTTTCTGAAAAGTTTACCGAGCACCCATTACGTAATCCTAGCAATTAAAGATGAAGGTACCCGAAAGCTGAGCGAAAGCTCAAAAAACGCATTGGCGAAAATGGGGTCGAATATTAAGAGTATTCGCTATCGAGGTTCGTGGGCAGCTGTTTGGAAAAATGGAAAACCGCTAGCGGAGATGATCGAGGCTCACGACAATGTGGCCGAAATTCGTGGCCAAGATGTTCTGCCTTTGGCTGCGCAGCTAAGTGAACAGGGGCTTGATCTGGTTGTGCGCTCGGCCGGTTATGAAGCCGGTAATTTTGCGCAAATTAGTGTGGGAGGAAAAGACCATTCGCGCAACCGGCGCGGTGTGAATATTGTTGTCTTGGATGAGCGCTTCAACCTTGTTAATTCACTTACGGCAGATACATTTTCCAGGGATCGAATGGATGCTCATCAGTCCCTATCCTTGTATGCCAATCGTTATCCGGAACTTACTCTTGGATCAGTGTTGGCGGAAATTCCAGATGATTTTATCGTTCTCTTGACCTCCAAGGGGAATTACCTTAAAGGACTGGCTCCGAAGAGTCTGGAATATTTTGATTCCGTTAACTCTAAATTTAGTCAAAGAGTTAACGGTCAATCCTATATCGGAATACTGCGTAATAGACACGTGCTTAACGAAAAATTGGGTGATGGGGCGCAGGCGATGTCTCTGTTTGAGTCTGCAGCTTTAAAGGATTTGGTCATTAAGTCGGGTGCGCAGGTGTCGCTCGTTAGTAGCGCGGATAATAAGGGCATGTCGGGAATCTATATCGACGGTGAAAATATATCGGAAAATTCGCCTGGCATTAATCTGGTGGTGTTGAGCCCGAAATTCGAAGTTATTTCTCGATATGGGTTCGATGCCGTTGACGGGGACTTGCACCGCAATATAACCGTTTTACAGAAACAGCCGATGCGAACATTAGAGTATGTGTCAGCAGAAGATGAGAGTGATACGCTTGAAAAACTAAGGTTTAGCGTAAAGCCAGAACATTACCAAACGCTGGTGTCGCTACGAGACGAGGCGCTAAACCGTGAAAGCATAAAGAATGCCAGTAAGCAGGAGGTGCCCGCAAAGATCGATTTTCAGGGAAAAACGTACAAAGCGGGAATCAGGTTTAAAGGCGACTGGATGGACCATATCAGCAAAGAGCGTTGGTCATTTAGGGTTAACCTAAAGGGCGATAATACCATAATGGGGATGAAACGCTTTTCTATTCAGTCCCCAGAGACGCGCGCCTATATGTATGAATGGGTTGTGCATGAAGTCTTTCGACATGAAGGAGGGATTACTCCACGCTATTCTTTTTTGCCTGTAGACATTAACAATAAAAGATTTGGTGTTTACGCATTAGAAGAGCACTTTGGAAAGCGCATGGTTGAGTACCATGGGCGTAAAGAAGGTCCAATACTCAAGTTTGATGAGTCGCGAATATTTGAATCGGTTGATGCAATAGAAGCCGTTTTACCGGAAGGGATTACCTTTGAGAATAAAATGTCCACTCTCCAGAAAGCGAATATTCAAGTATTTCAAAGAGAGAAAACTCTGTCCGCTGAAAATCTACGAGAGAATTATCGAAGGGGTTATGCCTTGCTCGACGGGTTTCGCAATAAGCTGCTGGTTGCCAGCGATGTTTTTGATGTGGAGTCCTATGCGAAACTTGTTGCTATTTCGGATCTCTTTCAGACATGGCATTCGGTGCGTTGGCATAATATGCGTTATTACTACAATCCCATTATCGATCGTCTGGAACCAATTCTGTTTGATGCCGATGCACCAGATAAAAGTTACGAGTCGTTGCATTACTTTAACCGGCATCGGGATGAGGTAAATGAGTATCTGTTTAGCGATGCAGAATTTGCAGAAGCCTATTTTGGTTTTATGGAGAAATTTTCAAAACGTGATTATCTTTCTGATTTCCGTCGAACCTTTAAGGATGAAATTAAAGAAAAAGAAAAAATATTATCTACGAACGGCGGCAACTACAAAATGGAGTGGAGTTTGTTTGAGCGGCGTCAGGAGTTGATACGCAATACGCTGTTTGGGGGGGATCCATTAGCGGGAGTGGTCAATTATGTTGGTGGAAATGGGCTGCTCGTAAAGTTACAAAATGATTTCGATGTTCCGTATGAGATCGGAGCTCTACATATTGGGAGCAATCGGTATGCGACGTCAGGGCTAGGGAATATCGTTGAGGCTAAACAAAAGGATGCAGCTTATCATTTTTCAGTAAGCCTGCCCGAGTCTGAGATTCGTGCCAGTGCGCTAATGCTTGACTATCGCGTTCCAGGTACTACGACCTGGCGGCAGGTGCAGATCTTTCCGTTTGGTGATCCGTTTCTAGAGGTTGGAAAAAATGGATTCATACGTGACCGAAGCAATATAGACGATTTTCCTTTTGTTCGTGAGTCTGGTGATAATGTTATCGAAGTGATTGCTGGTGAATGGCGGGTTGGGAGGGATTTGTTGATCCCTGCAGGAAAAAGAGTTCTTGTTCCGGCGGGTACCACTTTGGATTTTGTTAATAGTGCAAAAGTAATCAGTTTTTCTCCTATGTCTGTTATGGGCAGCGATAAGCACCCCGTTACGTTTCAGTCCAGTGACAATTCATCTCAGGGGATTATTGTTATACAAGCTAACAAGCCAAGTAATAGAAATAATCGATCAATATTGGATCATGTAATTTTTTCTGGGTTGTCGAATCCGAACGATGATGGCTGGATGGTGCCGGGCGCAGTTACATTTTATCAGTCTGATGTGGTTATTACGAATAGTGTATTTAGCAATAACAATTCTGAGGATGCGCTTAATATTGTGTCTTCAGATTACATTCTTTCCGGTGTGACGTTTGAAGGCGCTTTTTCCGATGCTTTTGATTCGGATTTTTCAACTGGAGAAGTGAACAGTTGTCGCTTTATTAACTCAGGAAATGATGCCATCGACTTTTCAGGTAGTGTAGTCAGTATTAGCAATGTGAAGATTACTACCGCTGGCGATAAGGGCGTAAGCGCTGGTGAGGCAAGTAGTTTGACGTTAACGGATATTGTTATCGATGGCGCAGAGATCGGTATCGCCAGTAAAGACGGTTCAAAGGTTTTTGGTAGCGATGTTAATGTGATGAGTGCTGTAATTGGTCTAGCTGCTTATCAGAAAAAACCTGAATATACTAAGGCGTATATAAACTTAAGTGATTCCTCTCTGGGCTCTAAAATAAGCCTGCCTTTCGTTTACGATGATGGTTCGGACATATATTTTAACAAAACGCTATTACGTATGAAAGAGAAGAAAAAAAACTTACTGATAAAAAAGATAGCCGGCGTATAGGTCTGGAGTAGGGGTGAATAATGTTAGAAATAAAGCACAATTATAGGTACGAGCGTAAATTTGTGGTTGATCAAACTGGGGTTAATACACTGTTTACATGTTTAAAACGCAATGCCCATGGCTTTAGAAAGGCTTATCCTGATCGGGTGATCAATAGCATCTATTTTGATGATATCTTTCTTTCTCACTGCGCGGAGAATGTTGACGGTATTGGTGACCGCACCAAGGTTCGCGTACGCTGGTATGGTGACGATCCCGGTGTTGTACATAACCCAAAGTTAGAACTGAAAATCAAAAGAGCTTTGGTGGGGAGAAAGGAAATATATCCGGTTAACGGCTTTGATCGTAACGCAAAAACATCAACGATTGTGCAGCAATTGCTCGGCTCCGACATTCCTGCCAGCGTTAAATGTATGTTAAGACGGCTCTCACCCGTCGTACAGGTAAGTTACAGACGAAAATACTATGTGTCGCGGGATGATCGTTACCGCCTTACATTCGATGACGGTATTAGGTATTACAATGCTGGGAATGGATATATTAGAGGTTTCGGGAAGTTAGATGATCGTAATATCGTAGAATTGAAATACGATGTTGAGAATGATCGGGAGGTAGATAGAATTACTAATCAACTTCCTTTTAGGTTAAATAAAAATTCAAAATATGTAAATGCTATTCAGTCTGTCTATAACTTGAGAGTATAGCAGCGCAGGTTTATATTCGCGAAATACTACTTTTGTCGAAGTAACTGTTACCTATCGCAGACTTGAATCTGGGCTATCATTTATGAAAAAGTTGGCAAAACTCGGGCTTGTTGCTATTACGCTGGTTACCATGGGGTGTAATTTCGGTAATCGAAATGAAGGGCCGCTTCAGGTGGCTTTTGTTTCCCATACCTATCACTTGCATAAGCACAAAGATATTCAGGATATGCTAGTTCAGTCTATCAATCAGGAAAAGCCAAAATATATTTTTTCCTTGGGTGATGTTGTTCTGGTTAACGATGATTTTCGATGGAAGAAAGCAGAGGAATTTTTCGGGAAATTAGACGGGCCCGTTTATTTCTCGCCTGGGAATCACGATTTACATAGTTTTTATGAGGTGGAAAGCCAGGAAACCGACAGGCACTATCCAGAGCGCCGTCAGCAATATATTGATCGAATTGGCTATGTGAATAAAATGGTTCAGGATGATAATGCAGATTTCATTATGATTAATTCCAACGATCCATTTATAAAAACGCAGCCCTTTCTGGATGAGTCCATCGCCAAAGCAAACCCCAATACGCCAAATTTTTTGCTAACGCATCATCCGATCTGGATTGATCGCTATAGGAAAAATTGGATACAGTGGTATTGGCGTAGTATCAAGCGGGATGAGATAGCGCCTTACCTTGCGGATTTTCAGCGGATCATTGTCGGCGATATATCTGGCAGTATCCAGCATCATAAATTTAATGAAACTCCGGCTACGATGATCGGTATTGGCAATGATGGCGATCCCGTATTCTGGGTATTGGCAACACTGCAAGATAATGGTGAATTCAGTTTCGAGGCAAAAACCATTGAATTGCCGGAACATCACCCTTACAAAAAGAAACAACGATAGAGGTGTCCGATGAATAAACGTGGTTTATACAGAGTGATACTGGTGGCATTTCTTTTTGTTGGCGGTATGATCAATCCAGTCTATGCCGATGTAAAGCATCAGCTTGTGAGCCAGTTGTGGAAAAAAGAGCGTGCTAGTACTTTTGAGGGGCGGCTAACCACTTTGTGGATGTTTTTCGAGGATGGTACGGGCGTTGCATATCAGCGTTTTAATAAACACGGAAAAATTAAAGCTCTCAATCACGCATTCACTTATACAGTTGATAAAAACAGGGTAACCATTCAGGAGGAAATCGATAAAGAGTGGGAGGGTTTTTTTGGTGTAACGTACTGGACTTTGCACCAGAATAAGTTAATCGGAGATATTAAGCTTGGTAGCCAGCAGTTGGTTTTTACACCCTTTATGCTGTAACGATAAGAGTAGGCTAAATTATTGATCTGATCATTATTTAATTTTTCCGCGTTAATGATCGATTTGGAAACTCTGGTTGCCTGTCTCAGGCGTAATATACACCACCTAAAATCAATTCTTGAGAGGCTCCTGTAACCGCGGGTATGTTCCCGGGTTTACGTTCCAGAGTACGCATGGCCAGCCAGGCGAATGCTACGGCTTCTACCCAGTCTGGTTGAAGGTTAAGCGCATCGGTGGTATCCAATTTAAATCTTGGCATTAGCGCTTTTAACCGTTCAAATAGGTGCGTGTTGTGTGCGCCGCCGCCGCAGACAAATACATGGGTGTTGTCTTCACAGATCGCGGCTAGCGCGTTGGCAATACTGATTGCTGTGAGCTCAGTTAGCGTTGCCTGGACATCCTGTGGTGAAAAGGGGGTCATGGTCTGCTCTATGTTGGAGCTTACCCAGCTTATATCGAAATCTTCCCGGCCGGTACTTTTGGGCGCAGTCATACGAAAGAACGAATGGCTTAACAGTTTTTGGAGTAGTTCTTGATTAACGGTTCCCTGTTTTGCCCAGGCACCATCTTCGTCATAATTGTGCGAACCAAAAGAACTGATCCAAGCATCCATTAAAACGTTGCCGGGGCCTGTGTCAAAGCCAATGACGGGGCCAGCTTTGGGGATGTAGGTTACGTTGGACATGCCGCCAATATTCAAAATACAGCGCGACTCCTCCTTCGAGGTAAACATTTCATTGTGGAAGGTCGGAGCTAATGGAGCGCCCTGGCCGCCGGCCGCCATGTCTCTTCGGCGAAAATCAGCAACCGTCGTTATTCCTGTAAGCTGAGCAATAGTGTTTGGGTCGCCGATTTGTAGGGTGAATTGGTCCGGTGTGCCTGCGCTTCGGGGACGGTGGCGAATAGTTTGGCCGTGACTGCCAATGCCGCAAATGTCAGCCGCACCGTAGCCGGTTTTGACAAGTAATTGGTTAACTGCGTGCGCAAATAGTAAGCCTAACTGTTTATCGAGTGCGCCCATTCGATCTATTTCATTCTCACCGGGGCGAGTTAAATCGAATATTTTTTTGCGAGTTCGCTCTTCGTAGGGCAGATCCAGAGTGCCGATAAGGTTCAGGGCATTATCCGAAAATTCGACCAGCGCGGCATCTATAGAATCGACGCTAGTTCCAGACATCAGGCCTATATACAGGCGGTTAGCCTCAGACATAAAAAGCCTCGTAGTACTTGTTGCGTGAAGGAGGCTTTTCGCCCCCAGAGTTAAGTGCGGGAGTAATGCATCTACACAATATTATAATTTTTTTGTGTCGCTATTTGTATGACGGACAGCAACTTTTGTGCTGGGAGCTTCTGGGGTCAATTCGGCCAGTAGCGGCTGGGTATGTTGGTAAAAACGCTGTAATTCCGCTTCGGGAACGGCCTTGGCTTTTGGTAATTTCACTGTGAGTGGATTACGTACGGCACCGTTAACGTGAAATTCATAATGAAGATGTGGGCCGGTTGCTAAGCCTGTCGAGCCGACATAAGCGATAACTTGCCCTTGCTTAACTCGTGAACCTTTGTGAATGCCTTTGCGGAATTTACTAATGTGTGCATAAAAGGTTTTATAGGTTTGCCCGTGCTGAATAATAACAACGTTACCGTAGCCACCCTTTCGCCCGGCAAAGGTAACCTTACCGTCACCGGCCGCTTTAATGGGTGTGCCGCGGGCGGCTGCGTAATCTGTTCCCTTGTGGGCACGAATTTTATTCAATACCGGGTGCTTGCGGCTAAGGTTAAAGTGGGAGGATATGCGAGCGAAATCGATAGGCGTGCGCAGAAACTCTTTGCGCATCGTGTCTCCGGTTGGAGTGTAATATTGGGTGTTGCCGTTGATGTCTTCGTAGCGTACAGCGCGAAAAGACTTACCACGATTGGTGAATTCTGCGGCGAGGATATTGCCATTGCCAATTTTGTCGCCATCTAAAAATGATTCTTCAAATAACACCTTAAACGAATCGTTTTCGCGAATATCGAGCGCAAAATCGATATCCCAGCCGAAAATACCGGCCAACTCCATCACCAGTTTATCGTCCAGCTGGGCTTTTTTCCCGGCGAGAAACAGCGATTCAGTAATGGTTGCCGAGCGAGTAGACAGGATGATGTCGGGTTTGCGTTGTATTTCGGAGTAGTGGTAACCGCCAGCTGTGCGGGTGTACGCAAAGCTGTTGAGACGGTCTTGAATATAACTGAGTTTTTGTAGGGCGCCGTTGACACCTACCAAAAATTCCAGGTGGTGACCGGGGTAGAGAGAGGCCAGTTTTTTCCCGTTTTCAGCCTGTAATAGTGCCATCATATCCCTGTCTGTGAAACCTGCACGCTTGAATATCAGCGACAGGTTATCACCGGGTTTCACCTTCTGGTTTATCAGCCGGTTATCAGGCTCTTCGATGGGGGCAAAATCTTCCAGTTCGGGTGTTGCCTGAAAAGGCTCTTGGATACTTTGGAGCGAAGGTATGGGGATAGCCTGACTGTGGCGCTTGGCCTCAGTTTCTTTGCTGGGTAGCATCAGGAAGGTACCCAAACAAAAGGAAAGTGCGGCAACAGCAGCAAGGTGCATTCGAGGCAGTTGCTTAAGTACAGCTTTTACGGACTTGCGTTTTACCTCAAAGCGCTTTTTTCTTTTCATATCAACAGGTTGCATGCGGGTCTTCAAATCGGGCCGATGTATGGGACGTAACACCCAAATTTATAACAGAAAAACGGCTAAATATCACCCACAGATTTGTAACAGAGGTTGTTATATAGCAAAGCGCTCTTAATGTCGTGCGTATCGTTACGGTTGGTAAGCGTTCACTAGCTCGCTGTTTATGATCTTGGTTATAAAAACAGCGAAAAACGGGTTTGTTTTAGCACTCATTTTCGGTATCGTTTGCGCCTTCTTTGTAACGCCATTGGGATAGACACATGACAGCGGTAGACTCTAACCTCCTAAACGACCTTCAGGCACGCGGCTTGATCGCGCAAATGACCGGTGACGACCAGCTTTATAGCTGGTTGCAGGAGCCCCGCACGCTCTATAGTGGTTTCGACCCCACGGCAGATAGTTTGCACATTGGCAGCCTGGTTCCCCTTCTTACACTGCGCAGATTTCAACAGGCGGGGCACAAGCCTTTGGCGTTGGTCGGTGGGGCGACGGGGTTGATTGGCGACCCTAGCTTTAAGGCCCAGGAGCGTAAGTTGAATACTCCGGATATTGTTGCCGCTTGGGTCGACAAACTTAAGGCTCAGGTATCCCGATTTATCGATTTTGACAGCGGTAGTAATGCCGCCGAGGTAGTGAATAACCTGGATTGGATTGGTGATGTTAACGTGCTCGATTTCCTGCGCGACGTGGGCAAACACTTTTCCATTAACAATATGATTCAGAAGGAATCAGTAAAGCAGCGCATCGACCGCGAAGGTGCGGGCATTTCCTTTACTGAGTTTACCTATATGATTTTGCAGTCTTACGACTTTGCAGAACTCTACAAACAGTACACCTGCACGCTACAAATTGGCGGTTCCGACCAGTGGGGTAATATCACAGGGGGGATCGATCTCGCTCGTCGCATGTACGGTGGCAATGTTTTTGGGCTGACATTGCCATTGGTAACGAAATCCGATGGTTCGAAGTTTGGGAAAACAGAATCGGGCACCATTTGGTTGGATTCGGCTAAGACCTCGCCCTATGCTTTTTACCAATTCTGGCTGAACAGTGCAGATGAAGACGCTTATAAATTTCTACGTTACTTCACCTTCCTCTCGGTTGACGATATTAACCGCATTGAAGAAGACGATAAAGCGGCGCAGGGTCGGCCACAGGCTCAAAGCATACTGGCAAAAGAAGTGACTCGACTGATTCACGGCGACGAAGGTTTGCGGGCGGCCGAGAGAATTACCGAGGCCATGTTTAACGGTGACTTGGCTGATTTAACGGAAGCGGAGCTGGAGCAGTTAGCACTGGATGGTTTGCCTTCCAGTAAATTAGGCGCTGATGAGCTTGTAGAAAAACCACTTACCTCCTTGTTGACGGATTGTGGCATGGTGAAAGCGGGTCGCGAAGTAAAAGATGCCTTAGGTCGTAACGCTGTATGGATTAACGGCGTTGCCAAAGGCGCGGAAGACAATATGAATGTGATGGAGAGCTTCGCTGCAGACAAGGCACTTTATGGCCGCTTCTTTTTGATTAAGCTAGGCAAGAAGAAAAACCATTTGTTTGAGCTGGTTTAAAGCCTTTTAAAGGGCCGCGCACAGAACTTTGTTGCGGCCCATCTCCTTGGCCTGGTATAGCGCTCTATCCACACGCTTAAAGCAGTCTTCAAAACTCTCGCTGTCTTTTGTTGTACCGACGCCAAAGCTGGCGGTAATTTTTAAGTTTAATTCGCTAGCAAAAGTTGTTTGCTCCACTCTCTGGCGAATTTTTTCTGCCAGGACGCTGGCACTATGTGGTTGGGTAGAAGGATACAGTAGAATAAATTCTTCTCCTCCCCAGCGGCCGACACAATCTTGTGTGCGTGCAAACTCGTTTAAGATGTGGCCGAAAGTTTCCAGTATCCTGTCTCCCACGTCGTGGCCATAATTGTCGTTAACCGGTTTGAAGTGGTCAATGTCTACCAGCAACATCGCCGTTCCCTCCCACAGATTATTCTCTTCCAGCAGAGCGATTTCTCGTTGAATACCGCGACGGTTAAGCGTGCAAGTCAGTTGGTCTACAAGAGAAAGTTCGCGGTAGCGATTAGATTCTTGTTCCAGCTGGCTGGCTTTGGTTCGGGCGTTGTCCAGTTCACGAGTATTGGCTGAGAGCAGTTTGCGATAGAGGTAGAGTTGTTGCAGGTTTTTCAATACCAATAGTAAAAACCAGAAAGCAAAAATACTGAGATACCAAGTTTCCTTGCTGAGCAATGGGCCTTCCAAGTAGATGTATTCGACCTGTATTTCATGACTCCCAACCGTTACAGGGTAGGGGTAATCAATGCCCAAATTGACAATATTGTTTAGTTTGGGGAATGTTTTTTCGGCTGGAACACTTAAGGATCGTATCCACCATTCGGCAACAGTAAATTGATTGAGAGGAACCGTAATACCGTTCATTAAATCGCGTGCAGGAAAGTGCATGCGAAGGTACTGAGAGGTGTTACGGCTATCGTTAGTGTCGGAATAGCCATCGATAAAGTCGCGCAAATAGAAGCGGATAAGCTCGGAGTTTCCCGCGTAATTTATTTTAAAATTTAAATTTTTGTAAGCGCTAAAATCCACACCTTTGATATCTCCATCGCCCTGGGGAATATTAAAACCGCAGAACTTATAGGGCGCGTAAACGGGGGTAAAAGTGCAGCGAAAATGGTGCTTGGACTGATTCACCCAAACCCCTTCACTGGAACCTGATCCGCGAGAATCCATATAAATACTGGTGCTGGTGTTTTCATCCAGCAGTGGCAGTTTGCGCGTTGGTAGCCAGTCGTATGCCAGCATCGCAAACAAAGTGAGCACAAATGCCAGGTAGAGCCACTGGGATTGCAAGTGGATGGATGTTAAACCTTTTCCCATGGGCGGGCGACGGCCTTTTATTGTTGGGTCTGAAGAATAGAAGGTATTGGTGAGTAGCGTCACTACCACCCAAGAGATAAGAGCGCTAACCTAACTAATTGTTACAACAACCACCTAGAATCATTATGAAAAAGTATAGCCCAAACCATAGATAGTGGTACTTCCACCCTTGGATTAATTGTGGTTTTTACTATAGAGCAGCACTTATCGGGGTGGTTTGCGTAACTTATGTGCCGTAATTACTAGCAGCACTCTACGTACCCACTGCTTGGTATCCCTTCCAATGCAGTGAAACTCGTTAATCGTCAACTGTTGCTGAGTCAACAATCTTTCCAAGCTTGCTTTATTGATGGTGACAGACACTTGCTTGTTTTGCATGGCTTTTCTCCAGGACTTGCACGACGAACAAAATATAATGATAATGATTCGTATTAGCAATAATAGGAAGGTGTGTCATGCGTTATTTGTGTTCCCGTCATCAAAAAGTACTTGTTTCTGATCGTGCGCAGTCTGCGGCCCTTTGGCAAGGTGCTATGAGCAATGGCTGTACTGCCAGGCGTGATCTTAACTTGCGGTTGGCCAGATCATTTTTTGGGTCGGCCTTCGAAATCGCCCTGTTGCACGTGCATCAAACGGGTGAGGGCGACGCCTATTTTAATCGTAATAACTTAATTCTGGCAGGGGCCAATCTTTGTGAAGTGTTGATGGACCTAGGCTTGAGCGAGGAGGCTCAGGGCTGTCAGCAACTGCTGCAGGAATACCTGTTTATCGCCGCGGGAGATACAACACTTCCTCAGGAGGAGCGTGAGCAGGCGATGGCAACGTTTAGGCAATTGGCGAGTGAATTTGTTTTTTTGCAGTCGAGAGAGAGGAATAGGGCGTCAATTTGCTCAGGATCAAATGAGGATAGTTTACATTAGATTACAATTGCGGATCTAAATGATAAGTATTATCATTCGTATAAATTGTCTGCCTTTAAGTGTTTTCGTATGTCGAGTATTTCTGTCTATTCTAAATTTGTCCAGCCTAAACAAAAGGGCTTATGGTTTTTTACTTTGTTGCTATCTCTTTGCTCGTATCGACTTGAGGCGCAGGCTCTTCAGGAGGAGATGGTTGTAACCGGCAGCCGGATGCCCAAAAGCCTAGTGGATTCTTCGGTAAGCGTCGTGGTTATGGAGGGAGAGCAGCTGCGTAAAGTGTCTTCGACCACTGTAGCTCAGGCACTGAATTTTATGCCTGGCGTTGTGGTGAAGCGCAGCGTGAAAGACGGCTACAACATCTACATGCAAGGTTTCGATGGTGATCGGGTGTTGGTTCTTGCTGATGGTCAACCGCTTATCAGTCCTTCGGGAGCCGCAGTGGATCTGGACCAGATTAGCGTTGCCGATATTAAGCGAATTGAAGTTGTGCGTGGGGCGGGATCTGTACTTTACGGATCGTCGGCCATGGGTGGGGTCGTTAATATTATCACCACACGTGGCGAGCGTTCGCAATTGAGCCTGCGGTCCGAGCTGGCCAGTTATGACGATCGGTCGGCTGGCGACGATTTTGCTCAACAGTACAGTTTGCAGGGGCAGTTGAGACATAAGCAGCTATTCGGCTCTGCACAGTTACAGGGAATTACTGACCCCGGATTGGATTACGATTCAGAAACCATTGCTGAGGATTCGGCAAAGCTGGAAAAACAGTTTGCCCGGCTCGCGATAGGGCGGGAGTTTCAATCGGCTACGGTAGAATATCGCGCGCAGTATTTCAGCGAAGAAAAAACCAAAAACCAATTTCGCATTCCCGGCCAGGATGGGCTGGTGTACTACCTATCTGATGTGGAACAGTGGCAGCACGATATTCGCTTAAGTAGTGAAACAACCCAAAAAAACCCATGGCAAATGAATGCGCGCCGAATCGACCACGATGAAACCAGTGGGAGTTCCAACGGTTTACGTGCAGCGGAAATCAGCTTTTCGGAGTTGGACAGCCAAAAAACATGGCAGGGGAAAAATCATGAGCTGGTTGCCGGTATGGTGTTGCACCGGGATTCTCTGGATCAGCTCAAGTTAACTGAGATACCTGCCCAGAACACAGCCGAATTAGATAATGCCCAGCGTTCCAGCGTTGAAAAGTTTGCGCAACTCAGTTGGTTTAGCCCGGCAAACGAGGTCCAAGTGGGGGCTCGCGTTCAGCGGGACAGTGATTTTGGCTGGCACCATGCGTTTCGATCAAGCGGCTTAAAAACCTTTAAATTAAGTGACCGGCAGCAATTGCAGTGGCGTGCGGGCATTGGTGAAAGTTACCGCGTTCCTACTCTTAAAGAGCGTTTCTATTTTTTTGACCACAGTAATCTGGGCTATATGGTTTTAGGTAATGAAAAGCTAAAGCCAGAAGCGGCCCTTTCCTTCAATTCAACGCTAACCTGGGATGCGAGTTTTAAAGAGTATTCTCAGAGTTTTCGCGCTGAAATCAATGGCCACTATTCAGATGCCCGCGACTTTATCGATACCCGATACGATTCGGATTCGTCTGGTCTTTCCGATATTGAAATTTACCGCTACCACAATATTGGACAGGCCGAGCTACAGGGGCTGGATGTATCGGCGCGCTACCAAATTTCGGATTGGCAGATTCAGTTTAACTACAGTTACCTGGATGCGCGAGACGGTGACGGTCAGCGGTTGGAAGATCGTCCCTATCATCAAATAAAGGCTAATGTCGCTTATCAATTTCCCCGTTGGAATCTAAATGGCTTGCTATACGTGGTGCATGAGCGCGACGAACAGGTTTCCGACGGGTATCTCGGTGTTGAGCAAAACCAGTGGAGCAGCTGGAATGTCAACCTTCATCAGCAAATCGGTCGTCGTTTTTCATGGCGTACCGGCATCGACAATTTTTTCAATCAACACAAAAATCCTCTGGCTGAAGGTGAACGTCTTTTTGATATTCGCCCGGTCGCTAGCCGAAAAATATTTGTAAGTATTCGTTTTGAATTTATGTAAGGGGAAAAAATGAAATTTTTAAAAATAGGTGTATTCATGGCCATAAGCGCCGCTCTATTTGCTTGTGGAGGATCCGGTAGTGATAGTTCAACTGAGCCGACGCCAACACCGGAGCCAACACCAGAGCCCGGAGTGATAAATGGGCCATTTTCAACCGGTACGACGTCGGATCCAAATTTTGTCTACTTCGACATGGATGCCGGTGAAGTGCTACTGCTGACGGAAGAAGAAGCAGCCGCCAGTGACGATTGGGATATTGCCTTTAAGCGCACAAAAATTTATTTAAACGCCGCAGCAAGTACACCGGTAGCGGCTTACTTTACGGGTAACAACGCCGAATTTTACGATGCCGATGGCGGCGTGGTGGACAGCGAGTTTATGGCTGCGACGGCCGAGTCGGAGTTGTCGGATTTTACTGGAGTAAGCGCTGCGGATATTCCCGCTGCGGATGCGTTTTCCGTGGATTCTGAAGAGCTGATTATCGGCGGAGGTTTTTATAGTTACGACAGCACAAGCCATATCGTCAGCGCTGCAGAAAATGAATACTTTATAGTGCAGTCGGATGGTGATTTCAGCAAAATTCGCGCAAAGGAAATAACCACTGCCGGGCGAACGATGGCCAGTATTGTGTTGGGTGTTGCTCACCAGAACGTTGCGGCGGGTGATGAATCATTTATGGCAGAAGTGGATATTACTCTGGATGCTGTAGCCTGTACGTCGGATCTGTGGATTGATTTAGATACGCAGCAGGCCGTGGGTGAAAGTGATGAGTGGGATGTGCGATTCCCCTGTATCACCGTTGAAGCCAACACTGGAGCTGCCTTCGAATTGCATATCGCCGAAGATGCTTCCGGCGTGCACGACTCGGCTGAAGGTTATAGCGGTATTACAGCCTCTGCAGCGGCTTATTATGGTTTCGAACCGAATGTTAAGCAGGTTCGCTTCTTCGATGACAACGCTTGGTACCAGTACAACCTTAATGGCCTTCATCAGCTGTGGTCTCAGTTCGGCGTTTACCTTATTAAAACGGAAGCGGCCACCTATAAAGTGCAAATTACCAGTTACTACAATGCCGACGGTGACTCAGGTAATTATAGCTTCCGCTTTGAATCGCTTTAATTTTTATACTTGATTCCAATTTGAGATTCGCTATCTCTGTTTGGCTGCTCGGCGATATTTATGGGCAGTCATTTTTTTGCAGGCTTTTTTATGATTCGCTTTCTTGAAGATATGATGTATCAGATGTCCGATTTTTTTCTTGCACCGGTTCTGATTTTACTGGCGCTGCTGTTTGTTTACAGTCTATTTGCTTTAGGTGGTTTTGGCGCTATGGCGTGGCAGCGACTACAGGCAAAAGTGCAATTCGACGCTATCGGGGGAGGGCCGCGTGTTAGCCCGCGTAGCGTTTCAGGTTACCCACTTGCACAGCTCTGGTTAAATAATCCTTCAATCTCACAGGACGAGCTAGACGTAAGTGCCTTAAAACAGCTGGAATCCGTGCGTCTGGTGAGCCGTATTGCTCCCATGCTTGGGCTTATTGCGACCATGGTTCCTATGGGGCCGGCACTTAAAAGTCTGTCCAATGGCAACGTGCAAGGCATTAGCGACAATTTAATTGTTGCGTTTTCCGCTGTTATATTTGGGCTGGTCATTGCGACCATAACTTTCTGGATTGCCACCATCAAAAAACGCTGGCTTGCAGTAGAGTTGGTTCAGCTGGCAGAGCTAAAACAGCGAAGTGAGCCGGTACCTGGAGACGCGATCCGTGAAGCTGCTTGATGAAGATGAATCATCCAACCCCGCCTTATCCGTTATCAATCTCGTTGATGTTTTCTTAGTGTTGGTGGCCGCACTACTTATTGCCATTGCACAGAACCCGTTGAATCCATTTCTGGATGAAAAAGTCACGGTTATTAAAAACGCGGGCCAGCCGGATATGGAGGTGTTGATTAAGGACGGGAAAAAAATAGAGCGTTATAAGAGTAGCGGAAAAATAGGTGCAGGAGAGGGGGTGAAGGCTGGGACGGCTTATAAGATGGACGATGGCTCTATCGTTTATATCCCCGAATCAGTCGATAGTCCTCAATAAGGGTGCTGTAAATGAAATTATTAAAAATGATGGCAATGCTCGTTGTTGCAGGATTCAGTTTTATGTTGGCGACGGATAGTGTTGCTGTTGGTGAAAAAGTATTGTTCGTTAGCGGTTCGCATAGCAACAAAGCCAAGGTTACCCTGCTAAAAGATATGGCCGAAAAACGGCAGTTTTTAATAGAGCAAATCAGTGAAAAAGCGCTCGCAGATAAGGCTGAATCCAGAGCGTTCCTAGAGGGGTATAACCTCGTTATTCTGGATGCCGTATCCGAAAGGACCAGTAAATCCACCTACCTAAAATATGCGCCACAGCTACAAAACCTTAAAGCGAAAGTTCTCGCTATTCGTGCCCCTGCGTTGACAGCACTGCGAGCCAATATAAGTGATACTCATGCGAGGCGATTATTTGACTACTATGATAACGGTGGTGTCGACAACTTCGAGCGCATGGTGGCGTATATTCGCCTTCGTATTTTCGATAGTTCTCAGGCGCGAGTTGAAGCGCCCATTATCTTTCCCTCCATGGGTATTTATCATCCCAACAGCCCGTCACTTATTTTTAATTCTCTCGTGGCCTACGAGGAATGGCAGGCCGCTCGTACGGTTAAGCGATCGTCAACTTCCCTGCGTGTCGGGGTAATGCTGCAGCGCTCGCTAATAGAGAGCGCGCAAACCGATGTTGTCGATGCAGCGATTGCTGCGCTGGAAGCAAAGGGCGCAATAGTTGTTCCGTTTTATTTTCAGCTGAGTCCGGTAGCGAAGGATTATCGCGATTTATTACAGGAAGATGGCAAAACCGTTGTGGATACCATTATCAACTTTCGTTCCATTCACTGGGCCAATAAGCGGAAAACGGAATTTGAAAATCTGGGCGTGCCTGTGGTGCAGGCGTTAACCTATTACGATGGTGATCAGAAAGCGTGGGAGAGCAGTCTCTCGGGTATTTCAGCGGGCATGATGGCGTTCACCCTTGTACTGCCCGAAACGGCGGGAGTTATTGATCCAACCATTATCGCGGCGATAGATCCATCTACACACAAAGCTCAGGTTATCGATTACCAGCTCGAACACTTGGTAAATCGTGTATTAAATTATGCTCGGTTGGCGCATCTGCCGAATAGTGAAAAAAAACTGACGGTTATGTTTTGGGGGGATCGCGATATGGGCGCTTCGTTCCTGAATGTGCCCGAAAGTCTCGGCGCTATTGGTAAAGAATTGAATCAGCACGGTTATAGGGTCTCTGCGGAGCCCAGTGAGTTTTATATTGAGCGGGTTAATCAAGTGCTCGATCCGTTTTACCGAGAATACCAGTTAGATAAATTACTGGAGCAGGATTTGGCCGATCTGTTCCCGGTAGCGATTTATAAAGAATGGTTGGCGACCCTACCCGGCGAAAGAGTTCAGTCGATTAATGATTTTTGGGGAGCGCCGGAAGATAACTTTATGGTTGTTGAGCGAAAGGGAGAGCGTTTTTTTGTTATTCCCCGTATTCGTAACGGCAATATGCTTATTATGCGTCAGCCACCGCGAAGTGATGATGCCGAGCAAGAGCTGGGCATGTACCACAAAACCACGATCCCAATGAATCATTACTATCTTGCTGCGTATTTTTATGCTCGTGAGGTGTGGAGCAGCGACGCTTTTATACACTTGGGAACTCATGGCTCGCAGGAATACCTACCCGGCAAGGAGCGCGGTTTGTCCCGTTACGACGGAGGTAATCTAGCCGTTGGTGATGTGCCGGTTATGTATCCGTTTATTGTTGACGATGTGGGCGAGGCGATGCAGACAAAACGGCGCGGAAATGCCGTCGTAATCAGCCATATGACCCCACCCTATGCTGCGGCGGGCTTGCAGGGCGTGACAGCAGATATTCACGAATTGATGCATGAATACAAAGCGTTGGATGAGGGCGGAGTAAAACAAAAAACCGCACAGCAAATTCAGCAGCTGTGTATCGAAAAAGATTTGTGTAAAGACTTCGGCTGGACAAGCGAGGATATTAGCGGTGATTTTAATGGCTTTCTAGAAACCTTACACAATTACCTAGCGGAACTGGCTGCGGAGAACCAGCCTCTGGGCTTGCACCGTTTTGGTCTGCTCGCAGAGCACCGTCTACAAGCATCGACTGTGGTGCAGATGCTGGGCCGCGAATTTCTTGAACTGGCCAACGAGTATGAAACTGAGTTAAGCGAAGATAGGGCCGGGCATGCGCACAGCGATACCTTAACCGATGAAAACCACGATGCAGTGTTTCAGTTATCGGATACACCTGTCGAAAATCTTCCTGGCTATTTTGTGGTCAGTGAATATGTGATGAACGGTGCCGCACTGGATGAGTTGCCCGAAGCGTTACAGCCACATATTGAGCGTGGCCGCGAATACTTTAGCAATATGCAGTCCATTCAGGAGTTGCCAAATTTGTTGCGGGGATTGTCGGGCAAGTATGTGCGGGTTAAAACCGGTGGAGACCCTGTTCGTCACCCGGAATCACTGCCAACGGGGTTTAATCTCTATGGTTTTGATCCGTCTCGGCTACCCACCAAAGCCGCCTTCGCTCAGGGTAAAGAATTGGTCGAGCAGGCGATTAACGACTATCGGCAAAAGCATGGGCGCTATCCAGATAAGTTAGCCTTTTCGCTGTGGTCCATTGAGGCTATGCGTCACTACGGCGTGCTGGAAAGCCAGGCACTCTATGCTATGGGGGTTGAGCCAGTATGGAGTGACGATGGGCGTGTGATCGATACGCAAATAATTGCTGCGGGCAAACTTAAGCGCCCCCGCGTAGATGTGGTGCTCTCTGCAACAGGGTTGTATCGCGATGCTTTCCCAAATGTTATGCAGCGATTGGCGAAAGCCATTCAACAAGTTGCGGAGTTAAAAGAAGAAGGGAATTCCCTTTGGGACAACAGCCAAAAAATTAAGTCGCAGTTATTAACCGAGGGTATCGACGAAGCGGAAGCTCAATATCTTTCGACCGTCCGTATTTTTTCCAACGCCTCGGGCGATTATGGCAGTGGCGTGGATGGTCCGATTTTTAACAGTGAGACCTGGGAGACCGATGCGAAAATCGCAGACACTTATCTGGGACGTATGGGGTATTACTTTGGTGCGGATAGCGGCCGCTGGGGCCAGCAGGCAGAAGGTCTGTACGGCAAGCAGTTGTCGGGTACCGATATTGCGCTATTTTCTCGGTCTTCCAATCTGTACGGCATGATTACCTCCGATGATCCCTTTGAATATTTTGGTTCTTTGGCGCTGGCCGTTCGCAACTTGGATGGGCAAAGCCCGGAAATGTTGATCAGTAATTTGCGCGACGTGAACAACAGCAAGCTGGAATCGGCCTCGACCTTTATGGCTAAGGAGCTGCGCAGCCGTAACTTTAACAGTCGCTGGATTTCTCAGATGCAAAAGGAAGGTTATAGCGGTGCTGTAGCAATGGCCTCCCATTTGGCAAACTTTTGGGGCTGGCAGGTGGTCGACCCCAATATTGTACGCGATGACCAGTGGCAGGATTTCTTTGAGATCTATGTTGAGGATCGCCTAGATCTAAATATGGATGAATTTTTTGAGCAGGCAAACCCCGGTGCTCAGGCCCAAATGATCGAAACCATGCTGGAATCTATTCGCAAGGACTATTGGGCTGCGAGCGAGAGTACCCAGCAGGCGCTGATCGAACGCTATCAACAGTTGGTGAATCAGTATGATTTGGTGGTGGATAACGAAAAGTTACGAGAATTTATTGGTCAGCAGGCAGCGGGTTTTGGTCTTAATTTGTCCCTGCCCGCGCCCGAAGCACCGGCATCTGTTGTGGCGGCAACCCAAAAAGTGCAGGGCCAGCAACTGCAGCAGGTGGAGGCGAGCCAGACCAACAATGTTGATCTGGTCCTCTTGTGGCAGCTATTGGCGGCGCTCTCTGTCATTGTGTTGGGTGCGGCTTATCAGCTGTACAAGGAGGCTCTGAGATACAAAGTTTTTACTGTTAAGCCGTCGGCAACCACTAGGGAGTAAGTGGGTGAAACGGGCTTTATATATACCCAAAATGAATATTAAATACATCAGAGCTTTTGATGATTGGTACAGCCCCGTTTAAACTCCACGCTTTACTATGAGCTTGTGGCGCCTAAAGCTTTCCATACGTCATTAAAAAGTGCCGGTCATCTGCTGTTCGTCGATTTTTTTATACCTGTTATCTATATTGACTCGTGTATAAGTGGCCTCCTTTTGAGCTGGGGCCACAGTCACAATGGCTTAATTTTTACAGGGTTAGACGCGCTTATGAAGCCAGGTTTTTCAACTCATTTAGGTGGGTTCACAATGCTGGATTTGGTGGTCTCCATGGCTATTATGGCTATTCTGGTTTCCGTCGCAGCACCTTCCTTCGATGGCTATATCCGTAAAAACGCGGTGTTTTCTGACCGCAAACTGATGAATAGCGCGCTGATGAGTGCTCGTTATGAAGCGGTTGCGCGCAATAAAACGATTACCCTCTGCTCCACCAGTACAGGAACGGATTGTAGTGGAACTTGGGACGATGGCTGGTTGATCTTCCTGGATGATGGTACCGACGGCGGTACTGCCAGAGATGGTGATCACAATGGCGATGAGCCCATTATTCAGGCCTCTCTGTACGAAGGGAAAAACCACTTTTCGGTGACTGATGTGAGCGATAACTCTGCTCTATCCTATCTCAGCTTTAATGAATATGGTCGCCCGGCCGTTGACGGTAATCAGGTTAATCGCCCCATTCTTATTCAAGTGTGCGATAGAAAAAACGAAGATATCTATGCGCGCGGCTTGATGCTAATTGGTACCGGCAGAGTATTGCAAACGAGCGATGGCGATGGCGATGGCATTCACGAGAGTCGCTTTGCCGACAGCCGCAACGCTATTTCGTTCTCATCGGCACTGAGTTGTAGCCCATGAATAGTCAACGTAATAACGGTTCATCGCTGATTGAAACGCTCGTGGCGCTCATTGTACTGGGGGCGGGTTTGTTGGTTGTGCTATCCATGCAGGTGAAGTCGGTATCTTATTTAAAAGATGCTTCTTTACACTCTCAGGCGTCTTTTTTGGCAAGTGATATTTATGAAGGCATGCTGACAACGCCCAGTGCTATTAATGCCTATTTTATTAAGTACGCGGATCCTGCCCCCGCTAAACCCGACTGTATTCAAGTCAGTTCCGATTGTAAGCCGATAGATATGGCGAGCTGGAATGTGCATAACTGGCGCAGCAATGTCGCAAGCCTATTGCCGGGTGGCCGTGGCGAAATATCCTCGGAGAGCGGCCAGATTGTTATACGTATTGAATTTGAAACCGGCAGTAATGTTGATGGTTCTCGTCAAACACAAGAATACACATTGATAACGGATGTTTAGGCGATGCTACAAGTAATCGAACAAAAAATGGCATTGAAAAAGCAAAACGGTTTTTCGCTTATCGAATTGCTAATTTCATTAGCGATTGCCGGGGTTATTCTCACCGGTGTAGTGAAAATAGCTTTTAATGCCAAGCGCTCATCCTTCGATGGTGAACAGCTATCGTTTGTACAGGACAATGCACGATTTGTATTGGACCAAATTAAACGCGAAGTACGTATGTCGGGATACACTGGTTGTGCCAGTGTTGGCTCAGCCAATGTGTCTAACACCATCATAAATAATATGAGTGGCTTTATTAACCTTACCGAAAGTGTGCAGGGTTTCGATGGTAGCGTGTCAAATCATCCTGCCATTTACGCAGCTGATGTTATAGCCAATACCGATTCTTTTATCGTACGTTTTGCTGACGCTTCCGAAGAATATATTGTGCGATCTCACAATACTTTCTCAGCAACTTTTACTTTGTGGAGTAGTGAGGAAGCGCCGACAGGTTCCACTATGTTAGTTACTGACTCCAGTTGTCGTGAAGTCGGGCTTTTTCAGGTGACCGGGCCAGGCAGTGATTCCACGTTACTATCCCATACTGCGGATGGTACGCTTAATTGCACGCGTGTTTTGCGCGCAACCTCAACTAACAGTGTTAGCTGTGATATGGGTTGTGCTGTCGATAGTTGCAATGGTAATACTGAAGCGGATTTTAATTCGGGCTCCATCATAATGCCATTTCGAGTCTACGCCTATTACATTGGTGAATCGGCCATCATTGATGATATGCCAGCCTTAAAACGGCAGGTATTAACTGCGAGCGGCGGCAGCGCTGTAACCGAAACAGAAGAGGTCGCAACGGGTGTAGAAGATATGCAGTTGCTCTATGGCGTTGACACCGATGCAGATGGTGAGGCCAACCAATATCTTACTGCAAACCTGATTGTCGATTGGGCAGCTGTTGTTGCATTGCGCTTGACACTAGTGTTTCGCTCCGATCGCGATGTATATACATCAGACCAAAATGTGACCATAAAATTGGATGGCAGTGATTATCAACTGTCAGACGATAGGCTTATGCGTCAGGTTGTGACCAGCACCATTAAAATTAGAAATAATTAATTATGAAAATCCACAAACAAAATAGGCATGAGTTACCCAAAGCTCAATCTGGCGCGGTACTAATTGTCGCATTGGTTATCTTAGTTGTTATCAGTTTGTTGGGTGTGGCAAATATGCAGTCTTCTACTGCGGAACTAAAGATGGCGACCAGTCATCGAGATCGTGATACGGCTTTTGCTGCTGCGGAAGCTGCACTAGCAGCTGCCGAAGAGTGGCTAGAACAAAATAGCCCCTCGCTAGCGCAGCGATATACAAGCTGCGGTGACGGTAGTACTTGCTTTGATACGACGTGCAGTGGCGGCCTCTGTTTTGATGGTTCTTTTGACGATTCAAATCCGGCGAAGCAAAAGTGGCTGTGTGAAGTGGCATCCGATGCGGGCACAGAAGAGCGCGTCGCATTCTGGAAGGATAGCAGCCTGGATGTTTGGAACGATGCAGCTAAGCATCGCACAGTGTCTGTAGAGGGCGTGAAAAAGGAGGTGAAATTTATCGTCGAGTTTTTATGCTTTGTCCCGCCGGATGATGAAACAGTGTTTGAAGAGCTTAACTCCAAAGATGGCGAGCCTCTATATCGCATTACCGCATTAGCGGATGGTAATGGCGACAGGGCAAAAGTAATGCTCCAATCTACCTATCTGCTTGTGGAACAAAAGTAATGGCCATATTTCAACGATGTAATAAAACCAAAAAGAAAGCAGATCGCATGTTTAAAACGTATGTTTTGTCCTTACTTGTACTGGCCATATCACCTTTGCTGCGAGCAGAGATGGCCGACTTTGTCTCTGTGCCTCCATTGCTTTCGAGTACGGAAGATGCGTTGGTTATGTTGGTCATGTCCAACGATAACCAGCTGTGGCATAAAGCGTATGCGGATTACTCCGATTTGGATAATGACGGTGATATCGATACTACCTATAACGATCAGTTTGTCTATCTAGGGTATTTTGATTCGGAATTTTGTTACAGCTATAGCAGCGGGCGGTATGAGCCCAACGGAAAAGTTGTACGTCCGCAATCGGAAACAACAGAAGAAAGTCCTGCTCCCGATCATAAATGTAGTGGCGCCCCAGGTAATTGGAGTGGCAACTTTATGAATTGGTTGACGATGACTCGGATTGATATTATTCGAAAAGTGCTTTATGGCGGCTATCGATTAACTGATACCACCAGCGAAACGGTTTTGCAGCGTGCGCTTCTGCCGGATGATAACCACTCTTTTGTTAAAGTGGTTGCTAACGACGCGATTGATGGTTTGATTAGTAATTACACTCCCATTACAGGCCAGAGCACCGTTAGTTTTTGTAATGTTACCGACCCTGTCGATACCAGTGCAGGTAGTCGAACTAATAGCATTAACGTGGGTACCAACCCTCCTCTAATTAAGGTCGCGTCTGGAAATTTCTTTACTTGGAGCGGTAGTGAAAGAAATTTGTGTTTGTACCAGGATGAAGGCGGCGATGGGCGCTTCACTCCCCAAAGACCAACACATGGCTCCATAGGCGGGATCGGAAATTTTGAATTTTATGTGCGAGTCAGTAAATGTGTCAGTGGTCAGGATCAGCCACATTGTCGCCAGTATACAGATGGCTTAGGCAATAGTTATTACAAGCCCTATGGATTGTTGCAGACCTATGGCGAGCATGGTGGTTTGAAATTTGGTTTGATGACGGGAAGCTACGAGAAAAATGATGCCGGTGGTGTTCTGCGAAAAAATATTAGCTATATGGGTGGAGATGATGCTGTCGCTGAAGACAGGGAAATTGATATCAATACCGGGCGGTTTATCAATCAAGGGACGAGCAATGAAGGTATCGTTAATACCTTAAATCGCTTGCGATTGTCTGGCTGGGATTACGACAGCAATTTCTACACCGATTGTGATACCTGGGGTATCTCTATTGGGGATTTCCTAACATCTGGGGCTGAGAATCGCCAGTGTAGAGACTGGGGTAATCCACTAACGGAAATGTATCTGGAAGCACTGCGTTACTTCTCGGGCTACGAAGAACCCTCCCCCGAATATGGGGTGGATGACTCTTCAATTATTTCTGGTTTGAAATCCGTTACTTGGGAAAAGCCCTTAAACAGTGTTAACGCTTGCGCCAATTGCGCCATTATTTTGTTGTCCACGGGTTTAAATAATTTCGATGGGGATGACCTAGCCTCTGCCAGTGATCTACTTGATATAGCAAATGCTGATGGTATTGATACCTATACTGATATCGTTGGCGATTCGGAAGGTATTTCTAGTAATAATTTTATGGTGGGTAATGCCTCTACTGGTGGAACCATTGATACCTGTGATGCAAAAACCATTAACCAACTTTCCCATGCAGACGGTATTTGTCCTGAAATACCGTCATTGAGAGGTACTTACGGGTTGGCGGGGCTTTCCTACTATGGATTTATAAAGGATATGCAGGGCCTGACGGGCGAGCAAAATGTGAACACTTACACGGTTGCCTTGGCTGAAAGTTTGCCCAATCTTGAATTGACGGCAGATAATGATGAAAGCCTAACAATTGTTCCTTACTGTGTTTCCCAACATTCTCGAAATGTGAGTAGAGTAGAAACTTACTTAGATCGGAGGGGAAGGGAGAGAACGCGAACCGTTACGGACACAGAATACTATTGGCAAAATTGTAGCCTCGTAGATTTTAATATTGTTGATTCCACTGAAGACAAGGGAGTGATTTATATTTCCTGGGAGGACTCTTTGGTGGGTAGTGATAACGACATGGATGCTTACGTTGTTTTGGAATACTGTAAAAAAACTGGCAGTGCCGACCAAGTTAAAACTGCCTGTGGTAATTATACAACAGACGAACGTTCGGGTTATGCGCGGCCAGAGTGGGGCAGTGCCTCAACAGGACAGATTCAATTTCGACAATCTGGAGTGGGGGCTGCTACAGGCGTTGAGATGCATTTCGGTTATGTTGTTAGTGGTAGTGATAGCGACGGTACTATTGGTGATCTGATTTTTTCGTCATCAATGGACGATGTATTTAATTCACCAGCGCTGACAGGAACTGATACTAATTCGACGATTTGGGCTTCAGACGTTCATAAGTTTGTCGCTCAATCGAGTACCTCTGGACTACTAAAGAATCCCTTATGGTACGCTGCAAAATACGGAAATTTCAAAGATAGTAACGACAACAACCTACCAGACTTAGTGAACGAATGGGATAAAAAAGATCTCGATGGCAATGCGGGCTCAGATGGTATTCCGGACGCTTACTTCCCAATCCGAAACCCGGCCTATTTGGAAAGTAGCCTAAGTCGAATCCTGAGTGATATCACTACGCGAGTGTCATCGGGAACAGCCGCTTCTGTTGTTGCCAGTACGGGCGCTGGCGAAGGTGCGGTTTATCAGGCTCTTTATAACCCGATTTTTGAAGTAGATTCTGCGGTGGGAAATACCGAGGTGAATTGGGTCGGTACATTGCATGCACTGTTTATTGATCGCTACAGTCAGTTGCGAGAAGATGTTGTACTTACTGGTGAGGCTGTTGGCGAATTAAATTCGAATGATCCAATCATTGAAATTTATTACGACGAAACACTGGGTAAAACTATGGTACAACGCTATGCCGTGGAAGCGGATGGTACCGCTGGAGCGGCTAGCGGTGATCCTTACGGGATATCAGAGTTGGACCCTATCTGGAGCGCACGGGATCAGTTGGCGAGGCTGTCGAATTATACTGATAATCGAATCTATAGCGAGTCCGCTACAAATGGTCGCTATATCTTTACGGGTATTGACAACCCAGACGATCGCGACGGTTTTATTTCTCGATCGGAAGGCGTAGCGTTTATTGCTGATACGTTTGACCCAAGCAGTGATGAGAATTTCCGTTTGCTCGATGTTGGTGGTGACGTTGCTGATGTCAGTAACCTAGTTAACTATATTCGCGGTGATGAAACCATCAGTACCTTTCGCAGCCGTTCAATCGAGTATGATGGCGATGCTTCCAATGGGGATGACCCTTGGCTGCTGGGCGATATTGTGAATTCTTCACCCGTTGTGTTAACCCAACCAGCAAAAGCATACGAAATCAGTTACGGCGATGAAACTTACCGCTCCTATAAAAAAGCGAAGAGCAATCGCCGACAGGTTGTCCATGTGGGAGCGAACGACGGCATGCTTCATGCGTTTAATGCAGGGTTCTATGATCGCTCCAACAACGGTTATAAGGCGTCTTTAAGCGGTGAAACCGCGCATCCATTGGGCAGTGAGTTGTGGGCCTATGTTCCTTACAATCTGCTGCCACATTTACAGTATTTAACCAGCAATGATTATTCACATGTTTATTATATGGATGGTCAGCAACAGATCTTTGATGTTAACGGCATCTGGGACGGGGGAAGCTCCATTGAGCATCCTTCCGGCTGGGGAAGTATTCTGGTAGCGGGCATGCGTTTTGGTGGAGGAGAAATTAGCATTGATCCTGATCCTGATTCTGATGGTGATAATACGGATGCCGTTCAATTGCGTTCGGGATTTGTTGTTTTAGACGTAACTGATCCTGAATCGCCTCCAGATATTATCGCCGAAATTACCGACGAGGATCTTGGCTATTCTGTTTCAGTTCCAACGCTGGTGAAATTCCGCTCGAAAAATACAAGTTCGGGCTCCTACTCCAGCCCGGCAGTTAATGAGTGGTTTTTAGTATTTGGTTCGGGTCCTGCCGGTTCCAGTAGCAACGCTCGCTCGGAAGCATTAAAAAATGGAGTGAGCGATAAAACAGCCAAGCTCTACGCCTATAATTTACGTACAGGCACTTTACAGAAATTTGATACTGGAATTTCCAATGCGTTTATCGGTGGTGTAGAAGCGGGGGACTGGGATAATAACTTTTCTGATGATGCGGTTTATTTCGGTATTGTCGGGGGAACGGAAGCTGCGCCAACGGGACAGTTGATGCGGGCGACTGTTACGCTTTCTGGTCACGCGCTTTCGGTTTCGATGAGTAGTGTCTTGGATGTAAACGATAAGGCTTTCAGCGCTCAGCCCTCAATTGTACGTGACCGTTCAAATAATTTCTGGGTATACAGCGGCACCGGTCGCTTTTTAACCTCGGGTGATAACACGAGTAATACGGTACAAACCTACTACGGGGTAAAAGATCCCAATGCTAGTACGGGCAGTGATACCGAGGTTGGGACAAGCTCAATGGTGAACACCTCGGACATTGAAGTATATAGTGATGGCCGCCTTAAACGTGGTGCCCGCCCTTTTACCTTAAATACAGGGGAAGAGGTTGCCAACTTCTCTGAGTTATCGGCTGCAGTAGAAGCGCATTCGGGTTGGTTTTTTGATCTGCCGTATACACGGGAAAGAAACACAACTAAAGCTGTACTGTCGGGTGAATCTTTAGTGTTTACTTCATATCAGCCTACCGGTGAACTCTGTAATGTCGAGGGCAGTGGATTTCTTTATGCGCCGCATTTTCAGGTGGGAGTGCCCGGTGAGTTTGGCCCGCTGGGTCATGACGATTCTATTACCCTAACGGGTGACTCGGAGGGTGATGATGAAGGTGATTCTGATGACAGCTCTCTGGTTAACAACAGTAGTCCGCTCGGTACGGGTAATCCGTCTACGCCGACGATTTTTCAGGATTATAAGGGTGTAAGTCATGCAATCGTGCAAACGTCTACCGGTGCTATCAATTCGAGTTCAATTGGCGATCGTGAGCGAACGGGGCATCGCCAAACTTGGCGAGAGATTCCCATCGATTGGTAATAAATAGGATAATGAGTTTTTTATGAAGCAAACGCAAAAAAAATCAAACGGTTTTACGTTGATTGAAATAATGATAGTGCTGGTGATTGTCAGTATATTGGCCGCCATCGCGTTTCCCAGTTACCGTTCGTCCGTACTTAAAAGCCATAGAACGGATGCGAAAGAAACCTTGTTATCTGCCGCTGCATTAGAGGAAAAAATCTATATGCAACGTAATCGGTACTCCGTTAGCCTGGATGATATCGGTGGTGCGATTAGTAGTGAAGGTCATTACAGTATTTCTGTCTCTCAAACCACACTTACCCGTTATTTAATTACAGCAACGGCTATTGGTCCACAGGTAGATGATACAAGCTGTTATGTTTTTACCATTAATCAAGCGGGCTTACGTAAAGCTCAAGACAGTAATGGTAACGAAGTAACGGATTGTTGGTAGCTTAACGATCTAATGACGTTAGCCATGGGATAATGCACCGTTCCTGCGGCGGCGAGTAAACTTTTCGTTACGATCCTCCACCACTTTTGCAGCGTCTTCGTGCGCTGCGATCTCTGTTTTTATGGTACTTGTTGTTGGAAGCGAGATGGGAAAATAATGGTTAAGGTGGATTACTGCAACAGCATTGAGCCTTCCCCAAAAACAAACAATACTATGCTTGGCTGCGTGATAGCCTTTTATGCGCGCACTTAGGTCGGTAGGAAACTAATTTAGCCGCTAACGTTCGTTTATGAACGCTAGCTATAGTGAATGGGGCCACTTTATAAATGGATACCGAACTGTTTCGGCTATTTTGGTTGTAACGAGGCGGCCACCTTCTTTAATCAAGTTGGCGGGCAGCAATATATTAGAGGCATAAAAAAAGGGTGGGCAATGCCCACCCTATCAACCTAACCTATTTAGACCCTAAATACAGTGGTCTCAGTCTGAAGCAAACTACACTTCAGGCGCCAGGAGAAATGACGCTGCTCACTCAAGTGAAAGCTACCAACAAACAAATTGTCATCAGTGATTGGGGGCCGATAACAATAACAACGTTTGATGAACTTGCAGCTAAACGATCAACGTGAAGCTATTCTGTCCGATCTCTAGCTTATTGTCAATACTACTATAAGTAAATTTTAGTGACATTAATGCAATCAATTGAGAGCTTGAACTCCATGCTTTTATGTAATGCTCTGTGGCGGCTCGATAATTAAAGAGCCCGGAAATTTCGGGATTGTGGGTTGGGGTTATTGCTTTAGCGTCTGCCTTACTATGCCAGCTTAGGGTTCTGTGGGAATTAACTTGTACGTTAAGGCGTTTAGATCTCTCCCATCAATAGCGTGATCTTCGTTGGCTGTTAATGGTATTAGCGCTTACGTAGGGACTCCAGCTACCTGCGAGTACTTGCTCTATGAAGTTAATGGGGTCAGTTTTGGTGGTGTATGGAGCATTCTATAGAGTGAATACGTACCAGCAGGTAGAATTAGTTGTTGCCGAGTACGGGTTTTCCTCTGAGATTTGTCGTATATGTCAACGATCATTGCCGTTTGAGGATAATCTCTATATCCTTGGACCTGTATTGGGTAAACGTTTACCTTTGGCGGCCGGTCCATTCTCGGTATTGGCCTGTCGGCTTTGCCTATGACTGGTTCGGCCCCTCATTGGTATGGCGAGAAATTGAACAATAATGAACTTAAGGTGGATGTATGACGCTCTCTCCAATTGATTCTGGCGTGTTTCTTGTTTACGTGGTTGCGTTGATCGCAATTGCTTGGTGGGTCTCCCGCGAAAAGCCGGGTCATCAAAAGGACACTAAAGACTATTTCCTGGCTGGTAACAGTCTTCCCTGGTGGGCCATCGGCTCGTCTCTTATTGCGGCGAATATCTCTGCAGAGCAAATTATCGGGATGTCCGGTTCGGGTTTTGCTATTGGTCTTGCGATTTCTTCGTATGAGTGGATGGCTGCCATTACGCTCATTATTGTCGGTAAGTACTTCCTACCGATTTTTCTTAAGCGTGGTATTTACACAATGCCACAGTTTTTGGAGCAGCGTTACGATCACAATGTTCGTACCGTTTTGGCGATTTTCTGGCTAGGCGTCTATGTATTCGTAAACTTGACCGCCGTGTTATGGTTAGGTGCTTTAGCGATAAACACTATCGCTGGCGTAGATATGGTTTACGGGATGCTTTTCTTGGCCGCTTTTGCGGTTGCGTACTCTTTATATGGCGGTTTGAAAGCCGTTGCTATGACTGACATTATTCAGATCCTTATCCTTGTTTTCGGCGGATTGTTATTGACCTACATTTGTTTGGGAATGTTAGGTAATGGCGAAGGCATTGTTGCGGGTTTCACTGAGCTTACAAGAGTGGCGCCAGAGAAATTCGATATGATCCTAAGTAAAGACAACCCCCACTACATGAGCCTGCCGGGTTTGTCTGTATTGGTGGGTGGTATGTGGATTATGAACCTTTCCTACTGGGGTTTTAACCAATATATTATTCAGCGTACGCTGGCCGCGAAAAGCTTAGCGGAAGGCCAGAAAGGTATTGCTTTCGCCGCATTTTTAAAATTGTTAATGCCTATTATTGTGGTATTACCAGGTATTGCAGCGGTTGTCTTGATCCCGGATCTCGGTCGTCCAGATGAAGCCTACCCATCAATGATGCAGTTAATGCCTGTGGGAATTAAAGGCTTGGTATTTGCTGCCCTCGTTGCCGCTATTGTGTCTTCGTTGGGTTCTATGACCAACAGTATTTCGACTATTTTTACGATGGATCTGTATTCTTACTATCGTAAAGATAAGTCGCAGGATCACTACGTGTTTGTTGGTCGTGCAGTAAGCTTGGGTTCATTGGTATTGGCTATTATTTGCGCTAAGCCACTACTCGGAAATTTTGATCAGGCGTTCCAGTATATTCAGGAATTCACTGGCTTTTTCACTCCTGGTATTTGTGTGTTGTTCTTGTTGGGGATGTTTTGGAAAAAAGCGAACGCGGCTTCCGCGCTGGTCGCGGCTATCGGGTCATTTGTCATGTCCTTGGGCCTCAAGTTCCTGTGGCCAGAGCTTCCCTTCATGGATCGTGTTGGCTTGGTATTTATCGCTTGTATCGTGTTTGCCGTTATCACCGTATTCGTTACCGATAACAAAGAGCAGGAGAAATCGGTTGATTTAAAAGGTATTGAATTTGGTACGACAACGTCCTACAAACTGTCTGCGTTAGCGGTTTCGCTGATTTTGGTCGGATTGTATGCCACCTGGTGGTAGGAGGTAGTGCTTTTTATAGGGCCCGGCAATTGCCGGGCTTTTTTTTGTTTGGAATATGGGCTTGCGAGAGGATTCGCGGCTATATCGGTCTTATTGAAAGTAATAGATGAGCATCGTTTCGAGATAAAAGGTGCAGTTGGAGTAGGGGTAAAACGGTATTTTTAGGTCTTTAGTCTGTGCGATCGTTATTTTTGATGTCGACGGTGTGGCCTTGGGTGCGCCGGACAAAATCTGATTATAGTCGGTGAAAGGTGAGTCCTATCCAAAAATAAACGAATATTTTTTATGCAAAGCGTCAATAGAAAATCGAAGCAATGATAGATCGCAACCTTACAAATACCGTGCGGTGGAAGAACGTAAGCGCTTACAACGCAAAAAATAAAGAGTGGCAATAAATATGAGTAAAAAGAATTTTTCCTTAAACGTCGTATCAACGGTATTGATCACGGTGTTATCGGTAACATCGATGAATGTGGTCAGCGAAGTGAAGCTCACCATTGATTTTGACAAGACCTATCAGCAGATCGATCATTTTGGTGCGTCAGACGCGTGGTCAATTAACCCAACTCTCAATAAGTGGATGTTGGAAAATAAAGAAGAAAATATTGAAAATCTGGCGGATCTGCTTTTTTCTCCGGAAGACGGTATTGGCTTGTCTGCGTGGCGTTTCAATATTGGTGCCGGTAGTAGTGAACAGGGTAGTGATAGCGCAATTTCAGATTCTTACCGTCGTGCGGAATTATTAATGGCCGCACCTGGTGGCGAAATCGACATTAATAAGCAGAAAGGTCAAATTCGTTTATTGCAGGAAGCTCACGAACGAGGCGTTGCTGATTTTGTCGCGTTCTCCAATAGCCCGCCAGTGTGGGCCACTAAAAATGGTTTGGCACACCCCGGCAATTCCAGCAATCGATCTACGATTGGATCTACCAATCTGAAAGGGGATAGTGTTAATCATTTTGCAGAGTTTTTAGTTGGTGTTCTTCAGTATTTACGCGGTGAGAGCGTCGGCGTGCCGGTAAATTATATCAGCCCTCTTAATGAGCCGACATGGGAGTGGGAAGGAGAGTCTCAGGAAGGGAATCGGTACAACATGACGGATGCGAAAAATGTGTACCGTGCGCTAAATAGCGCGATCGATAAGGCGGGTCTCGCGGATAGCGTCCATATTGATGGGGCGGAAACCGTGGAGTATGCCGCTGCCTTAAGTGATACATATGCGCTTGAGTATAACGACTCCCGCTATAACAGCGGAATGAACAGTAAAAATTATGGTTTGTATAAAAACTATATCGATGAGCTGCTAGGTGATAGCGAAATGCGCGACATTCTCGGTAATCATCTCTCAATGCATGGGTATTTCTCAGAGGCTTGGGCCGACCGTATGGGTCCTTTGCGCGATCTGACGTGGGCAAACCTACAAAAGGTGTCACCGGGCGCAAAGCTTTGGATGAGTGAAGTGTGTATTTTAGGGGGCGCTGGCGATGTGCGCTTGTTTGAAGGCGGGGGTTTCAATGTCGATGATATGGATTACGCACTGCACGTTGGCAAAATGATTCATCGCGATCTGACGCGCTTAAATGCGTCTGCTTGGCATTGGTGGTTGGCGCTAACGCCTTACGATTATAAAGACGGATTGCTAAAAATTAATCGTTCACTTGACGCTGAAAGCCTGCAGGATTCTAAAGTCATGTGGACCTTGGGCAATTTCAGCCGTTTTATCCGACCTGGATATCTTAGGGTCGATTTACCCGAGGTAGACAACTTAAATGGCCTGATGGCATCGGCTTACAAAAGTCCGGACGATAGTAAGGTGGTTGTGGTTGTGATTAATGCGAGCAATAGTGTGCGGGATATTGATCTGGATCTGGTGAATTTACCCGCCGGGAAAACGGTTGCGCAGTATCAGGTCTACACCACTAACGCGAGTAATGAATTAACCCCAGGGGGCACTACCGGCGATATTTACAGTATTCCTGCACGCAGTACCGTCACGTTAGTCGCCAATTTGGGCGAAATTACAGCGCCTCCTGAGGCCCGTATTTCCTTTAACGAAAATCCCATTGTGGCAGGAGGCTCGGTACTTTTCAGCGATAATTCCACTAACGTTCCCACTAGCTGGAGCTGGGATTTCGAAGGTGGTGCCCCTACTGTTAGCACATTCTCGGAGGCAACAATTGCTTATCCTAATGTAGGCCTATACGACGTAAGCTTAACAGTTACGAATAGTTTTGGTTCCGATACGTTGTTGTTTGAAGATGCAGTTGAGGTGGTGGATGCGTTAGATTTTGCGCATTGTGATAACAGTGGTGCTATAACTCGCGAAAATTGGCTTAATCAAGCGATGACGGGAGACGAGGCTACGGATTCATCCATCGCATCACTGCCATTATCGAGCAATGCCGATACAGTGGACGAGCTTGTGATACTCGAGACCGAAACCGATATGGGCGACAGCTACGGAACGCGTATCCGCGGCTACTTATGCCCACCTCTTACAGGTGAATACACGTTTTGGATTTCCGGTGATAACAGCGTAGAGTTGTGGCTGAGCTCGAATTCTAATCCCGTTAATACCGCGCGCGTTGCCTACCATACTGATTGGACGAATCCACGGGAGTGGACTAAGTATGCTTCTCAAGAGTCAGCGCCCGTAGAGCTAGATGCAGGAACGCTCTATTACATTGAAGTATTGCATAAAGAAAACTCCGGCGGCGACAATTTAGCCGTTGGTTGGAAGTTGCCCAACGGCGATCTGGAGCGGCCTATTCCAGGCGCGCGACTGCTAACCTTTAATGTCGATACTACACCTACACCGGTACCTACGCCCACCTCTACCGTTCAACCCAGCTCGGAACCTTCGCGGGGAGGGGGAGGCAGTATCAATTTTGGGATATTGTTCGCAGGGGTTCTCCTCTTAGGAATAAATCGCTTTTTGAAATTGGCCTGAGTACAGCTGGGGTATTGATATGAATAAAATGATGTTGTTAGTACTATTTTGGTCTGGAGGGACCCTGCTCAGTATTGAGTCGAGTTGGGCGGCGCCGGTGGACTGGGCGAATCCCGAAGTCTTTCGTATTAATAAAGAGCCTTCGCGCAGTTTTTTTTATACTTTTCCAGATAGAGAATCTGCAGAGCTATCTTCAGTTTGGGAGTCTGATAGCCATCAACTCCTGAACGGTGACTGGAAGTTCCATTGGGTTGACGTTCCAGAAAAAAAACCTGTAGGTTTCGAAAATCCCGACTTTGATGATAGCCGTTGGGTTGATTTTCCTGTTCCAGCCAACTGGGAAATTAATGGCTATGGCATACCTTTTTATCGTAGCCATGCTTGTTTTATTCCCGATGCCGTGCCCCCACAAATGCCACTTAGCTACAACCCTGTAGGAACTTATCGAAAAACATTTACTTTGGACGAAAGCTGGCTCGAAAAGGAAACTTTTATTCATTTCGGGGCAGTAAAATCCGCGTTTTATCTTTATGTTAATGGAAAAATGGTAGGTTATTCTCAGGACTCCAAAACACAGGCAGAATTCAATCTAACGAGCTATTTAAAGCCGGGGGAAAACTTGGTTGCACTGGAGGTCTACCGATATTCAGATGGTTCCTATTTTGAGTGTCAGGATATGTGGCGTATGAGCGGAATAGAGCGAGATGTGTATCTCTATACGGCGCCAAAAGTTCGTATGCGTGATTTTCATGCCTACACCTCGTTGCAAGATAGCTATCGTGATGGTGTTCTGGAGTTCGATATAGATCTTGAAAATCACACAAAGGAGAGCGTTAGTAGCTATACAGTTGATGTAAGGGTGATTGATAACGAAAACAAGGCGGTAATATTTCAGCGTCTATCGGCAGGGAAAATCGGAGCATATCAAGAGAAGACGCTGGCGTTTAGGAATGTGATTAACGCTGTTAATGCCTGGAGTGCGGAAATACCGAATCTTTATCGGCTGGAGCTTACGCTGAACGATGGTGCGGGGAAAACGGTCGAATATATTCAGCGCAATATAGGCTTCCGATCCACGGAGCTAAAAAATGGCAATATTCTAATTAATGGTAAAGCTGTTCTTTTTAAAGGCGTCAATCGTCACGAGCACGATCCACGCACGGGGCACGTAATATCGCGAGAATCAATGGTGCGTGATATTCAGATGCTAAAACAATACAATTTTAATGCAGTACGTCTGTCCCACTATCCGAACGACCCGTATCTGTATGATTTGGCTGACAGCTATGGCCTATATGTTATGGATGAAGCAAATATTGAAAGCCATGGCATTGGTGCGGCGAACCAAGGGCCATACAATCCAAGTGTTCATCCAGTTAATAAACCTGAGTGGAAGGCTGCCTACCTTGATCGCATCAAAAATATGTACGAGCGCAGCAAAAATAGCGCTTCAGTGGTCATGCGGTCATTGGGTAATGAATCTGGGGATGGCCCCAACCTGGAAGCGTCTTTTGATTGGTTGAAAGCACAGGAGTCAAGTCCGGTTATATCAGAGCAGGCGCAGCTACGCCGTCATACAGACGCCTACGGCCAAATGTACGCAACTATTGATTCAATTACGCACTACGCTGAATCCCAACATGATGATCGACCTGTCATATTAATTGAGTATGAGCATGCGATGGGGAATTCTTTAGGAAACTTCAAAGAATACTGGGATACCTTCGAGAAATATAGCGCATTGCAAGGCGGTTTCATTTGGGATTGGGTGGATCAAACCTTCGAAAAAACAACAGCTGATGGTACAACGTTCTGGGCCTATGGTGGGGATATGGAACCCGCAGGAACTCAGCATGATGATAGTTTTTGCGCAAATGGATTAGTTGACGCAAATAGGAAGCCTTATCCCTATCTATATGAAGCCAAACGTGTGCATCAGAATATAGGGTTTAGTGCGGAGAATATCTCGCGCGGAAAAATAAATATTCAAAATAAGTACTATTTTAGTGATCTAAGGCGTTACGTGTTGTCTTGGGATTTACAGGCGGATGGCGTAATCGTTGCGCGAGGCCGTGATATACCGTTAGGTGCCGCTGCGCAAAACGCCGAAATAATTCAGCTAAATTACAATCATGACTTTGATGAAAGTAAAGAATACTTTCTAAACTTAACTGTGATCGATACCCGTGAAACGTTGTTTTCGGCTAAAGGTCACTCTATTGCGTCCGGACAGCTGGCGTTTCCTTTTAAGCTAATGTCTGAGCGTGAAGTTGGACGTTCTCATTTATCTGTTGTAAACAAAAAGTCGGGTGTTACCGTATCGGGAAAAGGATTTCGCTATGGTTTCGATAAGCAGTTGGGGAAATTAAACTCGATTAACTATGCAGGAAGAGAGCTGTTGCTGTCTCAGCCGAGACCGAATTTCTGGCGTGCGCCAGTTGATAATGATTTTGATATCGAGTCTTACCACACCAGTCTGTCTAAGTGGCAGAATGTCGGTAAAGAGATGGCGTTAATTTCGTTTTCAGTTGAAAAGCCTGGGAAAGACGAAGTGAAAATTTCTACTGAACATTTTATATCGTCAATTGAAAGCCGCTACTTTATGACGCATACCATCTATGCTTCAGGTGAAGTGAATGTTGATGTATGGTTTTATGCCGCTCCTCATCAAAAACAGCCGGAATTTCCGCGCTTTGGCGTAATTTTCGAGCTGGATAAAAATTTCAACAGTATCGATTATTACGGCCGTGGCCCCCACGAAAACTATTGGGATCGAAAAGCTTCTGCGGATATCGGTCTATATACAACATCGGTCAATGATTTGTATGTTCCCTACGTTCGGCCTCAGGAGAATGGTCTGCGAACCGATGTACGCCATGTAGCCTTTTATGGCGATGATGGCAAGGGAATTCAATTTTTAGGAAAGCCACATTTAAGCTTTGGAGCAGAATACTACTCTCAGGATGATTACGACCAGTCTAAAGATCAGTGGAAAAAACGAAATATTCATCCCCACGAGCTGAAAAAAGGTAAAGGTATTTACGTGAAAATTGATCACCGCCATAGGGGCGTGGGTGGTACGGATTCCTGGGGCTCTCCACCGCTATTTAAATATACAGTACCCTGGTTAGATTATCGCTACCAATACGCATTTAAACCTTACGTTCGCGACTGATATTACGCTTTACTTTAATCATTAGGGCCGGTCTTTAGTGACATCCTGTTACTAAAGACCGGAGTGTTTTCCTGCGTCCCGTCTTATATCTCTCTTCGTATTATTTCGAAACACAAGCTTTTCCGCCTTCCCAATATTCTTTTACAAAAAAATGGAAATCTATTAGGGGATGCTTGGACGAAAGGGGTCTAAGTAAATAGTGTGGGCTCTTGCTGGATTTGGAAGAGCGCTAAACGCGGCTGTTTTTCACAGAAAAACTGATTCATAAATACGTTTAAAATTGTGAGAGAAAAATGAAAATAAATATAAAGGGTCTAAGCAGAAACTGGGCGACCTTAGTGTCGGCTTTAGCAGTTTCTTTGCTCGGCGGTTGTGGTGGTTCTGGGGCAGACGATGTCGCTTTTGACTATAATCCAGAAACGCTGATATCCGAAAATTCGTCAAATGAATACGTTGAACCACCTCGTGCACCCGACGGTTTCAAGGTGATTTATTACGTGGATTCCGGGGATGGAACACCCGATAAACTCGAAGCACTGGAAACGTTTGGTACGCGTAGTAGTACTGAAGATCAAGCGTATGGCACCGATGCGGTAACTGGTTTTAAGTGGGGGTACACATCCGATACTGCTCAGTATTATTCGGATGGCAATCTTTATGGCAGCATACGTGGAGATGAGCGTGACATTGCAGGCGAAGGTATTGAATATTCCTTTGAACTCGAAAATGGAAGCTATACGGTGGTGTTCGGCTTTAACGACCCGTGGGACAGCGAAGGTCTTCGCCATGTAAGCCTCACCGCAGAGGATGTAGTGCTGGAAGAAGATTACTACATTCCCGTTGATGATGAATTCAAACGTTTTGATAGCGTCGAAGTTTCTGACGGCGTTCTCAATCTTGGGATCAAACGTAACATAGCCAATTCAGACCCAGAGGCCGATCCGCAAATTTCGTGGATAGAAATATGGGGCGAAACTGATGAGCAAGTGGCTGCACCTGCGGCAAAGTCATGGATCGTTGGTGACTTCCAGGTAGATGCTTGGAGCTTGTCGACTGCACCGCAAATGACGCCGGTCGGAGACGATTGGTATGAGATGACTGTTCATTTTCAAGACGCTGGTGGTTTCAAATTCTTTGACCAAAATCAGTTTTTGAATGCAGATAACTGGGGTGTAGAGTCAGAAAATAGTACAACGATTACCTACTCGGACGACACTTTTCCCATCGTCGTTAGCGAGGCAGGTTACTACGATATTCGATTCAATATTACCTCGCTGGTCTACACGATTACGACATCCGATCTTTCTGCTTTAGACCCTCAGAATGAAATGTTTGTGATTGGTGTTGGTTTTCCCCAGGAACCCGATATGAATTGGGATACTAGTAAAGCCATTCCTCTCATCAAAAACTTTCGTGGAATGGGTGAGCAAGTTTTTGGTATCGAAGGGTTGGAGTTTTCAGATGAAGTTGAATTGAAAATCATCAATGAGCGTAGCTGGGACGGCATGGATATCGGCTTTGTCAATGCCGCTGTTTACAACGAAACCGGCGCGGACTTTTTCTGGGGTGAAACGATTTCCGGTAGCGGTACACCAAACCTCGCTTACAGCGGCGCAGCGGGATTATATACATTAATTTTTGATTACGCCGCGAATCGAGCCACCTTGTTCAAGGGGCGTATGTATTTGGTGGGAGCAGGCTCTCTTGGTTCATGGGATGTTGGTCAAGCGGCAGAATTGGATCAGGTAGACAATGGTTGGTTCGAACTTTCACTTCGCTTTACCGCCGAGGAAAACCCCGAAGAGCTTGAAAAGCCCTATGGCGATTTCAAATTTGTTAGCGAACAAAGTTGGGACGCTGGCAATTTCGGACTGGTGGATCGGTCCATCAGCTTAATTGAAATGATAAATTCTGGATCAAGTGCAGGTATTCCTGCGCCTGCGCCCGGATACTACGTTCTTAGATTTAATCCTGAATCATTGGCGTACTCCATCACCGCTATAGATTTGGAAGCCAATCCTACACGCAGTGAAATGTTTATTGTCGGTAAGGGGTATGTCGATTATCCGGATCTGGATTGGTCGGTAGAAAATGCCATCCCTATGTCTCGTGATTTTCAGGAGCGGGGCGACTACGTATTTGGCCTCGAATGTCTGGAGTTTGGGAGTGCGGTGGACATGAAGTTTTTGGGCCAGTTGGGATGGGATGGATTAGACGCCGGCTTTGTTAATGGAGGAGAACAAACCGCTCCTCTGGTCGGGGTGAAAGCCGATGTCGTTGGAGATACTTCAGATTTGAAACTCATTGATCAGCCAGGGTTTTACGACGTGAGTTTTGACTACCTGATTAACCGAGTGAACGTCATTCCTAATGCTTCAGGCGATTGTTTGTAAACACTTATAGCTTAGCAATTGATTCGGTCGATAGACCTCCTAACGAATAATTATAAGAGGCAGATTTTTGCTCTGCTTTTTGGGAAGGATTTTAAAATGAAATTGAAAAATTCAAAAAATATTGATAAAACGTCTCTATTTTGCGCGTCTTTGTTGTCGCTGAGTATTTCCAATGTTTTGGCACAAGAAGCTAATCCAGATGACGCAGATGAATACGCAACTCTTGAAGAAGTATTTGTAACAGGCTATGTAAGCAGTTTAAAAAAGGGCATTGAGATAAAGCGGTCTTCGGATTCTATTGTCGATGCGATTGAGGCAGAAGATTTAGGTAAGTTTCCGGATGCAAACGTTGCTGAATCGTTACAGCGTGTAACGGGCGTTGCGATTGATCGATCCGGCGGGGAGGGCAACAAAGTCAGTGTTCGTGGCTTGGGGCCCGAGTTTAACATTGTGACTTTGAATAACCGCGTGTTACCGAATCCGGATGGGGCTCGCTCATTTAGCTTTGACGTATTGGCGTCGGAAATGATTTCGGGCGCAGAAGTCTATAAGACTTCGCAGGCGGGTCTTTCTGACGGTGGTATTGGTGCAGTCATTAACGTAAGCACATTTAAACCTCTTAATCTCACTCCGGGGCTCAGTGGCGCGGCTTCGATTAAAGGTATGCACGAAGAGCTAACAGAAGAAATTACTCCCCAGTTTTCAGGTTTAGTAAATTACACCAATGATGATAGAACTTTTGGTGTGGTAACGTCCATTGCGTACCAGAAACGTGATGCGCGATTTGATGAGGCGTCAACCAGTGGTGGTTGGGTGCAGAATAGTTTTGACCTGGATGGGAATGGAGCGAGCGAATTGCAAGCTTGGGCGCCGAAGGGTATAGGTTATCGAGTCGAGCTTTCCGAAAGAGAGCGCACTAGCGGGCTTGTTGTTGCACAGTGGGCGCCGGATGAAAGCCTTACTTTGACAGCAGATTTGCTGTATTCAGAATATGAAATTCAGTCTGATAAAAATCAGGTAGCACACTGGTGGGCAACAACCAACAACAATACTGCTGGGCCGGGTAGTGTTAAGGTTGATGAAGACGGTACCGTGGTTTTTTGGCAGGGGCATGCCGCGCCGACGGAATTTGTCCATTCAACCAGTAACCGCCCTACGACCACCTATATGTCTGGTTTCAACGTGGAGAAAGTGTTTGACAATGACTCGGCCTTAACACTGGATGTTTCCCACGCTAAAGCGAAGAACGATGCGGGGGGGACTCAGAGCTACGCTGTATCCGGTTTTAGAAATACCACAGAGAGTTCATCCATATTTGAAATACGCCCCGGGGATACGGTTCCATCACTTACCTTTCCTACTTTTGATCCGGACACTGATTCCTATACCGATGAATTCACATCTAACCCTCCAGAGCTTACCGACGCTGCGTTACTTGGCAATCACTTTATGGTAGTGGAAGGCGATGATAACGAAGACACCATTAACGCTGTAACCTTGGATTGGAATATGCCTCTGGAGTGGAGCGTTGTCTCTGCGGTAAAGGCAGGAACATTTTTTAGTGATAGGGAATTTCAACGTACACGTTTACGAAGTTCGGATATGGCCAACAACGGCACTTCCACGGGATTCAATGATGATATTCCCGATAGTATCGGTACTCTTGTGACGGTAGATAACTTTCTTCCAAATGCGACAGGTAATTTTCCTCTGGCCTGGCTGACAACGGATAACCAAGCGCTACGCGACTACTATGAATCAGCTGATTTTGTTAAAAATGGTGAGTTCTATAATCAGCGGGTGGATGAAAATGGTGATCCGATAGCTGCTTTGGATTACACGCCGAATGTTGAGCTATCTAATAGCCCAGGCGTTTCGGAAGAAAAAATGGGTCTCTATGTTGCTATCGATCTGGAAGGCGAAATTGCAGATAAATCTTGGAGCGGTAATTTTGGTATTCGTGCGGTAGAAACCAACCAGGTTTCTTCGGGATGGGGTGAGGAAATTCTTAGTATTGAACCTAATCCAGATGACCCAACGATTAGTATTGTAACCAAAGATGTAGCCAAGCCAATGACGGTTTCCAACGATTATGTGAATGTCTTGCCGTCGTTCAACTTCAAGTTAGATCTGCTGAATGATGTTGATGTTCGGTTCGCCGCTTCGCAAACAATAACGCGGCCCGAATTGGGACGAGTTGGTGTCGATGCAGGCATTAATACTCGACCAGGTGCTTTCTCTATTTCCGGTGGCAACCCCTATCTGAAGCCTTACAAGTCGACCAACTTCGATTTAGCGGTTAACTACTATATGAACGATTCTGCCTACTTCGGCGTTGCTTATATGGATAAGAGTATCGCAGACTTCATTACCACTGCCTCACTTCAAACCGTGATTGCAGGGGAAGATTTTGTTGAAACTCGACCGTTTAATGTTGAAGAGGCTAGCATTCAAGGGCTTGAAATAGCGACCCACTATTTGTTCGAATCTCTTCCTGGCTTGCTAAGCGGTCTGGGTGTGCAGTTTAACTACACCTTTGTCGATAGTGATTCAGATTATCGACAAGAAGAAGGGTCTGGAGTTTTTGGTATTGAAGGTTTGTCCGACACCGCGAACTTTATCGCCAGCTACGAGTACGGTCCGGTTCAATTCCGAGCATCCTATAATTGGCGCGATAAGTTTTTGTCAACCGTATCAAATGGTGAAATGGAACCTGTTTACGTGGGTGAATATGGTCAGTGGGACATGAGCTTTAGTTATGCAATTAACGAAATTGTTACGGTGTTTGGTGAGGGAATTAACGTCACCGGTGAAGCGAACCGTAGTTATGTGAGAATTGAAAACCGTCTCCAGGATTATACTTATACCGGCACTCGACTAGCCATAGGTGTTAGAGCTAAGTTTTAAATTAACGGATAGCTGCGCTTTTTAATAGGCCTGTTATTCATCCTTCAATTGGGCGCTATTCGTTTTCGAGCAGCGCCCAATTTATTTAGAAAAGCTGAATATTTACTGTGTTGTGTGAATTAAATTCTATGTGGTAGAAGTTAAATTGGGTGGCGGGCGTTTCGCGCTTAAAAAAATTATAAATTGATGAAAATGGTAATAAAAAATATAGTTGGTTCTTGCCTGCTGCTGATTTTAGTGAGTAATGCTCACGCTGATGAAAATAAAGCCGCAATGAGCGACAGGCAGTATTGGGTGAATTTGGCGTATCAGCTATCGGAACCGGTATTAAAAAACATGGCTGAAAATGCTCTGGTCAAGCGCATGCCTGTGGAATTGAGCCCTACCTGGGACGGACGTCGTAAGGATGTGGTCTATATGGAAGCGTTCGGCCGCCTTATGGCGGGCCTTGCGCCATGGCTGGCCCTGCCCGATGATAAAACGAATGAGGGGCGAAAGCGTAAGCGGTTGAGACAGTGGGCGTTGCAAAGTTATGTTCATGCGGTGGATCCGGAAAGCAACGACTATTTTCTTTGGGATAAAGAAGGCCAGGTATTAGTTGATGCGGCTTATATAGCCAATAGTTTTTTACGAGCACCCGAAGCGTTATGGGATCCTTTGGATGCGTTGACCAAGCAGCGTTACATTGAGCGCTTCAAAAGCTTGCGTCGGGTAGATCCACCCTACACAAACTGGCTGATGTTTTCTGCCATGATTGAAGCCTTCCTGCTGTCCATCGATGAAGATTATGACGCATTTCGAATCCATATGGCGATTCGGAAAGTGGAGGAGTGGTACGTAGGGGATGGTCTTTATGCGGATGGAGAGCAATTCGCCCTGGACTATTACAATAGTTATGTTATTCAGCCCATGTTTGTTGAGGTTCTACAGGTGTTGGTCGAAAATAAAATCATCGTTGACGAAGCGACATTAACGATGGCTCAAAATCGTATGAAACGCTACGCGATATTTCTGGAGAGACTCATCTCTCCCGAAGGTTCCTACCCCGTTTTCGGTCGCTCGATCACCTACCGTATGGCGGCATTTCAGCCCTTATCTTTATTGGCTCTGAAGGATCAACTTCCGCAAGTGTTATCTGAAGGCCAGATTCGTGCTGCGCTTACCGCTGTGATGAAGCGTATGTTTTCTCGCTCAGATAATACAGATCAAAATGGGTTTTTACGGCTTGGCTTTGTTGGTCATCAACCGGATCTTGCCGATTGGTATACCAATAACGGCAGTCTCTACATGACGTCCCTGGTATTTCTCCCTTTAGGCTTACCTGAAAAACATTTTTTTTGGCAGGCAGTAGCAGAAGACTGGACGTCGAAAAAGGCGTGGTCTGGTAACTTATTTCCCAGAGATGACGCGATTAGTTTCTAATTGTGTGTTTACCTTTATTTCGAATATTCCGGTAGGAAAAAACTAAAAATGATTATTCCTGAATTGTTTAGCCTGGTAGGAAAAACGGCGCTTGTTACTGGGGCCAGTCGAGGTCTTGGTCAAAAAATTGCGGAAGGTTTAGCAATGGCGGGTGCAGAGGTGATTTGTAGCAGTAGTCGCGATGGTGGATGTGATCGAACGTTGGATATTATTCAGGCGTGCGGAGGTAAAGGATTTAGCTTTTGCGCCAATTTAAATAGTGACGGCGACGTGCGTTCAATGATTAAGAGTGTATTTGCCGCCGATCATCGAATCGACATACTGGTTAATGTTGGTGGAACTATTTTCCGTAGTCCCGCCGTTGAATACCCCTATCACGAATGGCAAAACGTTCTTAGGGTGAATCTCGATGCAAGTTTTTTACTCGCTCAGGCCGTTGCCCCGGAAATGATTAAACGGCAGCAGGGGAAAATTATTAACATTGCTTCAATGTTGTCCTATACCGGCGGTATTACCGTACCTGCTTACACCGCCAGTAAACATGCGATAGCGGGCTTGACCAAAGCTCTCGCGAATGAATGGGGGGAACATAATATTCAGGTTAACGCTATTGCGCCAGGGTACTTTCGAACCGATAACACGCAAGCCTTACAGGACGATAGAACGCGCAACTCCGAAATTGAAAAACGTATTCCAGCGGGTCGTTGGGGAGAGCCAAGTGATTTGCAGGGCGCGGCTATTTTTCTGGCTTCGCATGCTAGTGATTATGTGAATGGCCATATTCTGGCTGTTGATGGCGGCTGGCTGGCTCGCTAAAGACGATTAAAAACTAATCTTGAACGACATTGTTGAGATAAAACCATGACCACAGAATGTGAAAATCGTTATGCCGTAGGCCCCAACGAAGCAATGGCCTTCGATACCCAACAGTTAAGGCAGGCTTTTCTCTCCGAAAACCTGATGCAGGTTGATAAAGTCGTGTGGCTGTATACCCACTATGAACGATTTATGGTGGGTGGCATCGTGCCCGTCTCCAAAATATTATCGCTTGAAACGCTAGATGCATTAAAAGCCGAATCGTTTCTCTGCCGACGCGAATTGGGCATTATTAATGTTGGTGGCGTAGGCCGAGTGGTCGCCGACGGGGTAAGCTATGAACTTGACTACAAAGACGCACTCTACCTCGGGAGCGGAACGCAGCAGGTGAGCTTTGAAAGTAAGAGTGATCAAAACCCTGCGCGTTTTTATCTGAATTCAGCACCCGCACATAAAAAATGTCCTAATAAATTTGTCGCTAAGCGTGATGCAAATGTGTTGGCGCTAGGCAGTTTGGAGACCTCCAATGAGCGTACGGTCAACCAACTCATAATTAATGGGGTGGTTGAAACGTGTCAGTTGCAAATGGGGATTACTGAGCTTAAGCCCGGTAGTGTTTGGAACACCATGCCTGCGCATCAACATGACCGGCGTAATGAAGTGTATTTTTATTTTGAAGTTTCGGGCGGGCAGTCGGTTTGTCACTTTATGGGAGAACCCCACGAAACTAGGCATATTTGGGTTCAGAATGAACAGGCGGTTGTCTCACCTCCATGGTCAATTCACTCAGGTTCTGGGACGCAGCATTACAGTTTTATTTGGGGGATGGCGGGCGAGAACCTGGATTATAGCGATATGGATTTTTTTCAGCCTCACGAATTGAAATAGTTCGTTTATAAATTTTTTGATTTTTTTCGAAGTAAACAATGTCGGAGTTTGATGCTCTGTCACAGAATAAAAAGTGAGTCGCCAGTGTTTATAGCATTCGATATTTCTCGAGTAAAAGGTATGTCGCTGGCATTGGTTGTCTGCCTGTTTGGTTCCACGGCGATCGCCAGTGCATCGGTGAATGTAACATCTGCGCTTACTGCGCGTACTATCTTGATTGACGATAATGCATTTTCTGCGAGTTCTGTAAATGTATTGGCGGGCACAAGGCAAACGTTATTTACCGACAGTATTTACCAGTATGCTGCTTTTTATAATGCGGACGGCAAGGTTGTTGTGGCAAAAAGACGGTTGGGAGACGATCACTGGGAAAAGCGTGTTACCTCCTATACCGGCAATGTTAGCGATGCCCACAATCACCTAAGCCTGATCATTGATGGCGAAGGTTATCTCCATCTAGCGTGGGATCATCACAATACGGTTTTAAAATATGCGCGCTCAATTCAGCCGGGTAGTCTCGTGCTGGAAAAGGCGGTAATGTTGGCGGACGATCGGATTAAGCCGCAGATGGTTCAAGAGCACAGTGTGACATACCCGCAGTTTTATCGGCTGAAAAGCGGAGACCTGCTGTTTGCTTACCGTGACGGTGGCTCGGGTCGGGGAACTCTGGTGCTGAACCGATATAACACTGGGCAGAAAAGATGGCAGCGATTACACAGTAGCCTGATTGATGGTGAAGGCGAGCGCAGTGCTTATTGGGATATGAGCCTAGACAGCAACGGCGTGTTGCACCTCGCCTGGATATGGCGGGAAACACCCGACGTTGCGAGCAATCACGACATTGCTTACGCACAGTCTCGCGATGAGGGTAAAACTTGGACTCGTATCGATGGCAGCGAGTATAAACTCCCCATTACCAGAAGGATTGCCGAACTTGCGTGGCCGGTTCCACAAAACCATAAACTGATGAATCCACCGGTGATTGCTGCAGACGGCAATAGTAATCCGTTCATCGCTAGTTATTGGGCGGACTCTCCAGGGGGAAAGCCTCGTTACCATGTACTCTACCATCGGCAAGCGTCATCCGGGTGGCAGGTAATCACGGCGTTGGCGCCTGCTCATAACTTCTCTCTCAGTGGTACCGGAACTAAACGTCCTCCGCTGTCTCGCGCGGCGTTGTTGGTTGAGCCTAAAGGGCGATTTCATCTGATCTTTCGCGATGATTTTTCCGATGGAAATATTATTGCTGCAACTGTAGACAGCCTCGATACCCCCGTTTGGCGCTACAAGCGGCTGATGGATGAAAATACTGGAGCATGGGAGCCAAGTGTTGATCCTGAATTATGGCGACGTCTGCAGCAGGTACACCTGCTATTGCAAAAAGTGGATCAGCTGGACGGCAATGATGTAAAGCATTCACAGGCCGCGGCCAATGCCATTAAGTTGCTGATCTGGAGCCCGAACTGGGAGCGTCATCAGGAGCTTTCGCCAGTTCAGGGTGAAGGAATCGCAGAGAATTTAACGAAGCCACTGATTAAACGGGATGTCCTTCAAGTGGCCGAAAAAGCCGCCGATTGGCAGTGGCGGCATATGGTGTTTGAGGGCCACCATTATCATCCGCGCGGTTGGGCGCAAGCGCCTTTTTTGATGGGGAATCTTGCCATTGCACCGCTGTTATCGAATAGCGATCTCGAACAGCGTGTAGTCGACTATGGCGATACCTATGGTTGGGCGCCGCACCGCAGCCTTTACGATGCAGACGATCACGCCATTGTTCAGCCCTACTTGACTCTGTATCTGAGGCGTCGTGAGGCGAAAATGCTCACGGCTTCAAAGCAGCGATTCGATCAGATCTTGGAACAGCCTTCCCCCTCGAGTATGGATTGGGGCAATCCCGATAGCCGCCATCGCTGGACGTGGAGCGATTCCCTTTTTATGGGCCCAAACAGTTGGCTGTTGATGTATAGGGTAACGGGAAACGATGAATATCTGAAATTTATGGATGAAGAGTGGGCGGCTACTACCGAGCGGCTCTATCGGCCGGAGATTGGACTCTATTTTCGCGATGAATCCTATTTGGATGTGCGTGAGCCCAATGGAAAAACTCTTCATTGGTCAAGGGGAACCGGCTGGTCGATTGCGGGGCTAGCGAGGGTGCTCGAGAATTACCCCCAAAACCGCGAAGTCTACGAGGGCTATACTGTTCAGTTTAAGCAGATGGCTGCGGCATTTGCCAATGCCCAGCAATCCGATGGCCTCTGGCGACCGGGGTTGCTCGATCCCAATACGCATACAGCCAAAGAAAGCAGCGGTAGCTCTTTTGCCGTATTTGCTCTCGCCTGGGGGATCAATCACGGTCTTTTGGATAAGCAAAGGTATTTTCCTGCGGTTGTTAAAGGCTGGAATGCGTTGGTCAATTGCGTTACCGACGACGGAAAGCTTGAGCACGTTCAGCCTATAGGCGCTGCCCCTCACGGTTTTGATCCTGCCAATACGGAGCCTTTTGCCGTTGGTGCCTTTCTGTTGGCCGCCAGTGAAGTTGCCGAGCTGGGCCAATGAGTACTGCAAAGGCGGGACTTCTCAGTCGCTATGCGGTGTCATTGGTTTTGGTTTTTTTCGCCTCTTACGTACAGACGGCTTGTGCGACGACTATCGAGATAAAAAACCCGTCGGCTCTAACACGGGCGTCTGAAACAATTGCCATACCTGTGACCACTCTCCGAGCTGAAATCGGCAATCAGCCATTAGAGCAGCTATTGGTAAAAGACGAGTCGAACCGATACCAGTTAACGCAATTTATCGATAACGATTTGGATGGCAAACTTGATGAGTTGCTTTTTCAAGTGTCGCTAAAGGCTTATGAGGTACGCCGATTTACCCTGGAATTTCGCTTAGATAGCGAAGAAAAAAAGCCGCGCTCGAATGCGGTGGCCATATCCCGCTTTGTACCAGAGCGATTCGACGATTACGCATGGGAGAATAATCGTGTGGCTTTCCGCGCGTTTGGCCCGAAACTCCAAAAAATGGCCGAAAGCGGTATCGACGGTGGCAGTATTTCCAGTGGTATTGACGTCTGGCTGAAGCGTGTTAGTTATCCCATCCTCGACAGTTGGTATCAGCGGAATCTGACAACGCCTGGCTATTACCATACTGATCACGGCGAAGGTTACGATCCCTACCATGTTGGTAAAAGCCGAGGGTTGGGCGGAACCGGGCTTTGGCAAAACGGGAAATTTTCCACATCCAGAAATTTCACCGATTGGAAAGTCATTGCCAATGGCCCTATACGCTCCACTTTTGAATTGTACTATGCACCTTGGAGTGCATACGGCATTCGAGAGACAAAGCGAATATCATTGGATTTGCACAGCCATTTCTCCACTATTAAGGTGTCGTGGACAGCGGCCGCTGTGCCCGAAAGCCAATATGCTGTCGGGCTGGCTTTGCACAAGGCCGAAGGGCGTACCGCTATGAACACCAGGGCCGGGTGGGCGCGGTATTGGGAGCCGATGGATGATTCTTGGTTGGGTACCGGGCTGATTTTTAACCCGCAGGATGTTACTGATATGTTTAAACGAGAGGCCAGAATGGAAGATGACAATCATATCGTTGTGTTAATTCGGCCCTCTGCAACCTTCAGTTACTCGGTAGGCTTTGCCTGGCTGAAATCCCCGTATATTGACTCTGCCGAAGGTTGGGATTCCATTGTCGCCGCAGAGGTGAACAAGCGCGTGGCCCCTCTGGTTTTTTCGTTCAAATAATAATTGCCCAACGATTTTCGTGTTCGCCAGCAAACGTCAAATTCAGTGACTTTCGTCACATTAACAATTGTACGTTAAGGGTTCTTAATGCCAATTCTGTCTTACTATTGTTATGTGAGTGTTTGAACAAATGAGATGTCGTTGCTGTGCGCGAAAGCATTGCTGTATAGGTAGCGTTGTAATCGAACCTGAGGAACGAATATTGTCGGCCTTTACTACGTCGTGAATGTAAACCGTGGGTTGATGCTGGTGGCGCGACGGTGGTGGAGTAGTTAATCAGGATTGGCGGTTTGCTGGTAAAGTTTATAGTAATTTAGCTGGAGTTTGCTTTTTAGAATACTCTCCTTTGCCGGTACTAGGACTGTTAATTGTCCAAACTACCGGCATTTTTTTGTCTCGGTTTTTCTGTTTTTGCGGGGCTACGCATTATCGGATGGGCATCGCCTTCATATATAGAAATGTGCCGTGAATTTTAATCTTGGTTCGGGAAAGTGGGTTGCCGAAATATGGTTTTGATTTTTCGGTATTACTTGATGTTGCACACAGCAGTCTAAAATCGACCTCGAATACCCACTGAATAGCGAATGCCTGTATCTTCGTATTCCAACAACCGTTCTCTGAAGACTGAATAGGTACGCAGCTTGGAGTGAGTGATATTAATCCCCTCAAAGACTAATTCGAGGTTGGGGTGGAATTGCCAGGCGGCGCTGACATCCAGTTGTCCGAATGCTTCAACGGTTTCTGGCTGGCTTTGAGTGCTAATGGCTGCGCGCAGGAAATCATCACGAAAGTTGTAGGCTAGCCGAGAGTGGAAGTGGCCTCGCTCGTAGAATGCGATGATATTGTAGGTATCGGACATACCCTCCAGGGTGAAGTCGAGTTGGTCTTCGCCAGTAGATTTTTCGCCGATCCCTTCGACGGAGGTATAGTTGGCCTGCAGGCCAAAGCCATTGTTAAACGTGTGTAACAGGGACAATTCCAACCCCGCCAGGGCTGCACTCTCAGCATTTTGGGGAATGGAAACAACAAAGTTGCCTTCTTCGTGATTCAGTAGGGATTCGACTTGTGTTGTTTCCGAAATAAAATTGTCGACATCTTTGTAAAATAAATTGATTCCAACATGATGTTTTTTTCCGTAATACCAGGACCACGACAAGTCGGCATTGAGTGCTTCGTAAGCACTCAATTTTGGGTTTCCACGGCTGGCCTGAGTTGCTCCCACGCGCAGGTTGTAGTCGCCCAATGTTGGTCTCAAACGATTTAAGCTTGGTCGAGTAATCGTTCTAGATAGTGCCAGTCGCAGGATTTTGTCTTCCGTTAAGTTGAGCTTTACATTGAGTGCTGGAAGTAGGTGGTCATATCGGTTTTTCGCGATAACGGGTATCGGATCAGAGATAATGAGATTGAGGTTGGTGGGGTCGGTTTCGTCATGAACAATATCAATAGCATCCTGTTGAAACCCACTTGCAGTAATATGCGTTTGGCTGTGGCGAAGGCCGATATTGGCAGTCCATGGCATTCCCCTAAATTCATTCGACAGGTTCAGTTGTACATAGGCTTCTAGTGGTCTTTCTTTAATTTTCCAGGAGTCTACCGGTTTGTAGAGAGCGGTGCTGCCCCCGTAGGCTTTGGCTTCGTCAATCGTGTCCGCTAGGGGGTGGGCGGTGTCTTTGATTGCGGTTTGAATATGTGAGTCGGACCACAAATAGTTGACATATTCGGTGGTATCGAAAGTAAACCAAGTAACGGGTGCGTTGCCTTCCAGAAAGTCTGAGGCATCCAGTGTGCTGAAAAGATTGTCGGGGAGATCAAATTGATACCCCGAAAATTCGCCACCAGAAGGGGATTTAAAGTTGGATTTCTGTTTGGTTCGGGTTGAGGTAAAAATACCGTACTCAAATTCATCAATTAATTCGAGATTACTGGATTGAATAAAGTCTATTTTTAACTGTTTTACCGTATCTCGTGAATCATCGCCTTCGAAATAAATAGCATGGCTGCGAAGGTCTCCCACACTGCTCTGTCTGCTGTGAACAATACTGGGGTAGTTTTCGCCTTGATGGTAGGCGTAGCTCGGGTTCGCGTTCGGAACACCGGCAACTACAAACTCGTCGTTTCCGCCGTTATCATTTCTTGCGCTGGAGTAGGATAAGTCGATGTTCGTCGTTAACCAAGTGTTCACATGCCAGAGTGTGTTCATTCCCAATAGCATGGTTTGCGTGGGACGGTTCCGTGTTAGTTGAACAAAATCACCAGCCAGTGCAAGGTTCTCTTTATAGCTGTAGCTGAGCAAAGTGTTGTTATCGTCGAGGGTCGCGGAGGCGATTGTTTCGCCGTAGTCATGTGTCCAGTTGGCAGAGGAAGTAATGTTTGATTTTACATTGAACTCGGCATACAGGGCATCGGCGGTAAACAGTAGGTTGTTGTTTGGACGCAGTTGTGTCGAGATGGTGCCGCTAGTTCGGGTTCGAGTGCCCGTGTCGATTCGAAAATCCAGATTGCGGGGGATTCTCGCCATACTGTAATTACCCGTACCATTCTTGTCTGCTACGTAACTTAGGTCTCGAATCAGCCAGCCCTCTGTTACGGCGCTGTGAAACAGGTAATCCCGCTGCTCGTGATTGAGGGATATAAGTGTACCAAATTGGTCATTCGAATAGCTGACCAGCCCCGAGTAGTGAGGGGAGAGCGTATCGGCTAATGAGTCAAATGTGGATTTGATAAAGAATCCGCTGCGAATCCCTTCAAAATCGAGCGGCTTTGTTGAAACGAGGTCGATGGTCGAGCCAATGCCTCCACTGGGTAGTGTGGCGTTATAGGATTTGTACGCACGAGCACCACTGATAAGCTCCGAAGCAAGGACATCGAAACTGAATTCGCGGCCTTCGTTTTCAGTTGCCAGCACACGGCCATTATAAAGTACTGTATTAAATTCCGGGCCGAACCCCCGCACGGTGACCAACTGGCCTTCCCCTCCATTTCTGTCAATCGAGATACCCGTAACACGCTGTAACGCTTCAGCCACATTCTGGTCCGGGTATTTACCCAGGTCTTCGCTGACCACAATATCGATAATGGAGCCAGCTTGGCGTTTGGCCCGGAGGGAACGCTGGACACTGTTGAAGTAACCAATAGTAATTATTTCTTCTTCGACATTGTCTTTATTTGGTGTGTGGGGAAGTCTTGCGAACTCGTTGGTACCTAGAGTGGGGTTTGTGGCTTTAACAACAATATAGCCGTCATTTTTTTCGAAGCTTAAGGGGGTATTTTGAACCAGTACTTCCGCGGCAGCTTCTAGTGAATAGAGGCCTTTTAATGCGGGGCTTTGGTGGCGGCTTACAATATCAAAATCGAAAATAACAGATGTTTGTGTTGCTTGGCCAAGCTGGATTAATGCTTTATCTGTACGTTGCGCTGCAATATTTAGTTCGTAAATCTGAGGTTCCAATTGAGCGAAAAGGGCATTGGAAAAGGTTGCCCCCATTATGATGGCGGCAACCTTTAACAGCCGGGCAATACTGGCTGGCATATGAAACAGCGGGGGGGATTGAGTGTTATCTTTTATAGAGAGGATACACGTTTGCTCCTTCTGTGAGCGTAATGGATGCACGTTTTTTTTGTATCTACTCGTATCGCTATGTGTCGTAAGGCGATCCTTTGGAAAGAAGTATGTCACCGTTACCCAGTTTGGTAACTTTGATGGAAAAACTTTTACTCAGTGTTTGCAGTAGGGAATCAATATTATCTGTTTTAAAGTGACCACCAATTCTAATTTTTGCGACATTGCTGTCTTTAACGACAATGTTGCTGGAGGTATAGCGAGATATTTCTTCAATTGCAACACCGAGCTCAATACCATTAAAGATTAAAGCGCCGTCGAGCCAGGCAAGCTTTTGTTCCAGTTCTGTCTGGTTGAGAGCTTCAGGCTCTTGCAGCGTGCGGTTTATACGAACGCTGTATCCCTGTGTGAGTATTGCCTGATTGTCGTCTGTAATTACGGTGTCAAATTTTTGTTGGTGGGGGGCCGCATTGGCAAAGACTTTTACCGTTCCTTCGCTGACAGCAACATCGACTTGGCTGTTTAAGTATCGCACATTAAAAGCGGTGCCCACGGCCCAAACGAAGCTATTTGCGGCTTTCACTACAAAAGGGTACTGCTTGTTTTTGGCAACTTCGAAATTCGCTTCACCTTTAATCAGGGAGATTGTGCGCCTTTCTTCTCTATAGTCTACATCGAGTTGGGTATCGGTATTGAGCATCAGTACGCTGCCGTCAGTCAGTGTGTAGGTGGCCCTTTCGCCTGGCCGCGTTTCAAAGTGTTGCGTGTTATCGAGTTCAATATTAATAAACAGTGCGAGAACAATAGAAAAGGCAGCTGCGGCAAAACCTCCGGTAAGTGAGTAGGCATAAAGTTTGGGTAGTCCCAACCAGCGGCGCCTCGATTTTTGGACTTGATGGGGGTTGGTTTGAGTGTTCGCCCGTGGAAAAATCCTTGCAAGATCCTCTAGTATGGCCATGTTGTCCCACTGTTTGACTACTTTTAAAAAATAGCTGCTGTGGTAGGGGCTCTGTTTTATCCATTGGTGAAATTCGTTCGTTTCGGCGGGCGAAAGGGGAGCTTCGTCCATTCTAACCAGCCATTCGGCAGCCTGATGTTTGATATCGTTGATATTGGTGTCGGAGTTGGCCTTATCCACGAGTCCTTCCTCCTTTACTAGATACAGTGCGTGTTTCATTTGGGTGATCCGTAGTTTCTGATTCCATCTCGTCCATGAAGTCTGTGCAGCGTACAATGGCGCGGGTAATATGTATTTCCACTGTTCGAGTGCTGATCCCCATTTCCTCGGCTATACGTTTGTGGGGGTACCCGTATACTCGTCTAAGTACAAAGGCTGTACGACATTTCTCTGGGAGATGGTCTAATGCTTGACAGAAAAATTCGAGTTTCTTTTTTGATTCAAGCTCATCCTCCAGTGAAGGACCTACTATAGAGATGCTTTCAGGAAGATAATCCCCTACCGTATCTGTCAGCTTGTTAGCTTTTTTGCTTATTTCGTTTAGCGCTAAATTTTTAGTCGTGCGATAGAGGTAGCTTTTGGGCGAGCTGATATCGGTCTTTTTATCTGCTTCCATTACTTTTAGAAAAGCTTCTTGAACAATATCCTCTGCATCTTCCGTACGTTTAAAGTACTTAGATGCAAATCGCACCAGCGAGGTACGGAGTTCTGTGAACAACCCTTCGTAGTTAGTTTTGGAGGCTCTATCGTTATTTTTCTGCATATTATTAATAGCCGTTTATCGGAACCTTGTTGTTACGCGCATGCGCGTTATTCAGCGTCATGCTCTACCGGAGCCTCTGCATACGTCGATGCAGGGAACCCAGAGTATAAAGACAGGTTAGTTCACGATATCCCCTACACGTAGTGGAATTTTTTTGTGATGTATTCGAGGGAGGGGGATTAAAGGCAAGGCTTGGCCAGAGGGAGGAATAATGAAGGTGGGGGTATAATATACCGCCACCTTTTTTCTGGGCTTTCTTGTGTTAGACGGTTGGGGTTATTTCACCGGCTCCATTGGAGGCTTTACAGATATGAATTTCGGCGGTTAGGCCGTGTTCACGAGGGTAATTATTGTGAATGGCTTGTGTGACGGGAGCGATCAAGTTTTCTGGTAGCAGACATACAATGCATCCACCAAACCCGCCGCCGGTCATACGTACGCCGCCGTTACGTCCGATGACACTGGATACAAGTTCAACAAGGTAGTCGATAAGCGGTACGGTAATTTCAAAGTCATCGCGCATTGATACGTGTGATTCTGCCATTAAACGGGACAAGCTCGTAACATCATTATTTTTCAGGGCTTCAGTCATCGCGAGAGTTCGTTCGTTCTCTGTAATGACGTGGTGCGCGCGCTTAAACGCGATAGGGTCAACGCTGTCCCGATTGGCCTGCAGTACGGATAGGCTGGCTTCGCGGAGGCTAGAAATATTCAGCTGTTTAGCAGCGAGTTCGCATTGTTTGCGTCTATCGTTGTATTCACTGTCAACCAAGCCGCGAGTCACTTTGCTGTCGATAATCATCACTGCGAGGGAGTCGGGTACTGATATGGGCTCTATCGCGAGGTTCTGGCAATCAATCAACAAAGCGTGGTTTATTTGTCCTGCGGCCGATATAAGTTGATCCATAATACCGCAATTGCAACCCACAAACTGGTTTTCAGCAGCTTGGCAAAGTAACGCTATCTTGGCGGGAGTGTAAAACAAATTGTTGATTTCACTGATTGCCGTGGCAAAAACTACGGAAAAGGAGGCGGAGGAACTCAGGCCCGCACCTTGAGGAATATTGCCCGCTACAACAACATCCATTCCTTTAATGTTCGGATGAGAAGATTCTACGAATTGAATAAATACACCACGTAAATAGTTGGCCCAGCTGTGTTTTTGGTCGTGTTCGATCGTAGCGTTAGCGTCCCAGCAGCTGGTTTCACCGTTAATGTCCAGTGCTGTGACGTTAATTTGGCTATCGTCGCGCAGGCCTACGGCCATGTATGTACCGCGGTCGATGGCTGTTGGTAAAACAAAACCGTTGTTGTAGTCGGTGTGTTCACCTATAAGGTTTACGCGACCGGGAGCGTGGAAAAGCCTATCGGCGTCCCGGTTAAAGGTTTTTGAGAAGGCCTGCTGGGCACGTTCTAGGGGGTGGTTCATGTCTATAGGTCTCTTAACTGAGTAGTTTCGATTCGTTGTGCAGTAAGACTACTGCTCTGAATAGTGCACGGTACTGCAACTACGAAGGCGCTCGGCGGCTTGCTCTGGTGTTATGTCTCGCTGAGGTTCTGCCATCATTTCGTAGCCGACCATATGTTTTTTGACTGATGCACTGCGTAAGAGTGGGGGGTAGAAATGTGCGTGCAGCTGCCAGTGCTGCTGGCTTTCATCCGTAAACGCTTGGCCATGCCAGCCCATTGAGT